>DATEFZ010000097.1:0-8781 GCA_035280325.1 Casimicrobiaceae bacterium
CGCGGCCGGCTCGCCCGCGGCCAGCCGAGCCGCCTCGGCGTTGCTCGCCACCGGGATACGCGGGGCAGCCGGCAGGTGGCGAGCGAGCCACTGCACGCACTGCGCCAGCGACTGCGCGTGCGAGTAGATCTTGCTGACCTCCGCCAGCGAAGCCGCTTTCGACAACAGATTCTGCTGGATGCGCAGACGAATCTCGCCGACGATCGACAGATCGGTCTGGCACATCAGGTCGAGCGTGCGGCCGACCGCGCCCTCGCTGGAATTCTCGACCGGCACCACCGCGTAATCGGTCTGGCCGGACTCGGCGGCGCGAAAGACCTCGTCGATCGAGGCGCAGGGCTCGGCTTCGACCGAGGCGCCGAAATGCCTGCCGACCGCCTCGTGGCTGAACGTTCCGGCCGGCCCGAGGTAGGCGATGCGCAACGGCTGCTCGAGGGCGCGGCAGGCCGACATCACCTGGCGAAATATGCCGGCGACCGCGTCGCCCGGCAGCGGCCCCGGGTTCGCCTCGCGCAGCGACTTCAACACCTGCGCCTCGCGCTCCGGCCGGTACGCCGCGCCGGCGCCCTTCAGCCGGCCGATCGCCTGCGCATGCGCGGCGCGCTCGTTCAACGTGCGCAGGATGTCGCGATCGAGGCCGTCGATCGCCGCGCGGTGACGGCGGAGCTCCTGGTCGCTGTCGTCGTTGCTCATCGCTCGCCCGCGGGCTGCGACCGCCTATTCAGGCTCGTCGTTCACGTCCTCGGTTTCGACCACGCGCTCGAGGCCGGCGAGCTTCTCGCCCTCGCCCAGGTTGATCAGCGTAACACCCTGCGTCGAGCGGCCCATCTCCCGGATCGAGGAGACGCGGGTGCGGATCAGGACGCCGCCGGTCGAGATCAGCATCACCTCGTCGTCGGGCAACACCAGCGCGGCGGCGACGACCTTGCCGTTGCGCGCCGTCTGCTGGATCGCGATCATGCCCTTGGTGCCGCGGGCGTGCCGGGTGTACTCGACGATCGGCGTGCGCTTGCCGTAGCCGTTCTCGGTCGCCGTCAGCACCGACTGCGCCTCGTCGTCGGCGACCAGCATCGAGATCACGCGCTGTCCCTTGTCGAGCGCCATGCCGCGCACGCCGTGCGCGTTGCGGCCCATCGAGCGCACGTCGCGCTCCTCGAAGCGCACCGCCTTGCCGCCCGAGCTGAACAGCATCACGTCGTGGCTGCCGTCGGTCAGCGCCGCGCCGATCAGGTGGTCGCCGTCGTCGAGATCGACGGCGATGATCCCCGACGGGCGCGGCCTCGAGAATTCGGACAGCGGCGTCTTCTTGACGGTGCCCGCGGCGGTGGCCATGAACACGAAGCGATCGTCGACGAATTCGCGCACCGGCAGGATCGCCGTGATCTTTTCGTGCTCGAGCAGCGGCACCAGGTTGACGATCGGCTTGCCGCGCGAGATGCGACCGCCCTGCGGCACGTTGTACACCTTGAGCCAGTAGACGCGTCCGCGGTTGGAGAAGCACAGGATGTAATCGTGCGTGTTGGCGATGAACAGGCGGTCGATGAAGTCGTCTTCCTTGGTCCCGGTCGCCTGCTTGCCGCGGCCGCCGCGGCGCTGGGCGCGGTATTCGGCCACCGGCTGCGCCTTCATGTAGCCGCCGTGCGACAAGGTCACGACCATGTCCTCCGGAGCGATCAGGTCCTCGGTCGACAGGTCGATGCCCTGCGCCACGATCTCCGACCGGCGCTTGTCGCCGAACTGGTCGCGCATCGACTTCAGCTCGTCGCCGATCATCGCCGTCACCCGTGCCTGCTTGGCGAGAATGTCGATCAGGTCGACGATCTGCACCATCACCTCGCGGTACTCGCCGGTGATCTTGTCCTGCTCGAGTCCGGTCAGGCGCTGCAGCCGCAGCTCGAGGATCGCCTGCGCCTGCGCGTCGGACAGCCGATAACCGCGCAGTTCCGTCTGCGCCTGCCAGCCGTAGTGGGCGGCGAGGCCTTCGGGACGCACCGCGTCCGCCACCGAGCGCGCCAGCATGTCCTCGACCAGCGACGAGCGCCACAGCCGCTCCATCAGCGCGGTCTTTGCGTCGGCCGGCGTGCTGGCTGACTTGATCAGCGCGATGATCTCGTCGACGTTCGACAGCGCTACCGCCAGCCCTTCCAGGATATGCCCGCGCTCGCGCGCCCTGGCGAGCTCGAAGCGGGTGCGGCGCACGACGACCTCGCGCCGATGCTGCAGGAAGAACTCGAGAAACTGCTTGAGGTTGAGCAGCCGCGGCGCGCCGTCGACCAGCGCCACCAGGTTCATGCCGAAGCTGTCCTGGAGCTGCGTCTGCTTGAACAGATTGTTGAGGACGATCTCGGCGACTTCGCCGCGCTTGAGCTCGATCACCACCCGCATGCCCGACTTGTCGGATTCGTCGCGCAGGTCGGAGATGCCGTCGAACTTCTTGTCGCGCACCAGCTCGCCGATGCGCGAGAGCAGCGTGGCCTTGTTGACCTGGTAAGGCAGCTCGTCGACGATGATCGCCTGGCGACCGCCCTTCTCCAGGTCCTCGACGTGGGTGCGGGCGCGGATCACCACCCGGCCGCGTCCGGTACGGTAGCCCTCGCGCACCGCGTCGGTACCGAAGATGATGCCAGCGGTCGGGAAATCGGGCGCCGGCACGTGCTCGATCAGGTCGTCGACCGTGCTGTCGGGATGGTCGAGCAGCGCCAGGCAGGCGCTGACGATCTCGGCCAGGTTGTGCGGCGGAATGTTGGTCGCCATGCCGACCGCGATGCCCGACGAACCGTTGACCAGCAGGTTCGGAATCCGCGTCGGCAGGACCGCTGGCTCCAGTTCCTTGCCGTCGTAGTTGGGCACGAAATCGACGGTTTCCTTGTCGATGTCGGCCAGCATCTCGGCGGTGATCCGCTCGAGGCGGCATTCGGTGTAGCGATACGCCGCCGGCGCGTCGCCGTCGACCGATCCGAAATTGCCCTGACCGTCGATCAGCGGATAGCGCAGCGAGAAATCCTGCACCATGCGCACCAGCGCCTCGTAGGTCGCGCTGTCGCCGTGCGGGTGATACTTGCCGAGCACGTCGCCGACGACGCGCGCACACTTCACGTAAGGGCGGTTCCAGACGATGTTCGCCTCGTGCATCGCGAACAGCACCCGGCGATGCACCGGCTTCAGCCCGTCGCGCACATCGGGCAGGGCGCGGCCGACGATTACGCTCATGGCGTAATCGAGGTAGGAATGCCGCATTTCCGCTTCGAGGCTTACCGGCAGCGTTTCTTTGGCGAACTGCTCCATCGTCGACCGGGTCCTCTATCGGTTGAAATGTTTACAAATGCCGCGCCGCCGGCGGCCCGGCGCAGGGCTGGATTTCGCTCGCGCAGCGGCGCTTGCGCCCGTCGCAGCGCGGGCTTGCGGCAAATGGTGAATTTTAGCATGACCGTTGTATCGCCGCGACACCTTGCAATATCCGCCCGTAGCGCGCCCAGTTCGCTTTGCAGGGGCAAAAACCCTATGCTATAGTCGGCTGAAGTCGGGTTCCCCACACGACTACGAACAAAAGTTGCCGTTACGCTCCGAAACGAACGGGTAAAACTCAACAACTCCAGCAGAGAGGTGAATCTGATGAACAATCGTCTGATCGCGGCCATCGTGACCGGCGCCACCGCAGCCCTGCTGGCCGGTGCGGCGTTTGGCCAGGCCGATCCGAAGAACAGCGCCTACTGGCTCGAGCAGTTCGGGCCGCCCGACCACAACGTCTGGCGCAGCGGCACCGGGCTGTGCTGGCGCGCTGGCTACTGGACGCCGGCGATGGCGATCCGGGAATGCGATCCCGACCTGGTGAAGGTCGCCGCGCCGCCGACTCCGGCACCGGCCGTGACACCTCCGCCCGCGCCCGCGCCGGCACCAGCACCCGCGCCCGGCGCGCAAGTGCAGAAGATCACGCTGGCGGCCAAGGCGCTGTTCGATTTCGACAAGTCGGTGCTGAAACCCGAAGGCAAGGCGGCGCTGGACAGCGAAGTCATCGACCGCCTGCGCAATGTCACCAAGCTCGAGCTGGTGCTGGTCACCGGGCACACCGACCGCATCGGCACCCAGGCGTACAACCAGCGCCTGTCGGAGCGCCGTGCCAACACGGTGCGCGACTACCTGGTGAGCCGCGGAGTGCCGCGCGACAAGATCGAGACCCTCGGCATGGGCAAGACGCAGCCGATCCCCGGCGTGGTCTGCAACCAGAAGAACTTCAAGGAGCTGGTTGCCTGCCTGGCGCCGAACCGCCGCGTCGAAGTCGAAGTCAAGGGCGAAGCGGTCAGCCGCTAGAACGCGAGCTTGCCCGCGGAAAAAGCCCCGCCCTGGCGCGGGGCTTTTTCTTTGCCGCTCGAGCATTGCCGATGCCGACCGTCGATCTGCGCCTCGATGCCCGCTGGGTGCTGCCGGTAGCGCCGCGCGGCGCGCTGCCGCTGCATTCGGTCGCCGTCGACGCCGGCCGCATCGCCGCCGTGCTGCCGACCGCCGTTGCCGAACGCGAGTTCGCAGCCCGGCATTGCGTCGCACTCGGCACGCATGCGCTGCTGCCGGGGCTGGTCAACGCGCATACCCACGCCGGGATGACGTTGTTGCGCGGGATCGCCGACGACCTCGCGCTCGAGCCGTGGCTCGAAAAACGCATCTGGCCGCTCGAGGCCGCGTTTCTGTCGCCCGAGTTCGTCCACGACGGGACGCTGCTCGGCGCCGCCGAGATGCTCCGCGGCGGCGTCACCTGCTGCAACGACCAGTACTTCTTTCCCGACGCAGCCGCCCGCGCCTATCGCGAGAGTGGCATGCGGGCGATGCTGGGCGTCGCCGTGCTCGATTTTCCGACCGCATTCGCGGCCGACGCCGACGGCTATCTGCAGGCGGGGCTCGCCGCGCGCGACGCCTGGCGCAACGAGCCGCTGCTTTCGTTTTCGCTGGCGCCGCACGCGCCGTACACGGTCGGCGACGCGAGCTGGCGCAAGATCGTCGTCTACGCCCGGGAACTCGACCTGCCGATCCAGACGCACCTGCTCGAGACGCACGGCGAGCGGGCGGCGAGCGTCGCCGCGTTCGGCGTCGGGCCGCTGCAGCGGCTGCATCACCTCGGCGTGACCGGCCCCGGCTTCATCGCGGTGCACGGCACGCATCTCGACCATGCCGACATTGCGCTGCTGCACGAGCAGGGCTGCCACGTCGTGCATTGCCCGGCCTCGAATCTGAAGCTCGCCAGCGGCATTGCCCCGGTGGCAGAGCTTGCGCGGCGCGGCGTCAACGTCGCGCTGGGAACCGACGGCGCCGCCAGCAATAACAGGCTCGATGTGTTCGGCGAAGCGCGCCTGGCCGCGCTGCTGGCCAAGGGCGCGAGCGGCGATGCCGCCGTGCTTCCCGCCGCCGACGTCATCGAGATGGCGACGCTGAACGGCGCCCGAGCGCTCGGGCTCGAGCGCGACATCGGGACCCTCGAGCCGGGCAAATCCGCCGACTTGATCGCCGTCGATCTCGGTGCGGTCGAGCATGCGCCCTGCTTCGATCCGATCGCGCAATTGATCCACGTCACCGGCCGCGACCAGGTGACCGACGTATGGGTCGCCGGCGAGCGCGTCGTCAGCGAGCGGCGGTTGGCCCGAGTCGACGCAGGCGAGCTCGCGGCGCGCACCCGGTTCTGGCAGGAACGCCTGCAGTCGCGAAGCGAGTAGAATCGTCGTTGCAATTTCGCTGCGACGACGAACATCGCTGCCATGACCCAAAGCGTCGACAACGCCGATCCGGCGGAGCTCGCCCGGTTCGGCGCGCTGGCACATCGCTGGTGGGATCCGGGCAGCGACTTCAAGCCGCTGCACGACATCAATCCGCTGCGCCTGGCGTACATCGTCCGCCAGTGCGGCGGGCTCGCCGGCAAGAACGTGGTCGATGTCGGCTGCGGCGGCGGCATCCTGGCCGAGGCGATGGCCGGCGCCGGGGCCAACGTCGTCGGCACCGACCTGTCCGAGCCGGCGCTGGCGGTAGCGCGATTGCATCAGCTCGAATCGAAATCGGCGGTGCGTTACCGGATGATCTCCGCCGCGGCGCTCGCGCTCGAGCAGCCGGCGGCGTTCGACCTGGTGACCTGCATGGAGCTGCTCGAGCACGTGCCCGACCCGGCGGCGATGGTCGCCGCATGCGCCCGGCTGGCGCGTCCGGGCGGCGTCGTCGTCTGCTCGACGATCAATCGCAATCCGAAGTCGTACCTGTTCGCGATCGTCGGCGCCGAATACGTGCTGCGCCTGCTGCCGCGCGGGACGCACGACTACGCGCGATTCCTGAAGCCGGCCGAGATCGTCGGCTTCGCGAGGGCCGCACAACTCGAGGCCGTCGACCTGACCGGAATGACGTACAACCCGCTGGCGCGCACCTACCGGCTCGCCGCCGATACGTCGGTCAACTACCTCGCCGCCTTCCGTCGCGATGCATGAGCGTCGTACGCCGGACGCGGCGGAAGGCGTCCGGCGCAAGACCGTGCACCGGCTGGCGGTGCGGGCGGTGCTGTTCGATCTCGACGGCACGCTGGCCGACACCGCGGGCGACCTGGCCGCTGCGCTCAACCGCGTGCGCGCCGACCGCGGGCTGCCGCCGCTGCCGCCGGCGGTTCTGCGTCCGCAGTCCTCGCACGGCGCGCGCGGCCTGCTTGCGGCGGGATTCGGCATCGGCCGAGAGCATCCCGACTTCGTGCCGCTGCGCGACGCGTTCCTCGCCTACTACGCCGCGGCGCTGTGCGAAGCGACGACGCTGTTCCCGGACGCCGAGCGGGTGCTCTCCGAGATCGAGCGCCGCGGCTTGCGCTGGGGCATCGTCACCAACAAGGCCTCGCGCTTCACGCTGCCGCTGGTCGAGCGACTGGCGCTCGCGACACGCTGCGGCGCGCTGATCTGCGGCGACACCACCAGCGAAAGCAAGCCGCACCCGGCACCGCTCATCGCCGGCGCGCTGGCGCTGTCGACCGCGCCTGCCGACTGCGTATACGTCGGCGACGCCGAGCGAGACGTAATCGCCGGCCGCGCCGCCGGCATGCGCACGCTGATCGCGCGCTACGGCTACGTGGGTGGCGACGAGACGCCGCAGGCGTGGGGCGCCGATGGCGAGATCGCGTCGCTGCCGGAACTGCTCGATCGGCTGCCGGCCGGCATCTAGGGCCTGTTAACAGGCCCTAGCCCGGACACGCCCCGGCGTTCAGATACAGCCACTGCTGCGGCTTGCCGCCGCGCGTCCCCTGCAGCCAGACCTGCTGGCTCCTGACCAGAGGCTTGATGACCGTCGCCGGGATGTCGTCGGGGACCTCGAGCGCAATGCCGTTCGCGCGCTCGACCCGATCGCCGTTCTTCAGTCCCAGCATGCCCGCGTAGCCGCTCTGATCGCGAACCACCAATGCGCCCGACGCCCGCGCCACCAGCGCGTTCCAGGCGGCGGGCGCATCGATCATGCCGCCGAGCAACTCGGCGTTCAGGCGCACGATCGGGCCCTTGAAGCCCGGTGGCGGCACGCACGCAGCCGGCCTGGCGGCCGAAGCGGCCGGTGCGACCTGCGGCGCACCGGCGGCGGGTTTGGAAGCCGGTGCAGCCAGCGCGACCTGCGGCGAACCGGCCGCCGGTCTGGAAGCATCGGCGGCAGGAGTCGCGCTGCGCAGCGAGAGATCGCGCGGCACGCCACCGTCGATGATATTCACGCCGTCCGGCCGAACGCGCTCGAGCCGGATACCGGGCGCGATCTCGTCGCCGGGCTCAGCCAGGATCGCGCCGCGCGACCCGGCCCGGAACAGCGCGTAGCCGTTGCCGCCGCTTTCGGCGAACACGCCGAGCAATCGCAGATCGCCCAGGTCAGCACCGGCGGGCGCGTTATCGGGCGTCGGCGTCGAGCTTCCGAACAGCCGCGTCGACGCGGCGCGCGCGGCAAGATCGGTTTCGGAAACCGGGACGGCGATGACCGCCGGAGCGGGGCCGAACCACGTCCAGCCCCAGTGCGCAAGCACCAGCGCGAGCAGCGCCAATGCGGCGACCAGCCCAACGGCAGCCACGACTCGCACCCGTCGCGGCGGTGGCGAGGCAGCCCCGTATAATCCGGCTTCGGTCGCGATTGCGTCCGCCATCGTCAGCCTTCGAGCCGTTGAATCCGCAGCTCGCGTTGTTGCAGCCCTACCCGTTCGAGCGGCTGCGCCGGCTGCTCGCCGGCGCCGACCGCGGCGCGCCGAAGACACTGATCAACATGTCGATCGGCGAGCCCAGGCATCCGACGCCGCAGTTCATACGCGACGCCCTGGCCGCGGGCAGCAGCGGGCTCGCGAATTATCCCACAACCGCGGGCGCCCCCGAGCTGCGCGAAGCGATCGCAGCGTGGCTGATCGCGCGTCACCGTCTGTCCGCGCTCGACGCGACACGCGAAGTGCTGCCGGTGCTCGGCAGCCGCGAGGCACTGTTCGCGTTCGCCCAGGCCGTCGTCGACCGCTCGCGGGTCGGCGCGACGGTGATCGTGCCCAATCCGTTCTACCAGATCTACGAGGGAGCAACGCTGCTCGCCGGCGCGACGCCGCACTACGTCGACAGCGTTGCCGCCGATCGCTTTATCCCGGCGTGGGACGATGTCGGCGACGCCGTCTGGTCGCGCACCCAGCTCGTCTACGTCTGCTCGCCCGACAATCCGACCGGGCGGGTGACGGGTGTGGACGAGTGGCGGCGGCTGTTCGAATTGTCCGATCGCCACGGTTTCGTCATCGCGTCGGACGAGTGCTATTCCGAGGTCTATTGCGAC
>DATEFZ010000098.1:0-11872 GCA_035280325.1 Casimicrobiaceae bacterium
TATGTCGGCCACGGCTATCGCTATCGCGTGCGCACCCACGGCGGCGACGTGTGGGTGCAGGCTGCGCTCCGCGCTGCCGAGGGCGACGAGGTTTGCGTGCTCGTCCCGCGCGAGTCGTTGCTGCTGTTCGCGCCCGGCGACCCGGGCGCCCTGGCCGGCACGTTGCGTCCGGCGGCATGATGTCGCGGCGTGCGGATTTGCGGTATTGTCGAATTGCCGCTCGCGCCTGGCCGCGCCTGGGCCGAACGCGCCGGCGGCCGGCAATCGCTTGTTGTCAGAAGCCGTAACCAGGATCGTGGAGGATTCGATGAAAGCTCGCCTGCTTGCCGTCGCCGCAGCATTCGCCTTTGCCGGCGCGGTCGATGCGCAGACCACCCTGAACGTCGTCACTGCCGGCGATCAGAACATGGTCGACTACGTCAACAACTACCTGGCGCCGAAGTTCGAGGCAGCCAATCCCGGCGTCAAGGTGCGCGCCGTCGGCACCGGTCCCGGCGACTCGGGCTCGCAGAAGATCTACGAGAAGCTGTCGGCGCAGCAGAAGGCCGGGTCGGCAGACTGGGACGTCGACGTCGCCGTCGTCCATCAGCGCGGCGCCGCGACGATGGTCGGCGACAAGCTGCTGATGCCGTACCGCAAGGACGTCGACGTCGGCAAGCTGGTGAGCCGCGACACAGCGACCAACGCGCTGGGCGCCAACGTCGACGGCTACGTGCTGCCGATGTTCCACAGCCAGATCGCATTCGCCTACAACCCGGAGCTGGTCAAGGCGCCGCCGCGCTCGTTCGCCGAGCTCACCGACTGGGTGAAGAAGCATCCGAAGCAGTTCGGCTACAACGGCGTCAAGGGCGGCATGTCGGGCGTCGGCTTCGTGATGGGCTGGGTCGAGGCCAAGACCGGCATGGGCGACAAGCTCGAGAAGGGCCCCTACGATCCTGCCGCCAAGCCGGCGATCGACAAGGCGTTGGGCAGCCTCAAAGATTTCAACCAGTTCGTCGTGATGACCCCCGGCAATGCCGGCACGCTCGACATGCTCAACCGCGGCGAGATCGCGATCGGCCCGGTCTGGGTCGACATGTTCTACACCTGGCAGGCCGACGGGCGCATGAGCCCGAAGATGAAGCTGTCGCTGCCTGCGCCGGGTCTGCCCGGCCAGCCGATGTACTACGTGATTCCGGCCAAGGCCGCGCATGCGGCGCTGGCCAAGAAATTCGTGGAATTGGCGGAAAGTCCGGAAGTCCAGGCCGACGGCATCGTCAAGCAGTTCAACTGGTATCCAGGGATCGACCCGAAGTACGTGCAGCCGAAGCTCGACCAGGCGAGCTGGAACAAGCTGTTCACCGACATCTCGCCCAGCGAGCTGTCGAAGTACGGCAAGCCGTTCCCGCTGTCGCAGTATTTCACCGACATCGTCGAGGGCTACGAGCGGGTGGTGCTGAAGTAGGCGCCGCCGCCATGGCGCCGATGCCGGGCTCCTGTCCCCCGCGCCGCCGCGGCGCGAGATGAGCGCAGCGTCGGCATCGCGCTCGCGCTGGCAGGGTCCGCTGCTGGTCGCGCCGGCGCTCGCCGTCGTCGGCGCCTTCTTCATCGCGCCGCTCGCCATGTCGGCGATCGTCGCTTTCCGCGGCAAGGACGGCGGATTCACCCTCGAGCATTTCGAGAAGTCGTTCGATCTCTACTCGACCGATCTTCTGTTCACGCTGGCGATCGTCCTGCTCTCGACATTGCTGATCGGGCTGGTCGCCATCGCCATCGCCGGCTACCTGACGCTGGGCGGGCACCCGCGCGCGGTGGCGATGCTGCGCTGGCTGTACCGCTGGCCGCTGTTCATCCCGTTCGTCGTCGCCGGCCAGGTGATGCGCACCTTCCTTGCCAAGAACGGCATGCTCAATCACGTCCTGATCGGCAGCGGCCTGATCGAGCCGTTGTCGGCGCAGAGCCTGCTCGACTGGCGCGGCATCGTGGTCGCCTTCGTCTGGAAGCAGGCGCCGTTCGTGACGCTGCTGCTCGCCGGCGCAATGGCGTCGCTCGAGACGCAGCACGTCGAGGCGGCGCGCAACCTCGGCGCCCGCGGCTTGCGCGTCCTGGCCGACATCGTATTGCCGCAGGTGCGGGGCACGCTGCTGGTCGGACTGGTGCTGTCGTTCGTGACCATGCTGTCGGTGCTGTCGGTGCCGCTGATGATCAATCCGAACTCGCCGACGATGATGACCGTAGACGTGGCGTACCGGATCAACACCTTCGCCGACTACGCGGTCGCCAACGCGCTGTGCCTCTTGTCGCTGCTGCTCGCCGCCGGCGGCGCCTGGTTCTACCTGCGCCAGGCCGGCAGCAAGGCGGAGCGATGAGCGCGTTCTCGCTGCGCTCGCCGCTGCACGCGATGGTGCGCGCGCTGCTGCTGGCGCTGTTCGCGTTTGCGATCTTCGGGCCGCTGCTGAACCTGGTCCTGTGGGCGTTCGCCGAGCGCTGGTATTTCCCGAGCAAGCTGCCGCTCGAGTACGGGCTGACCTACTGGTACCGCGTGTTCCAGCCGCGCGGCAACGCGCTGTCCTCGCTCGGCACCAGCGTCTGGATTGCCGTGCTGACCGTCGCGGTGAGCCTCGCCGTCGCGGTCCCCGCCGGCTACGCGCTGGCACGTTTGAAGCTGCCGTGGCGGAGCGCGATCCTGCTCGCTTTCCTGTTGCCGCAGGCGGTGCCCAACCTGCCGGTCTACGTCAACATCGCGCAGGTGTTCTACCAGATCGGGCTCAACGGCACGATACTGGGCGTCGTGCTGGTGCACGCCTCGCACGGCCTGGTGCTGGCGGTGTGGATCGCGTCGGCTGCCTTCGCCTCGGTCGACGCTTCGCTCGAGGAGGCGGCGCGCAACCTGGGCGCGTCGGCGTGGCGCTGCTTCCGGACGGTGACCATGCCGCTGGCCGCCGCAGGTCTCATCGCCAGCGCGATCTTCGTGTTCCTCGAGTCGCTGGACGAATTCACCGGTACCTATTTCGTCGGCGTGCCCGACGTGACGACGCTGCCGCTGCTGATGTTCAACGCCAGCATGGGCGGCAACTATCAGATCGCCTCGATCACCGCGCTCCTGCTCTTGATCCCGTCGATCGGGTTCATGCTGGTGGTCGAGCGCTTCCTCAAGGCCGACGTGCTCGCGGTCGTCGGCCGCTGATCGCAACGACTGCGCGTCCCCCGCGCCGGCGATGTCAGTGCCTGCGCTTCCAGGCCCACCAGAGCACGGCGAGGCCGCCGGCGATCAGCAGCAGGCTGCCGGGCTCTGGAATCTGCACCGCTTCGCCGGCGAGCGAGAACACCGCGTTGAATGTCGGCGCCGGATTGCCGCCGACGATGTCGGTGCCGACGCGCAGCCAGTCGGGGTCGAGGAACTGATCGCGGGTCCAGGTCTGCAGGTCGGGCAAGAACGGCGTGCCGGGCGGGACGATCGGCTTCGGCGCCGACAGCCAAAGGAACTCGCCGTCGGGCTCGGCGATTTCGACCTGCGGCACGAAGAAATAGTGACCGGCGGGCAGGACGAAAGCCGACGTGAAGCTCACGTTGAACTGGACTTCCTCGCCGGTGACGGCGCCGTCGCCACCGGTGAATATGTTCGGCAGCGCGTGGATGCCGCCCGGCAGCACGCTGTTGAGCACACCGAAACTTCCGAGGTCGGTGGTCGTGAAGGTGAGATTGCCCGACGCCGTGTCGCGGTCGTCGAACTCGACGTCGGACGGCGAGTTCAGCCGCGCTGGAACCTTGGACGTCGAGAACGTCGGCCCCGAGGTCCGACTGGTGTCCGAATCCTGCGGAAAGACGCGGTAGATCTCGACTCGCACCTCGCCGATGGAGGCGATCGGCGAGCTGGCGGCCACGATGCCGGTGAACGACGCGCTGGTGATGCCGGTCGCCTGGTCGAGGAGGAAGTCGTCGCCCGTTTCGATCTCGAACTTCCCGGCGCTGTCGGGCCGGGTAGCGGTCGCGATCCTGCCGTCCGGATTGCCGGTGCTGAAGACGAACGGACCGGCTGCCGCCGGGCCCGCGACCAGCAAGAACCCCACTGCGCACGCGGCGAACAGCGATTCGAGGGCAGGCCAGGTCAAAGAGGGGCGCATGGAAACCTCGGTGCGATTGCCGGGTACACGATGTACGCAACAATCGCGCCACGATCAGCCTTCGATCAGCTAAATCAAGGTCTTGCCGGAAGACTAGCCATGCGGAAGCGCGCCGCCGCGGCGCGATCGTAAACTTCGCCGACAGCTTCAACCGCCGAGAAACAGGCGGCCGACCTCGGGGTTGGCCAGCGTTTCGGCGCCGGTGCCGGCGAGCGCAAGGCGCCCGGATACCAGCACGTAGCCGATGTCGGCGAACTCCAGCCCTTTCTTGGCGTTCTGCTCGACGATGATGATGGTCTTGCCCTCCCCATGCTGCAGCTCGTGCAGGATGTCGAACACCATGTCGATGAAACGCGGCTCGAGCCCGATCGACGGTTCGTCGACCAGCAGCACCGACGGGTTCATGATCAGCGCGCGCGATATCTCGAGCAGCCGCCGCTCGCCGCCCGACAGCACGCCGGCGCGCTGGCGTCGGCGCGCGGCGAGACTCGCGTACTTGTCGAAGATCCTGTCGGCCGCTTCGCGGGCCTGCGCCGGGCGATCCTTCAGAAAGCCGCCGAGCAGCAGGTTCTCCTCGACCGTCATGTCGGGGAACACCGAATTGTCCTGCAGGATGTACGCCACGCCAGCGGTCCTGAGCTTGCGGCTGGCGGCGACGCGGGTGACGTTGCGCCCGCCGACCTTGATCGATCCGGCGGTGATGCGCGTCAGCCCGTAGATCGAGTGCAGCACCGTCGACTTGCCGGCACCGTTCGGGCCGATCAGGCACAGCGACTGGCCGGCGGCCACGCGCAGATCGAAGCCGTGCAGGACCTCCATCTTGCCGTAGCCGGCGACCAGCCCGTCGATCGCCACCAGCGGTGCCCCGCGCAACAGCGCGTCGAGCTGTCCGAGATCCGGACCGCTGCGGGCGAGCTCGTCCGCCGCCGCGGCGACCGCGTCGACCGACAGCACGTTGTCGGCGCCGCCGAGGCCGTAGCCGGAGATGCGGCTGCGCTTGCCCCGGCGCGCGGCCGCCATCAATGCGCTCCCAGATAGGCGTCGATCACGCGGCGGTCGTCGCGGATCGCCGACGGCGTGCCTTCGGCCAGCAGCTCGCCGTGTGCCAGGCAGTAGATGTGCTGCGCCATGTTCATGATCACCCGCATATTGTGCTCGATGACCAGCAGCGTGATGCCGAGGTCGGCGTTGGCGCGCTTGAGTCGGTCGATCAGGCCGTTGATCAGCGTCGGATTGATGCCCGCGGTCGGCTCGTCGAGCAGCAGCATCCGCGGCCGGTTGATCAGCGCCATCGCGAATTCGAGCAGTTTCTGCTGGCCGAACGACAAGTCGCCGGCGCGCGAGCGCCGCTTGCTGTACAGGCCGACGAATTCGAGCAGCTGGCCGGCCTCGTCGTTCACCTCGGGCGCGACCTTGGCGAACATCTCCGGCACGGTTTCGTCGGCGTGCGGAATGCTGACCTGCATGTTCTGCAGGCAGGTCATCCGGGTGTAGATGCGCGTCTGCTGGAAGGTGCGGACCAGCCCCATGCGGGCGATCTCGGCGACGCGCAGGCCCGAGATCTCGCGGCCGTCGAACACGATCGCGCCGGAGTCGATCGCGTGATAGCCGACGATCGAGTTGAACAGCGTCGTCTTGCCGGACCCGTTCGGTCCGATCAGCCCGGTGATGCTGCCGTCCTCGACCCGGAGGCTGACGCGGCGGTTGGCGACGACGCCGCCGAAGGCCTTGCTCACATCGTGCACCGAGAGGAGCGCGGTCATCGCGGCACGCCTTCTCCGGCCGGTGTGACGATCGCCCGCGCCGGATCCCGGCCGAAGCGCCGCGGCCAGGTCTGGCGCAGCCAGCCGAGGATGCCGATCGGGAAGAACACGACGATGATCACGATCAGGAGGCCCATCGCCACCCGCTGCCAGCCGAGCAGGTAGGTCCAAAACAGCTCCTGCGTGACGTGGAAGATCGCCGCGCCTATGACGGGTCCCCACAGCGTTCCCTTGCCGCCGAGGATCGCCATCAGCACCATCCAAACGCCGTAGGTCGATCCGGCGAACGCGAAATCGCGCGGATCGATGAAACCGACCAGGTTGCCGGCGATGCCGCCGGCTGCCCCGAGAAAGAACGCCGACACGCACCATGCGATGGCCTTGTAGCGCGTCGTATGGATGCCCATCGCCTCGGCCTTGTCTTCGTCGTCACGGATCGCGTTCAGCGTGATGCCGAAGCGGCCGGCGTACAGCCACTTCAGGGTGACGAAGGTGAGCGTGGCGAGGATGAACAGCAGGTAGTAGAAGAAGAGCTCGCGGTGGCCGATCACCCCCGGATAGATCGGCGGAACGATGCCCGAGCCGGCGCCGATGTACTCCCAGCCGGCGGCGATGTCGGCCGCGGCGACGGATAGTCCCAGCGTGCCGATCGCGAAGTAGCGACCGCGTAGTCCTAGCATGCCGGAGCCGAGCAATCCCGCAGCCGCGGTGGCGAGCAGCGCGCCGGCCGCCGCCCCGGCCGCGAGCGCGGAGTAGTAGCTCAATCCGGCGTCGCGCTGGATGACCGCGCAGGCATAGGCGCCGATGCCGAAGAAGATGATGTTGCCGAACGAGTTGTAGCCCATCTGTCCGCCCATGATGTCCCAGGTCAGCGCGAACAGGACCATGAGCCAAAGGAAGGCGAGCTGGGTGATGACCTTCGGCAGCAGCCACGGCGCCACCACCGCGGCCGCGATCAGCACCGCGTATCCGGCGAGCTTTCTCGGCGCCGGTTTCATCGCAGCACTTTGCGCTGCCGGATCAGCAGCAGGCTGCGCCCGACCAGGATCACCACCAGGAGCGAGAACACGAACGCCGCCTGATACTCGGCGCCGAGCAGGAAGCCGGCGAGGTTCTCCGCCACGCCGAGTCCCGCCCCGGCGAAGATCACCCCGGCCAGGTTGCCGATCCCGGCGACGATCGCGATCATGAAGGCGCGGATCGTGTAGGTGAGCCCGAGGTAGGGATGGATGACCCAGGTCATCGCCACCAGCCCGCCGGCGGCGCCGCAGAGCGCGGCGTTGATAGCAAAGGTCGTCGCGTACACGCGATCGGTGTCGATGCCGAGGACCTTGGCCGCGCGCGCGTTCTGCGCCGTGGCGCGGATCGCCCGGCCCAGCCGCGACGTCTTGAGGAACAGCACCAGCACCGCGCCGCAGAAGAGCGCCATGACGAATCCGACCAGCTTGATCTGCGACACCACCACCGAGCCGCCGGCGAGGTAGAAGCTGCCGAGACCCGATTCGACGCTGCGCACATTGGCGCCGAACACCTGGTTCATCAGCTGCTGGATCAGGATGCTCAGCCCGAACGTCGCCAGGATAGAGATGAACAGGTCCTTGTCGACGATGCGGACCAGGAAGCCGCGATAGAGCGCCCAGCCGAGGACATACATGACGGCGGCGGCAACCGGCACGCCGAGCAGCGGATGAAGTCCGTGATCGGCGAGGACCAGGACGACATAGCCACCCAGCATCACCAGCTCGCCCTGCGCGACGTTGATCAGGTTCATCACGCCCCAGACCAGCGCCATCCCGTACGCGATCAGCGCGAATATGGCGCCGACCATGATGCCGTCGACCAGGAGCTGCAGCCCGAACACGGGCGACTCGATAAGGATCGACAGGTTCGACATCGGCGATTCCCCCTAGTACCGATCCGCCCGCCAACGGCCGATGCTGAGCTTCACGACCGCGTTGACAAGGGCGCGCGGCGCGTGAGTCGCGATTCGCAGTCCGATCGACGAACCGCGAATCGCGTCGGCGCGCTTATCGTTCTTGCATCAGGCGGCTGCTAGTGGTCGCGCTTGTCCCACGGCGGCGCCGGATAGATGATCTTGCTCGATGCCCACTTGCTCGGCGCGACCACCTTGAATTTCCCGTCCTGGACCTGGTAGAGCACCATCGACTTGGCGATGTTCTTGCCGGTGGCGTCGAACTTGATCGGACCGTAGAACGTCGTGAAGTCGGTCTTGGTCAGCGCCTCGCGCACTTTCTCCGGGTCGAGCGAGTTGGCGCGCTGGAAGGCATCGACGAAGGTCAGCACCGAAGCCGTCGACTCGGCCGCCTGGTACGGCGGCTCGTACTTGTACGCCGCGTCGAACATCTTGGCGTAGCTGTCGGCCGATCCGAAATAGTGTCCCGAGTACGACAGCGTGCGGTCCCATTGCGAGCCGCAGACGGCGTACTCGGCCGCCTTGCCGAACTTCTCGATGATCTTGGCCGAGTCGCAATGCGTGAGGGCGAGCATCGGCACGTAGACCTTCAGCTCGGACACTTGCCGGACCGCCAGCACCGCGCCCTTCTCGTGCCCCGACACGACCAGGATGTCGGGCTTCAGCGCCTTGACCTTGGTCAGCGTCGCGGTCATGTCGTTGATCTCGGGCGGCAGCTTGTCGTCGATGACGATGCTCATCCCGTATTTCTTGGCGTCCTCGGCGACGCCGTCGCGCACGTCCTTGGAGAAATTGTCGTTCTCGACCGCGATGGCGATCCTGAGGCTCTTCGGATCCTTGCCCGCCTTCTGCGCCTGCTCGGCGGCCAGCGTGATCGCCGAGCGCAGGTAGTAGTCCGAGGTGTTGAGCACCGCGAACAGATACTTGTACCCCTTCTCGAACAGGTCACGGTCGGCGCCGTTGCCCTCGACCATCGGCACCCGGTACTTCTCGGTCACCGGCGCGATCGCCTTGGTCAGCCCCGAGCTGTACGGCCCGAGCACGAACTTGACGCCGTCCTGGCTGATCAGGCGCTCGACCAGCTGCGCGCCGCGCGCCGAGGTCGACTCGTCGTCGTAGTAGATGATCTTGAGCTTGTACGACTTGCCGCCGACCTTGACGCCGCCCATCTCGTTGACCCGCTTGACGGCCAGCTCGTAGCCCTCCTGCGTATTCTTGCCGTTGGTCGAATACTTTCCGGTGAGCGAGACCGCGGCGCCGAGGACGATGGTGTCGTCGTCGGCGGCGGCCGGCAGGCTCCCGCCGAGCGCGAGCGCGGCGACCAGCGCCGCAAAGAGCGTGATGCGCGTTTTCATGACTCCTCCTATGTTGGGCAGACCCCAAGCTCACGGGCTTGTTGTTCGGTGCGGCCTTGCAGCGCGCTTGGGCAAAGGCGCCGGGACCGTCTCGATGGCAGGGACCCGAGACAGGTCTGACCGCCGGTTCGGCCGAATGGTTGCAACTTACCCGGCAAACGGCCGCGCGGCAAGCCGCCGTCGCGATCGCGCGGGACTTATTCAGAGGTTCCCTAAGGCAGCGTGTAAGCGGTCTTGACCACCGTGTAGAACTCGCGCGCGTAGCGACCCTGCTCGCGCGGGCCGTAGCTCGAGCCCTTGCGGCCGCCGAACGGGACGTGATAGTCGACTCCGGCGGTCGGCAGGTTGACCATCACCATGCCGGCTTCGCTCGCCCGCTTGAAGTGCGCGGCGTGCCTGAGCGAGGTGGTCACGATGCCGGCCGAGAGCCCGAACTCGGTGTCGTTGGCGACGGCGACCGCCTCGTCGTAGCCGCCGACCCTGATCACGCTGGCGACCGGGCCGAAGATCTCCTCGCGCGACGTGCGCATCGCGTTGCTGGCACCGGTGAGCAGCGCCGGCGCGAGGTAGTAGCCGTTCTTGCCGCGCTCGAGGCGCTCGCCGCCGGTGGCGAGCGTAGCGCCTTCCTTTTGCCCGATGCCGATGTATTCGAGATCCTGCTCGAGCTGCCGGTCGTCGACGACCGGGCCGATCTCGGTGCCCGGCGCGAGCGCGTCGTCGACCTTGAGCTGGCCGATCCGAGCGGCGAGCGCGGCGACGAAGCGGTCGTGGATGCCGGCGCCGACGATCAGGCGCGACGACGCGGTGCAGCGCTGGCCGGTCGAGAAATACGCGCCGTTGACTGCGCAGTTGACCGCGACGCCCAGGTCGGCATCGTCGAGCACGACCAGCGGATTCTTGCCGCCCATCTCGAGCTGCAGCTTGGCCATGCGCGCGATCGCTTTGGCGGCGATGGCGCGGCCGGTGGCGACCGAGCCGGTGAAGCTGATCGCGTCGACGCGGCGGTCGCCGATCAGCGCTTCGCCGACGACGCTGCCGCGGCCCATCGCCAGGTTGAACACGCCCGCGGGCACGCCCGCCGCGACGATGATGTCGGCCAGCGCCCACGCCGATCCCGGCGTCAGGTCGGCCGGCTTGAACACCACGCAGTTGCCGTAGCAAAGCGCCGGCGCGATCTTCCAGGCCGGAATCGCGATCGGGAAATTCCACGGCGTGATGATGCCGACGACGCCCAGCGGCTCACGCGTGACCTCGACGTCGACTCCCGGCCGCACCGACGGGATTTTCTCGCCGGACAGACGCAGCGCCTCGCCGGCGAAGAACTTGAAGATCTGCCCGGCGCGCGCCGCCTCGCCGATCCCTTCCGGCAGCGTCTTGCCTTCCTCGCGCGACAAGAGCCGCCCGAGCTCGTCCTTGCGCGCGAGGATGCGGTTGCCGATCGCGTCGAGCAGGTTGGCGCGGTCCTGCACCGACGACGCGGCCCACGCCGGGAACGCAGCGCGGGCGGCGCCGATCGCGGCGTCGGCTTGCGCGCGGTCGGCGCGGGCATATTCGCCGATGACGTCGGTCACGTCCGACGGATTGATGTTCCGGGCGGCGTCGCTGCCGGCCACCCACTCGCCGGCGATGTAGTTGCGATGGAGATCGCTCATCGTCCGTCCCTCGCGTCGGGCGTCGACCCGAGCAGGCCGCGCGCGGCCAGGTTGCGCATCAATGCGCCGGTGCCGAAGGTCCACGGCGGCGCCCGGTCGCTGGTCGTCACTTCGTTCTCGAGCGCACCGAGCCGCTCGGCGGCGATGACGACGCGGTCGCCCGACTTGTGGGTGAAGCCCATGCCGACGGCGCCGCGGTCCTCGACCGGCGCGAACATCGTGCCGAGGAACAGCATGAAGCCGTCGGGATACTGATGATTGCCGCCGATCGCCTGCGCCACCAGGTCCTCGGGGTCGCGGCTGATCCGCGTCATCGAGCTCGTACCGCGGAGGTGGAAACCCTCGGCACCGTGCACGTCGAGCGTGATCTCGCACGAGCGCACGTCGTCGAGCGCGAAGCCGTCGTCGAACACCCGGATCAAGGGACCGATCGCGCACGAGGCGTTGTTGTCTTTGGCCTTGCCGAGCAGCAGCGCGCTGCGACCTTCGAAATCGCGCAGATTGACGTCGTTGCCCAGCGTCGCGCCGCGGATCCGGCCGCGCGAGTCGACCGCCAGCACGATTTCGGGCTCAGGGTTGTTCCAGCTCGAGCGCGGGTGCACGCCGATCAGCGCGCCGTGGCCGACCGCGGCCATCGGCTGCGTCTTGGTGAAGATCTCGGCGTCGGGCCCGATGCCGACTTCGAGGTATTGCGACCATGCGCCTTGCTCGACCAGCGCCTGCTTGATGCGCGCCGCCTGGTCCGAGCCCGGCCGCACGCTGGCCAGGTCGTTGCCGAGGATGCCTTGCAGCCGGGCGCGGATCGCCTCGGCACGGCTCGCGTCGCCGCGCGCCTGCTCCTCGATCACCCGCTCCAGCGTGCTGGCGACGAAGGTGACTCCGGCCGCCTTGATCGCCTGCAGGTCGCACGGCGCGAGCAGCCGCGCCCGGGCGGGATCGAAATCGCTGCGGCTGTTGGCGAGCAGGTCCTCGATGCGGCCGACGGGAGACCCGCCGGCGCTGCGCAGCGCGCCCGCCAGCTCGTCCCGCTCGAGCCACGCGCTCGCCGTCGGCGCCGTCCTGCCGA
>DATEFZ010000099.1:0-10333 GCA_035280325.1 Casimicrobiaceae bacterium
GACGCCGTCGTCGCGGGTGCTGCAGGCGATGGCCCGCGACCACGACAATTCATACGTGCACTTCGTTCTCGCCCGGTCGCGCGAGCACCGCGAGACGATCATGCGGCTGCCGCTGGCCGACGATGTCGCCGCGCGCTACGCGCGGCTGGCCGAGGAATCGATCGCCGAGCAGCATCGGATCGAAGCCTCCGAGACGATTCCGTTCGAATCGTATCGCCAGCTCTACCTGGCGCCGCTGCGGCTATAGCGCGATGACCCTGCAAGACCCTTCGGCGGCACTGGCCGGCCTGGCGCCGGCCGGCAGGCTGCGCGCCGCGATCAACCACGGCAATCCGGTGCTCGCGACCTGGAACGCGGCAAGGCGCGAGGCGGGCGGCATCGCGCCGGATCTGGCGCGCGAGCTCGCTCGCCGCCTGCGGGTGGATGTCGACTTCGTGCCTTACGAGTCGGCCGGCAAGGTCGTTGCCGCCCTTGCGCTCGACGCCTGGGACGTCTGTTTCCTGGCGGTCGACCCAGAGCGCGCCGCAGACATCGCCTTCACCGCGCCGTACGCGATCATCGAGGGCTCGTACCTGGTGGCGCAGGCGTCGACCCTGCACCGCAACGAAGAAGTCGATCACTCCGGGACCCGCGTCGGCGCCGTCGCCGGCAGCGCTTACGATCTGTTCCTGTCGCGAAAGCTCGAGCGGGCGACGATCGTGCGAGAAGCTTCGTTCGACGCCGTACTCGACCGGTGGACCGCCGGAGCGCTCGACTGCGTCGCCGGCATCCGGCCGCAGCTCGAGGCGGCCATGCACCGTGTCTCGGGCCTCCGGATGCTGCCGGGCCGGTTCATGACCATCGAGCAGGCGATGGGCGCCCCGCGCCGCCGCGGCGCGGCTGCGGATTACCTTCGCGCTTTCGTCGACGACGTCAAGCGTTCGGGATTCGTCGCCGAGGCGTTCGAGCGGTACCGCATCACCGGTGCGTCGCTCGCCTCGGCTTGATGCGCCCGGGGTCGGCGCCGTTCGCGGCTCATGACCTTGGATCCTGCGCGAGCAGATTGCCGAACGCGATCAGGCAGTAGACGGCGAAGCCGAACGCGACCCACAGCAGCACCCATATCGAGTAGCTGTTGACCATCGAGCCCGAGGCTTTCCAGGCGGCGACGGTCACGGCGACCTCGCCGGCCAGCGGAAAGAGGAACGCGACTGCGCTCCAGACGAACCTCCTGATGCCGTGACCGGCCAGGTCGAACGCGAAGATCGCGGTGAAGAAATGCAGGATGGTGCCGCTGACCCAGACCAGCGTCACGGCCGACCAGCCGGCCGAAATCATCGTTTCGCCGATTCGTTGTCGCGCCCCCATGTGCTCGGCGAGTCCGGGCCCGGTGACGTGTGTCCCCGCGAAGCGCAAGCGTAGAACACAAGCGCCCGCGTGACCAGCCGGCCGGAGGGGAAAAACGAAGCCCCGCTGCTCGCGGGGCTTGCGGACGGTAGCGATCTCCCTCGACGGCGTCGCGCCGCTAGAACTGCGGCGGAAGGTCTTCGACCGGGCCGCTCGGCGCGGGGAAATGCGACGGCAGGTAGTCGAAATCGTTGGGCGGCGTCCAGGCCGATTCTGCGGCCGGCGCGCTGACCGACTCGTCGTTGATCACCGCGGCGTGGTGCTTTTCGACGTTCATCACGACGACGCTCAGGACGACGGCGATGGCGATGGCCGCCAGGGTGCTGCGAGTCTTCGAAGTCTTGTTCGCGTTCAGCATGATCAACCTCCAATCGGGTCGCCCTCCGGTGGTCGCCCTCGGCGACTCTTCCCTTCGGGCCGTCCGGATCGATGTCTTCCGGATGCGACACACTGTAGCGAACCGAAGCCGGCGGCGAATCGGACCACGCCGCGGCCGGATTGCGGAAAATTCACTGAGAAATCCCTGCAATATCGCGGCATGCCGCCAGCGTTGCCGTTGCTACGGTGAGGCCGCGCGACACCGCATCACGGCCGAGGCTGCCGCGAACTATCGAGCGAATTTGCGGAACAGGGACTAGAAGCCGACCCGCGCTTTCCTGCCGCAGAGCTTCCTGGCGTCGATGTCTTCGGGCAGCAGGTGATCGCGATCGGCGAGCCGGGCCGTGCCGAAGGCGTCGAGCAGGAGCTTGCGCATGTCGCGCGGCGGCACCGCGGCCAGCCGCTCGAGCACCAGTTCGCCCGGCTCGGGCGGGAACGGCCAGCGGTGGGCGTCGAGCACCTCGCGATAGACCGCCAGCGCGATCGTGCGCGCGCCCTGCGCGTCCGGGCGCTCGATCGGGTAGACGTTCATGCGATTCAAGATCGGCTCGGGGATCGCGGTCTCGTCGTTTGCCGTGGCGATCCAGAGAATATGCGAAGCGTCGATGCCGACGTCGATGAATTCGTCCTTGAAATGGGCGGCCGTGTCGCGCTCGAGCAGCGTGTAGAGCGCACCCATCGGATCGTAGCGCGCGTCGCCGCCTGCCTTGTCGATCTCGTCGAGCACCACGACCGGATTGGCGTACTCGCGCTCGATCAGCGTCTGCGCCACCTTGCCGGGCCGCGCGTTGTTCCACTGCGCCGACGCGCCGGTCAGGATCCAGCCGGCGGTCAGCGAGCTCATCGACACGAACTCGAAACCGGTGCCCAGAACCTGGGCCAGCTTCTTGGCGAAATAGGTCTTGCCGAGTCCCGGCTCGCCAAGCAGCAGAATCGGCGTGAACTGGACCGCTTCGTTGCCGGAGATGGCCAGCGCCAGGCATTTGCGCAGGTCGTCGACTACGTTGCTGAAATTGGGCGAGGTCTCGTGCAAGTCATCGACCGCCGCCGCGGTCGACGGTTTGATGATGTAGCGCGAGCCGCCTCGCTCGCGCATCCGGTCGTACCAGCTCTTGAGGCCCTCGTTGCGCAGCGCTGCGCCATCGCCCAGGGCGCGATCGACCTCGGCGACCGAGTAGATCGGTTGCAGACCGGCGAGAGCGAGGACCGATTCCATGCCGCTTGCAGACCTCCTGGCTCGCACTGGATGCATTAAGCATGCCAACGGTGGGACGCGCGCGGCGCAGGCTGATCGATGACGGCAAACCCGGGCGCCCCTCTGTCGGACTCTACTCTCAAGCCGCCGCCGGAATCAACAGATTGCGTTTGCGGTCGCCAGCGCTCGCAACAGATTGTGGTCGGCCACTATCGTTTTTGATAGGTGCCGAGCAGCGTCCCCTGGGCCAGTACGTGTCCCCGCATCGCCTTTTCCAGCGCCGCCTTGTCGGGGCGCTTGAGCTCCGGCAATGGCGCATCGAGCGCGTACAGCTTGAAAAAATACCGGTGGCGACCGATCGGCGGGCAGGGTCCGCCGTACCCCGTGCGCTTCCAGTCGTTGGTACCTTCGCGCGTGCCCGCCGGCAGCGCCCCGGGTTGCACCGCCTCGGGCAGTCCGGAGCTCGACGGCGGGATGTCGTAGAGCACCCAGTGCACCCAGGTCATCTTGGGCGCCGCGGGGTCGGGCGCATCCGGATCGTCGACGATCAAGGCGATGCTCCTGGTCCCGGCCGGAATCCCGGTCCAGGCCAGCGCAGGGGAGATGTCCTTGCCCTGGCAGGTGAACTGCGTCGGGATTTCGCCCTGGTCGGCGAACGCGGGCGAGGTGATCGAAAGACCCATCGCTTCCTCCTCGGCGGCGGCGCAGGGCATCGCCAGCGATGCTGCCGCGGCGCCGGCAATCAGTCAGTGGCCGATGCCTTCGGCCGTTCGACGTCGGGCAGCGACCCGGAGTTCGGACGCGTGCCGCTATTCAGGTGAACTACAACCTGCGCAGTGGCGCGCATTCTTACAATCGGCAGCCGTCGCGAATATCAAGCCCATGATTCGTAAGCGGTGGCTCGGAGGTTGCTAATATCTTCTGCCCGCCCGGCAGCAGCGCCGGAACGGCAGCATTCTCGAGAGGAAGCTTATCAAAGCGTTGCTCGATCCGGTCGCGCCTGGGGCAAGGGGGCAGTTGCGACCGACGATCTACCCCGGGGGGCAGCATTATCTGGGCGTCGAGGACCAGCGCGCGTTCACTACCGCGGTCGCCCGCCAGGGGCGCTGGCCCGACGAATTCCTGCTCGATGTCAAGCGGCTGCCGGCCAAGCACCGGGCCGGTTCTTCGCCGGCAACGCTTTCGGTCACCGTCTGGCACCTGCCTTCCGGTCGCGGCGCGACCTATCTTGCCGGGCCCGGAAGGGTGTGGGTCGCGGAGTTCCTGGTCGATCTGATCGGCGGCACGTTCGGTTAAGCTGCGCAGCCCCGGACGATGCAGGCCCGGGCGTCTGTCGGTGTGAGTGCGAGCTCACCTCGAGGGCGCAGCCTATCCAAACGGCCGCACCCCGATCCACCGAGCGTGCAGGTAAAAGGCGAAGATGAACCAGGCGACGATGCCGATTGCGGCTGCCAACGCGTCGCGCCCCAGCCGCCCGGCAGGATAGACGGTGCCCTGCCGGTGATCGCGGCGACGCGAAGCGGCAAAATCCGCGATTGCCCAGACCAGGAAGCTGCCGAAGAGCACGACATCGGCCAGGCTGCCGTTGGCGACCAGGTGCGCGAACGCCCAGACCTTGACCGACAGGACCATCGGATGATGGAGCGCGCTCTTGGTCCGCGTGCCGGGCACGTACGCCGCAGCCAGCAGCACGAAAGCCACCAGCGTCAGTACCCCGGCCAGATAGTGTGTCCACAGCGGCGGCTGCCATAGAACGACGGTAGCGGCCCGCGCCCGCCCGTAGCCCCAGATCAGCAGCAGAAAGCCGGCGATCGAGACCAGCGAGTAGATGCCCTTCCACGGTCCCGGGCCGATGCGCGCGATCCGCGCGCTCCGCCAGGGGTCGGCGACGATGCGGACCGAATGAATTCCGAGGAAGACGACCAGCCCGGCGACCAGCTGCACCATGCGAGCCTCGCGAAAGAAGGCATCATTATCGTCTCCGCGCTTGCCGCAAGGCCATCCACCGCGCCCGATCGAGTGCTCCGCCCGGTGTGGGAACGCCGCCGACCGGCGATTCATCCAATGGCTGAACGACGACCGACAACGGTGAAACCCTACTCTCCTGCCCGCGCCGCGCCGGCCGATGTCGCCGACGACGCCGAGCTCGCCCGCCGTATCGGGCGGCGCGACGAGGACGCCTTCGTGCTGCTGATGCGGCGCCACAACCAGATGCTCTATCGCGTCGCGCGATCGATGCTGCGCAACGATGCCGATGCCGAGGACGCGGTCCAGGAAGCCTATCTTGCGGCGTTTCGCGGCATCGCCGGCTTTCGCGGCGGGTCGCGCCTGTCGACCTGGCTCACCCGCATCGTGATCAACGAGTCGTATGCCCGGCTGCGCAAGCGCAGGCGGGCGGGCGTCGTGCTGCCGTTCGACCCCGGGCTCGACCCGCGGGATGCGGCCGCCGGCGCGGAGGAGGGCGCCATGGCCGACACCCGTGACGAGCCGCCGGACGACGCCGCGCATCGCGGCGAAGTGCGGCGGCTGCTGGAATCCAAGATCGACCAGTTGCCGGAAGCGTTTCGCACGGCGTTCATCCTGCGCGAGGTCGAGGAGATGTCGGTCGAAGAGGCGGCGGCCTGCCTCGGCGTCCCGGCGGCGACGGTGCGCAGCCGCGCTTTCCGCGCCCGGGCGCTGTTGCGCGAGGCAATGGCACGCGAAGTCGACGTCGCGACGGTGCACGCCTTCGGTTTCGCCGGCGAGCGTTGCGATCGCATCGTCGCCGGCGTGCTCGACCGGCTGCAAACCGGCCCGTAGCGGGTCCTGCCGGCGCATCCAGCGTCGGCCGGCTTGCGTACATGTTCGTGCTGGAAACGAAAGCAACGACGAGGAGAGGACTCATGAAGATGATCGGTATCGCAATCGCAAGCGCTATACTGCTGGCCGCCGGAAGCGCCTCGGCGCAGGCGCCGAATGATGCTCAGATCGCGAGCATCGTCGTCACCGCCAACCAGGTCGACATCGATGCCGGCAAGCTGGCCGAGCGGAAGGGTGCGACCAAGGACGTCCGGGCGTTCGGCAAGCAGATGGTCACCGACCACAGCGGCGTCAACAAGCAGGCGGTGGCGCTGGTGACCAAGCTCAAGGTCAAGCCCGAGGACAACCCGACCAGCCAGGCGCTGAAGAAGGGCGGCGAAGAGAACGTCGCGCATCTGAAGACGCTGAAAGGCAAGGAGTTCGACAAGGCGTACGTCGATCACGAGGTCGCCTACCACGAGCAGGTGCTCGACGCGGTCGACAAGACGCTGCTGCCGAACGCCAAGAACGAGGAGCTGAAGGCGCTGATCACCAAGGTGCGCCCGGCGTTCGTCGCCCACCTCGAGCACGCCAAGCACATCCAGGCGGAAATGAAGTAGCCGCCGCTAAGGGAAGAAAGCCTCCGGTGCGCCGCCCCGTCATAGCGCTGCTTTGCGTCTGTGCCGTGGTGTCGGTGCCCGGCGGCGCGCTCGGCGCGGGCGCCGCCGCCAAGCCGGTTACGCATCGCGTGGTCATCGACGGGCTCAAGTACGAGCCCGAGGCGTTGACGGTCAAGCGCGGTGACACGATCGTCTGGACCAACAAGGATCCGTTCCCGCACACCGTCACCGCGCCGGGCAAGTTCGACTCGCACGACATCGCGGCCGGCGCGAGCTGGAAGTATGTCGCCCGCAGCGCCGGCCAATACGATTACATCTGCACCTTGCACCCGAACATGAAAGGGACGCTGCGGGTCGAATAGCGTCCGCGAGGCCGGCCTTCAGCCGGGCTGCGCTTGGTGCCTGGCGCGGCGCAGACCCTCGGGCACGATCCAGCGCTCGGCGATCCGGAATCCGCCCTCGATCAGCAGCGCCAGCACGGCCGCCGGGATCGCGCCGGCGAGCAACATCGCGTGGTCGTTCAGCGCAAGACCGGTGACGATGCGCTCGCCGTAACCACCGGCGCCGATGAACGCGGCGATCGTCGCGGTGCCGACGTTGATCACCGCCGAGGTCTTGATGCCGGCGAGGATCGTCGGCGCGGCCAGCGGCAGCTCGATCCGGCGCAGGATCGTGCCGTTCGCGAGGCCGAGCGACTGTGCCGCCTGCTTGGTGCCGTGCGCGATCTGGGTCAGCGCTGCGTGCGTGTTGCGCACGATCGGCAACAATGCGTACAGCGCGAGCGCAATGAACGCCGGGATCACTCCGATGCGTCCGGTGATCGGAATCAGGAAGGCAAGCAGGGCCAGGGCGGGAATCGTCTGCACGACGCCGGTCGCGCCGAGGATCGTCGTCTCGGCTGCCGGCCGGCGCGCGGCGACGATGCCCAGCGGGACCCCGACCGCGACGCTGGCGGCGAGCGAGGCAAATACGAGCAACAGGTGCTCGAGCGTGAGCCGGCCGAAATCCGGGCCGAAAAGCTTGTGCCGGAAATCGTTGCCCGACACGGTCTGCGCGCCCGCTCCGTTCGCCGCCGGCGGAGTCGAAGGCGCCGAGCCGGCGGCGGCGTTTCTCGCAAGAAACGCGGCGGCCACCGCAGCGAAGCTCTTGCCGCCGAGCTCCGCTTCGGCGTTCATCCGTCGCATCGCCGCGTCGTCGATGCTGCCTTCGAGCCGCTTCAGCGCGGCCCAGGTGCGCGGCAGCCGAGCCGGCAGATCGACCCGATAGAGCAGCACCGCATCGTAGCGCGGGAAGTAGTTGCGATCGTCGGTCAGGACTACCAGTCCGTATTTGTCGAGCTTGGCGTCGGTCGAGTAGATGTCGATTGCATCGACGTCGTGCGCCGCGATCGCCTCGTAGGCAAGTCCATGGTCGAGTCCGCGCGGCGTGTCGAACGGCAGATCGTAGGCGCGCTTCAGGCCCGGCCAGCCGTCGGCGCGGCCGAGAAACTCCTGCGACAGTCCAAGCCGGAGCTCGGGATGCGCCGCGAGGTCGGACAGTCGCGAGATGCCCTTGGCTCGCGCATCGTCGGCACGGATCGCCAGCGCGTAGGTATTGTTGAAGCCGAGCGGCACGCCGACCGCCAGTCCCAGCGTACCCAGCTTCGCGTCGAGCTCCGGCAGCGGCGGCACGGCGTCGAGCTTCAGTATCTCCTTGGCGATCGTTCCGGTGTATTCGGGATAGACATCGATCGAACCCTGCTCGAGAGCGTTCAGCACGATCGCGGTGTTGCCCAGGCCCTGCTTGTGCTCGGCGCCGGTCTCGCCCGCCGCGCGCGCGGTCTGGGTCAGGATCTCGCCCAGGACGTACGACTCGGTGAAGCGCTTGGAACCGACCTCGATCGCCGCCGCGGCGGCGATCGGGGCGAGTGCGAATGCGACGGCCGCCGCAGCGCGCGCAAGGCGAAGGTTCATGTCGTCGATCGGGCTGGCGCAGCAAGACCGGGGCGTCGAAGGCGCGCCGGACCGCGGCGGTCCGCCGCCTTTCCGACTGCGATTGTTTCCCGGCGCGCCGCCGGCGTCAAACGCGAAGCTTTGCGCAGCGGCTGCCTAGCGCTTGCCGGTGGCGCGCTCGCGGATCAACGCGGCGCAACCGCACATCGCCGCATAGGCGCACGCGGTCCAGTACCAGTGCGCGGCGAACATCGCGGCGAGCACGGCCAGGTCGAAGATCATCGACCGAACGTGCCCGATCGCCGGCAGCGCGATCAGCCGCGTCCGCGGATCGCCGAACAGCGCCGCGACGCAGGCAGCCAGCGTCCACCAGGCGAACGCCGTGATCGCATACTGCATCCACGGGATCTGCGCGACGATGGCACAGTAGAGCGCCGCCGCGAGTGCGCCGTTCGATACGATCCAATCGACCCTTCGGTCCATGGTCAGTCTTTCCCGGAGTCGCGTGCCATCGTTCAGTAGTGCCCGGCGTGCTCGCCGACCGGCGACCGCCGCACGTGCAGTTCGGGCCTGAGTTTCAGCGTCCAGCCGATCGCCGCGCGATGCCCGCGGGCGAGATCGACCGGCTTGCGGGTGGCCGCTTCGCCTCCCTCGAGCTGCGGGTGCCAGACGCGGACGACATACGACTGCGGCGGCAAGCCGTCGATCTCGGCCTTGCCGCCGCGGTCGGTCTTGGCGAAGTACGGCGACTCGGATACGTAGATGTAGCCGACCATCCAGTCGTGGATATTGCAGCCGAGGACGACGACGCCCGGGGTGTCGAACACGACCGGTTGTGCCGGCACGCCGGCGTACAGCGGCAGCTCGAAGCGCTTGGCGGGCGAGAACGAGTAGACCTGGTGGCGCACGTTATCGTGGTTGGGAAAGACTACCGGCGTGCCGACCAGGATCGCGTTGACCTTCGGCGTGAATTCCTTGTCGACCTGGTCGACGACCGCGTCGCGACGAGCGGGCAGGCGCATCGCACCGTCGGCGGGCACGGCGACCACGACGGCGTCGGCAACCGGTTGCCCGGCATCATCGACGACGGTGGCGACGATGGCGCCCTGCGCCAGTGCCGTGGTGGCGAACGCGAGCAGCGCCAGGCCGTGGAGGGTTCGCATGTCGGTAAGCCTTTCGTCGTCGGCGCGTGAAGCGCTAGTAGGCGAAGACCAGCACGATGGTGCCGATCCGGTTGGTATAAGCTAAGCCGTCGTAGGAGCGGGTGCGAGCGACCGCATAACCGAAGTTGAGCGACTTGTGGTCGGACAGCGCCCAGCTCAGGCTGGCCGCGCCGCTCATCGTCGTCCCGCGCAGACGGTAGGAATAGAAATCCGGGCCGAAAGCGGGGTCGGCGGCGATCGCGTCGGAGGCCTCGAAGATTTCGAGGTTCCGTCGCGTCGTCGACTCGACATCGCCGCGACGCACGGCGAGGCGTGCGCCGATTTCGAGACGCTCATCGACATCGAAAGCGGCCCGCGCAAACGCGCTTTGTCCGCGCAGGTCGAACGGCTTGCCGGAGACTCCGGGCACGACCGGGTGGTCATTCCGAGCGATGCGCCGGTCCAGCGCGGCGCCTAGCGAAGCGTCGAAGGTCTCGGTGAAGCGGCGCCCGAATTCGACGCTCGCGTCGAGCCGATCGCTGTCGCGGATGCTGGCCCGAAAATCGTCGTGCGCGGCGCCGACCGCGATCGCGATCCAGGGCGCCGCGTAGCCCAGCCCGAATTTGTGGCGATAGTCGGCTCGGCCGCCGAGCGAGACCAGGTTCAGTGCGTGGAAGCGCGCGTATGACTCGGCCGCGGCCTCGAGCGACAAGGTGACACCGTCGGCGCCGGACAGCGCATGGAACCATCCCGCCGAGGCGGCCGCCGTCGCCGCCGCATCGGAGCGCACGTCCGACGCCCGCTGGGCGCGGGACAGATTGTCGTCGAAACTCGCCCCGACGCGGAGGTCGTAGAGCCATTCGGCGCGCGCCGGCGCGCACGCCGCGAGCAGCGCTACCGCCA
>DATEFZ010000100.1:0-17777 GCA_035280325.1 Casimicrobiaceae bacterium
GAGGCCGATCTTGAGCGGATTCGACGAATGGTCCTCGGCCACGCCCCAGAGCAGGAAGTATTTCGCGTAGTCCCAGTCGGGCGCGCCGAACTCCCAGAACGAATAGCCGATGGTGTAGAGCCCGGCGACCGCCATGTTGACCGAGCAGAACCCGCCGTGCGCCGCCCAGTTGGGCGTGCCGAACTGCTGCGCCCACAGCCCCGACAGCCCCTGCATCTGGTCGCGGCCGGTAAAGAAAGCCAGCTTCGTCGGGTCGGTCGAGCGGATCCCCTTCAGGCGCGCGGTCAACAGGTCGAGCGCCTCGTCCCACTCGATCTCGACGAAATCGCCGCTGCCGCGCAGCGCGCCGGGCCGGCGCTTGAGCGGCTTGGTGAGCCTGGCCGGCGAATACTGATTCATGATCCCGGCCGATCCCTTGGCGCAGAGCACGCCGCGATTGACCGGATGGTTCGGATTGCCCTGGATGAATCGCAGGCGCTCGTTCTCGACGGTGACCTTGATGCCGCACCGGCACGCGCACATGTAGCAGGTGCTGAAGTGCGTCCGTTGGCGCGAGCGGTCGTCGAAAGTGATCTGGCGAGTCATTGCGCTTGCGGACGCCGGCTCGCCGCGAGGAGCAACACGGCGCGCATCGCGTCAGGACGCCGCGGTCGAGCGGTACTTGTCGAGATGCCGCACCGGCAGCGCCAGCGCGTCGCGCCGGAACGGGTCGCCGAGCTCGCGCGTCACCATCATCTCGAGGATCGTCGTCTTGCCGTCCCGCTGCGCGGCGGCGGCGGCGCGCAGCGCCGGCCCGACGTCGGACAGGCGGTCGATGCGGATGCCGTCGGCGCCCATCGCCTTGGCCACCACCGCCCACGAAGGCTGCCGGTCGAGGTTGACGCCGATGAAGCGTCGCGCGTAGAAGTCGACGTGATTCTTCTTCTCGGCTCCCCACTGGCCGTTGTTGAACACGACCGCGGTGACGGGGATGCCTTCGCGCACGCAGGTCTGGATCTCGCCGAAGCTCATCCCCCAGGCGCCGTCGCCGACATAGGCGATGGCGGGGCGATCGCGCGCCGCGACCTTGGCGCCGATGATGGTCGGAAAGGCGTAGCCGCAGTTGCCGAAGCTCATCGCGGCGAACATGCTGCGCGGCGTCGCGAAGCGCAGGTACGAATTGGCGACCGAGCAGATGTTGCCGATATCGGTCGACACCATCGCGTCGTCGGGCATCGCCTTTTCCAGCTCGCGCAGCATCTGCCGCGGATGCATCGCCGACGATTCGCCCGCGACCTCGAGCGACCAGGCGTCCTTTTCGTGCGTCCAGGTCTCGAGCTCGGCTTCCCACGCCGAGCGCTCGGCGGTGATTTCCGCGCGCCGCCGGTCGCGGTTGGCGTGCGCCGCCAGCGTGCGCTCGGCCAGACGCGCGCAGAGAGCGCGCGCGGCGGCGCCGGCATCGCCGCAGATGCCGACCGCGATCGGCTTGACCAGCCCGAGCATCCGCGGATCGGCATCGATCTGGATGACTTTCGCCGCGTCCGGCCAGTAGTCGAGGCCGTGCTGCGGCAAGGTGCCGAACGGCCCGAGCCGCGTTCCCAGCGCCAGCACGACGTCCGCCTTGGCGAGGAGCTTCATCGCCGCCTTCGACCCCTGGTAACCGAGCGGGCCGCACCAGAGCGGATGGCCGGCGGGAAAGGCATCGTTGTGCAGATAGCTGGTGGCAACTGGCGCGCCGAGCAGCTCGGCCAGCGCGATCGCTTCGCGCTCGGCGCCGGCCATCACCACGCCGCCGCCCGCGATCAGCACCGGGAAGCTCGCCTCGGCCAGCAGCGCCGCGGCCTCGTCGAGGCTCTTCTCGCCGCCTGCCCCGCGCTCGATCGGCAGCGGCCGCGGGATCTCGCATTCGATGTCGCCGTAGAAGTGATCGCGCGGGATGTTGACCTGCGTCGGACCCATGTCGAGCCGCGCGCGATCGAACGCACGCGACGCGAGCTCGGCCATCCGCGCCTTGTGGCCGACGTGCGCCTGGTACTTGGTGATGCGGGAGAAGATCGGCAACTGCTCGGTCTCCTGGAAGCCGCCGAGCCCCAGCGTCATCGACCCGGTCTCCGGCGTGACGACGACCACCGGCGAGTGCGCCCAGTACGCCGCCGCCACCGCGGTGACGAAATTGGTGATGCCCGGGCCGTTCTGCGCGATGCACACGCCGTGCCGTCCCGACACGCGCGCGTAGCCGTCGGCCATGTGCCCGGCGCCCTGCTCGTGCGCGACCGAGACGAAACGGATGCCTGCCAGCGGGAACAGATCGAGCGCATCCATGTACGCCGAGCCGACGATGCCGAACACGTCGGTGACGCCGTGCGCGACCAGCGTCTCGACCAGCGCTTCGGAAGGCGTCATCTTCTGTCGGCCGCGAACCACGCTGCGGGCGGCCACCGCTCCGGTATCGGTCAGCTTGTTCATTGTGTCTCCTGCAGTATCAGCTCAGCGCCGCCGACGGTTCGGTGTACGCGTAGCCGAGCGCATCGGCGACCGGCCGGCAGGTGACCTTGCCGAACGCGACGTTGAGCCCGTCGCGCAGGTGCGGATCGTCGGCCAGCGCCGCGCGATAGCCCTTGTCGGCCAGCGCCAGGACAAACGGCAAGGTCGCGTTGTTGAGCGCGAAGGTCGACGTGCGCGGCACGCCGCCGGGCATGTTGGCGACGCAATAATGGATCACGCCGTTGACCACGTAGGTCGGTTCGGCGTGCGTCGTCGGCCGCGAGGTCTCGAAGCAGCCGCCCTGGTCGATCGCCACGTCGACGATCACCGCACCCGGCTTCATGCGCCCGACCAGCGCGGCGGAAACGAGCTTCGGTGCCGACGCGCCTGGAATCAGCACGCCGCCGATCACCAGGTCGGCGGCGATCACGTGGCGCTCGATCGCATCCTGGGTCGAAAACACCGTGTTCAGCGGCCGGCCGAACTGCCGCCACAGCGCGCGCAGCACCGCGGTGTCGCGGTCGAGCACCCAGACCTCGGCGCCCATGCCGAGCGCGATGTGGCAGGCGTGCGAGCCGACGACGCCGCCGCCCAGGATCACCACCTTGGCCGGATCGACGCCAGGGACTCCCCCCAGCAGCACGCCCAGTCCGCCGTGCGCCTTCTCGAGGAAATACGCGCCGGCCTGGATCGACATGCGACCCGCAACCTCCGACATCGGCGCGAGCAACGGCAGCCCGCCGGTCGCCGAGGTCACCGTCTCGTAGGCGATGCAAACCGCGCCGCTGGCGACGAGGTCTGCGGCCTGCTCGGGATCGGGCGCCAGATGCAGATAGGTGAACAGCACCTGCCCGGGCTTCAGCATCCTGCGCTCGACCGCCTGCGGCTCCTTGACCTTGACGATCATCTCGGCGCGCTGGAAGACCTCGGCGGCGCTGGCGGCTATCGTCGCGCCGGCGCGGCGATAAGCGTCGTCGTCCATGCCGATCCCCTGCCCGGCGCGGGCCTCGACGACGACCGCGTGGCCGTGCGCAGTCGCCTCGCGCACGCTTTCGGGTGTCAGCCCGACGCGATGCTCCAGGACCTTGATCTCCTTGGGAACGCCGATCTGCATCGAGCTTTTCGAGCCTCGTTGATGCGCGGACGATTCGGGACTCTTTCGAGCGCGAGAGCTCGTTACGCCAGGCCGCAGGCTGGCGTAGAATCCTAGCACAGCGCCGACCGTAACGCCGTCGGCGAAACAGGAGAAGACATGGAGCACGTCGAAACCCACCTGCGCGACCGCCCTGCCCTCGCCGACATCTCGCTGGACGAACACTGGATGCCGTTCACGGCCAACCGCGAGTTCAAGTCGGAGCCGAGGATCGTCGTCCGCGCCGAGGGCATGCACTACTGGAGCGATCGCGGCCAGAAGATCATCGACGCCTCGTCGGGGCTGTTCTGCTGCAACGCCGGCCACGGCCGCAAGGAGATCGCCGACGCCGTCGGCAGCCAGCTTCGCGAGCTCGATTTCATCGCGCCGTTCATGCGCGGCCACATCAAGTCGTTCGAGCTCGCCGCGCGCGTGGCCGAGCTGACGCCGGGCGACCTCAACCGCGTCTTCTTCGTCAACTCCGGCTCGGAAGCGGTCGACACCGCGATGAAAGTCGCGCTGGCCTACCACCAGGCGCGCGGCCAGGGTGGCCGCAACATGTTCGTCTCGCGCGAGCGTGCCTACCACGGCGTCAATTTCGGCGGCGTGGCGCTGTCCGGGATGGTCAACAACCGGCGGCGGTTCGGCCCGGCCGTGCCAGGCGTCGTGCACATGCGGCACACGCACCTCAAGGACAACTACTTCGTCCGCGGCGAAGGCGCGCAGGGCGCCGATCTGGCCGACGACCTCGTCCGGTTCGTCAATCTGTACGGCGCCGAGAACATCGCCGCCTGCTTCGTCGAGCCGATCGCCGGATCGACGGGAGTGCTGGTGCCGCCGAAGGGGTATCTGAAACGGCTGCGTGAGATCTGCGACGCGCACGGCATCCTGCTGGTGTTCGACGAGGTGATCTGCGGCTTCGGCCGCACCGGCAAGGCGTTCGCCGCGCAGAGCTTCGGCGTGACGCCGGACCTGATGACGATGGCCAAGGGACTCACCAACGGGGCCCAGCCGATGGGCGCGGTGGCGATCAGCGAGCGCGTCCACGACACCATCGTCGGCGCCGCCGCCGAAGGCACGATCGAGTTCTTCCACGGCTACACCTACTCGGCGCACCCGGCGCCCTGCGCCGCCGGGCTCGCCACGCTGGATATCTACCGCAAGGAGGGGTTGTTCGAGCGCGGCGCCGAGCTGTCGCCGTATTTCCTCGACGGCGTCTGGTCGCTCAAGGGCATGCCCGCCGTCGCGGACCTGCGCGGCTACGGCATGCTGGCGGCGATCGACGTGCATCCCGACGGCGCGCCGGGCCGCCGCGGAAATCTGCTGCAGAAGAAGCTGTTCGACAACGGGCTGCACCTGAAATCGACCGGCGACTGCGTGATCGTCGCGCCGCCGCTGATCGCAGAACGCAAGGACGTTGACATCATCGTCGATTGCCTGCGGCGGACGCTGGCGGCAATCTGACCGGTTCGACATCGCAAACGGAGGGCACATGAAACATCGTCTGGCAGGATGCCTACTGGCGCTGGCGGCCGCGCTCGCGCTGCCCGCGGCGGCGCAGAAGACCGTCACCTTCGCCTACCAGGACATGATGAATCCCTGGCGCTGGGTGCAGCAGAGCCAGGAGATCGAGAAGGCGACCGGGTTCAAGATCAACTGGCGCCAGTTCGGCGGTGGCGGCGACGTGATCCGGGCGATGGCTTCCGGCGACGTCCAGCTCGGCGAAGTGGGCTCGACCGGCATCGCCACGGCGATCAGCCAGGGCATGGACGTCGAGCTGTTCTGGATCCTCGAGGACATCGCCGCGGCGGAAGCACTGGTCGTGCGCAACGGCAGCGGCATCAACAAGATCGCCGACCTGAAGGGCAAAAAGATCGGCACGCCATTCGTGTCGACGTCGCACTTCCAGCTCCTCTACGCGATGCAGAAGGCCGGCCTCAAGCCGACCGATGCGCAGGTGCTCAACATGCGGCCGCCCGAGGTCGCCGCGGCATGGGAGCGCGGCGACATCGACGCGACGTTCATCTGGGACCCGGTGCTGACCCAGGTCAAGAAGAACGGCAAGGTGCTGATGACCTCGGGCGACATCTGCAAGGAAGGCGCCTGCACCTTCGACGGACTGATCGTCACCCGCAAGTTCGCGAAAGAGAATCCGCAGTTCATGGTGGCGCTGGTCAAGGCGGTGGCCAAGGCGGACGCCGACTACCGCGCCAACGCCAAGGCGTGGACCGGCGATCCGGCCAAGGTGGCGGCGGTCGCCAAATGGACCGGCGGCAAGCCGGCCGACGTCGCCTCGTCGATGGCGCTCTACGGCTTCCCCGACCTGAAGCATCAAGCCTCGTCCGAGTGGTTGGGCGGAGGAGCGAACGGCGCGGCGGCGAAAGCGCTGTCGCAGCAGGCCAACTTCCTCAAGGAGCAGGGCCGACTCACCTCGGTCGCGCCGGACTACAGCAAGAGCGTGACCGTCGAGTGGGTGACCAAGGCGATGTAGCGGCGCGAGCCTCCCGGCGCGGGGCCCCACGCAAAGCGTGGGGATCGACGGGGAATTGCGAGTCGACGCATGAGGCCGACGATTCGATAGTGATTTTGCGATGACGGTGGCGGAGGCCGCGGCGCGAGCCTCCTGGCGAGGGGCCCCGCGCGCAGCGCGGGGATCGCGCGGGGCGAATCGCGGCTGCTGCCGACACGGTGCAATTCGCACCCGCGCGGCGAGCAAGGAGGCAGCGGCGCGAGAATTCTGAGCTTCAAAGAAGCGGCGGCGCGATGCGCCGCCGTTTTTCTGCCAGAATTCGACGCGGCGATCCGCACGAGAAGCTCGATGCCAGCGCTGGAAATCCACAAGCTAGGCGTTCGTTACGCGACCAAGACCGGCACGGTCGACGCGCTTTCCGGCGTCGACCTGTCGATGAAGGACGGCGAATTCCTGGTCGCGATCGGCGCCTCGGGCTGCGGCAAGACGACGCTTCTGTCGTGCATCGCCGGCTTCCTGCCGCCGACCGAGGGCACGATCGAGCTGGGCGGAGCGCCGGTGATCGCACCCGGCGCCGACCGCGGCGTCGTGTTCCAGAAGCACGCGCTGATGCCCTGGCTCGACGTCGCCGAGAACGTCGAGTTCGGCCTGCGCATGCGCGGAGTGCCCGCCCCCGAACGCCGCCGGACGGCGATCGAGACGCTCGAGCTGGTCGGCCTGGAAGGGCTCGCCGAGCGGCCGATCTACGAGCTCTCCGGCGGCATGCAGCAGCGGGTCGGCATCGCGCGCGCGCTGGCGAGCGATCCGAAGCTCCTGCTGATGGACGAGCCGCTCGGCGCGCTCGACGCCTTCACGCGCGAAGCGATCCAGGAGCTGATCCTCGACGTCTGGCACCGCACCGGCAAGATGTGCTTTTTCATCACCCACAGCGTCGAGGAGGCGCTGTTCCTGGCCACGCACCTGGTGGTGATGACGCCGCGGCCGGGCCGCATCTCGCACGAGTACGCGCTCGACTTCAACCGCCGCTTCATCGAGACCCGAGACGCGCGCGCGATCAAGTCGTCGCCCGACTTCATCCGCATCCGCGAGGAGGTGCTGGCGGTGATCCTCGAGGGCGGGCGAGCCCGCTGATCGGTGTCGCGCGCTACCGCCGCCGGCGCCGCCCGGCCGAAGACCTCGCGCTACGCGACGCCGGGCGAAGGTCCGACCACGGCGATCTCGATCGCGACGATGACGGCGATCGTCGTGCTGTGGTGGCTCGCCAGCCACTACCGGTGGCTGCCGCCCTTGTTCCTGCCGACGCCGGAAACGGTGTTCACCAGGCTGTGGGAATCGGCGCGCGGTCAGCTCACCGACGCTCCGCTAGCGACGCACTTCGGCTGGTCGATGTTTCGCGTCTTCAGCGCGTTCCTGCTCGCATGCATCACCGCCATCCCGATCGGCATCGCGATGGGCGTGTCGCGCATCGCGCGCGGCATCTTCGACCCGCCGATCGAGTTCTACCGGCCGCTGCCGCCGCTCGCCTACCTACCGCTGATCATCATCTGGTTCGGCATCGACGAGCTGTCGAAGGTGCTGCTGATCTACCTCGCCTGCTTCGCGCCGCTGGCGATGAGCGCGCGCGCGGGAGTGCGCTCGGTGTCGCAGGAGCAGATCCACGCCGCGTACTCGATGGGGGCGTCGAAGTGGCAGGTCATCCGCCACGTCGTGATCCCGGCGGCGATGCCCGAAATCCTGACCGCTATGCGCATCTCGATCGGCTTCGGCTGGACCACGCTGGTGGCGGCCGAGATGGTGGCCGCCACCTACGGTCTGGGCCAGATGGTGCTGAACGCGTCCAACTTCCTGCGCACCGACATCGTGATCATGGGCATCGTCGTCATCGGCGCGGTCGCGTACCTCTTCGACCTGCTGATGCGGCAGGTCGAGCGCGTGGTCGTGCCGTGGAAGGGGAAGGTATAGAGGGTCGGAACGGTGGGTCCGACGCGTGTCAGCTCGACAGCAAGGTGCAGAGGAATCCTTTCTCCAGCCAGATGTGCATGCTCATTGGGGATCTCGCACCGGAGTTGGTTTTCTACGTAAAGTCCCACTTCTCCCGCTCTGCTAACGCTCGCCTAGTGCCATCTGAAGTTATGACAAAACCGTCGACCTCAATAGCGGTGAATATCCCAAGCCATCGCTCCCGCGCAGCCTGGACGACCACCATGTGGTCCCCCGTCTTTGTAACGTTGTGGTGCTGGCTGATCTTGACTTTACCTAGAGGCGGTGCGGCCATCTTCATATGTGCTGGCAGCGTTTTGACCGCATCAAAGTCGAGTTGCCGCAGCTCCTTCATGCGATCAGCGACTAATTCGCGCATTACCCTGTCCATAGCTCCGCCGAGTCCTTTCGCTCCCGAGAACTAGCGACCAAAGCAGACGACAACTCCCCGAGCAGCGCGCCGCCGTGCGTTTAGCACCCCGAGAGTTCATCGGCCTCGGTTCCAGTAGCGCACAGGATGCCGTTCTGCTGCGGAATTAGATGTCGAGTCTGACCCCAATTAGTCACGGCGCAGACCGTATCAGCTGGACGGCCAGCGTGAGAAGGCCGACCCAGCAAAAGACAAAGAATATAGCTGCCGCACCGGCGATTAGTCGTTGCCGCGGTGCGCGGTATTGCTCGGCCAATTCGGGCTGATTGGCAAAGTGAGCAAATTCTTGCTTCAGCCAGCGTTTGATCAGAACTGCCGCTCCAATTGCGATCAGGGCGCCCCACATGTTACTCGTGTCTCTCTCCGGCGACCGACGCTCGAAGACCCAAAAGCGATCCAGACTGCTCCCATGAGCAGAGCGGTGACCAGAACGCTGAGATGTCCAGTTAGGTAGTTAATCGTGTCGGCACATGCCCGGGCCGGTGCACCGCGGCGCTTGCGCGCAAGACTCGAACCGTACACGCGCAAGAACATGTTCGTCAGGACGCGCTTCGCGATTCCTGTTCGCTCCTGGGCTGCTGCCCTAGGAGCATCCACATGACGACGAGGCCATAGATTGGGCATGACGTACGGCCTCCAACTCACCGCAAAAAGAGATCGCATGCTAGCGTGCCTCACGGGCCGAAGGCGCGCCGCAGTACCGGAATGGTGTCGACAAATCTGACAGATGCCTGTCAAACTGACTCGTAGCCAATCGACAACCCCCTGAATTGTCTGAAGGATCGGATGCGGGCGTAGTTCTTGCTCGAGCGGTTTTGCTGGGCGTTTTGCCCGGCGTTCGAGCACCTGCCGGCGAGAGACCTGGCGGTGCTGCCTTTCGGGGGACGACAATGTTCAAGCAATCGGGGTGGCGTGCGCGCGCATCCGCGGCGTGCGCGCTGGCGCTGTTTTCCTGCTGGGTCTCGTTGGTTGGCGCTACACCGACCCTGACTCCAGCCGCAGTAACCGCTGGATTCTCGCTGTCGCAATTCGCTTTCAACTTTCCCACCGTCTTCTGTTGCGGCCCTCTCGGCATCACTTTTCCCGGCGGCGGGCAGGTGATGGTCAGCGATTATCCGGGCAACGTGCGGGTGTTCCCGACCGATGCCGATGGCCAGAATGCCGCCTCGTTTGCGGCCGCGCAGAACTACGGCGCCACGAATGGCGTGGGTCTCGCCACCGTCGGCGCCCACGTGTACCTGACGGAGCAGGGTGCCGGCCAGGTCATCGAGCTGAATAGCGATGGAACCTTCAACCAGGTGATCGTCAGCGGCATACCGACCGCGACGGGCATTGTCGCGGATCCGGCCACCGGTCATCTGTTCGTCTCGGACTGCTGCAACAACACGGGGCTCTGGGACGTCGACCCGATCGCCAAGACAAAGACCAACCCGATCACATCAGGATTTCTCGACGGGCTCACGATTTCGCCCGATGGAGCAACCCTGTATGCGGAGAACGGCGGCCACATCATCGGGTACGACACGACCACCTTCGCCGTAGTGTTCGACTCGGGTCCGCTCGGCGGCGGCCCCGATGGCGCAGCCCTTGGCTTCGGAACGTTGTCGGGCGTTATCTTCATCAACTTCAACGACGGCACCCTTTGGGAGCAAGACCTGGCGACACTGGCCTTGACCGAGCTGGTCACCGGTGGCACGCGCGGCGACTTCGTTACGCCCGATCCGAACGGGAGCCTGCTTTTTACCCAGAGCAGCGATATCTGGCGGCTGACGCCGGCGGCGGGCGGATGCATCGGAACCGCCTGCAACAGCGTTCCGGAACCGGCGACACTCGCGCTGATCGGTCTCGCTTTAGTCGGACTCGCCTTCAGTCGGCGCAGGCAAGCGTAGCTCGGCAGAATGGCAAAAACCCCGCTTCGGCGGGGTTTTGCTTTTGCGGCTGCGCCCCTGGTTCCCTTTTTTTCGATGCGGGACCGGCAAAGTAACGGCTGCGACCCGCCGGACGCCGGTTATCGGGCAGGGTTGACAGCCCGTTTGCCCTTTGCCACGCTCGCCCGATGGCTGCCCGTCCGCATTTCCAGCGACTGGTCGAGCGCGCCCGCAATCTGCCGGCGCTGCCGACCGCGATCGTCTATCCCTGCGACCGCGACTCGCTGCAGGTCGCGCTGTCCGGACAGTTCGCCGGGTACCTGGCGCCGGTGCTGGTCGGGCCGGAGGCACGCATCGCCGACGCCGCCGCGCACGCCGGGCTCGACCTGTCGCGCATCGAATTGATCGACACGCCGGACGATCCGTCCGAGGCGGCGCGGCGCGCGGTCGTCCTGGCGCACGAAGCGCGGGTGCGGGCGCTGATCAAAGGCAGCCTCTATCCCGACGACCTGATGCGCGCGGTGGCGGCGCCCGGCACCGGCCTGCGCGGCGAGCGGCGCCTGACGCACGCGTTCTTCGTCGACGTGCCCGGCTTCCCGCGGGCGTTCCTCCTTTCCGACGCGGTGCTCAACATCACGCCGAACCTGGCGGCCAAGCGCGACATCGTGCAGAACGCGATCGAGCTGTCGCGTGCGCTGGGTATCGCCAGGCCTCAGGTGGCGGTGCTCGCCGCGGTCGAAGGCGTGACGCCGGCATTGCCGGCGACCGGCGATGCGGCGGCGCTCGCCAAGATGTCGACCCAGGGCGTCGTCACCGGCGGCATCGTCTCGGGCCCGCTCACCGCGGACAGCGCATTCTCGCCCGCTGCTGCGCAGGCCAACGGCGTCGATGACCCGGTCGCCGGTCATGCCGACGTCCTGATCGTGCCGGGCCTCGACGCCGGATCGCTGATGCTGCGCACGCTGACGGCGATGTGCGGCGCGCTGGCCGCCGGCATCGTGCTCGGCGCGAAGGTGCCGATCGTGCTGGCCGGCCGGCACGACACGATGGAAGTGCGCATGGCGGCCTGCGTGCTCGCCTCGCTGGTTGCGGCGCCGCCGGCCGATAGCGCGCCGGCGGTGGCCGGCATCGCTGTCGCCGCGTAATTCGCCGCTTCTTCGATCCCCATCGCGTGCGCGTTGCGCGGTGCGAGGCTCAGGCCGCATGATGGCGGCCGTGCCGTCACGCCGATCCCGCTTCCGGTTACCCGCGCTCGCGGAGAAGCTGCTGCCGTTTCTCGCCTGGCGGCAGCGCGTCACCGCCGCGACCTTGCGCGCCGACCTCCCTGCCGGGCTGCTCGGTGCGCTGATCGTTCTGCCGCAGGCGGTCGCCTTCGCCACGCTCGCCGGATTGCCGCCGCAGTACGGCCTGTACGGCGCGATGCTCCCCGCGGTGGTCGGCGCGCTGTGGGGATCGTCGTGGCATCTCGTGTCCGGGCCGACCAACGCGACGTCGCTGATGGTGTCGGCGTCGCTCGCCGCGCTGGCGCTGCCTTTTTCTCCCGAGTACCTGCGCCTCGCGCTCACGCTGGGACTGATGATCGGGCTGATCAAGCTTGGCTTGGGTCTCGCCCGGCTGGGCGCGCTGGTCAACTTCATATCGACCACCGTCATCGTCGGCTTCACCGCCGGCGCGGCGCTGCTGATCGTCGCCGCGCAGCTCGCCAATTTTTTCGGCGCGCCGGCCGCGCACCCGGCCACCTTCAGCCATGCGCTGGCTTCGTTCGCGCAGCACCTGGGCGACATCGACCGCTGGACCGCAGCGGTCGGCGCGGTCACCTTGCTGGGAGCGCTCGCCGCCAGGCGCCTGCTGCCGCGCGTTCCGCACCTGCTGGTCGGCATGATCACAGGCAGCGCCTTCGCCTATGCGCTTTCGCGCTCGGGCGTCGCGCAGGTAGCGACCGTCGGCCCGCTGCCGTCGGCGCTGCCGCCGCTATCGCTGCCCGATTTTTCCGGCGACACCTGGCGCCGACTGGCGCCGATCGCGGTTGCCCTGACGCTGATCGGGCTCACCGAAGCGATCGCGAGCGCGCGCTCGGTCGCGGCGCGATCGGGCCAGCGCATCGACGGCAACCAGGAATTCATCGGCCAGGGGCTCGCCAACATCGCCGGCGCATTCAGCTCGAGCTATCCGACGTCGGGGTCGTTCAACCGCACCGGCGCCAACTACGAGGCCGGGGCGAAGACGCCGTTGGCGGCGCTGTTCTCGGCCGGATTTCTGCTGCTGCTGGTGCTGCTGGTCGCGCCGCTCGCCGCGTGGCTGCCGCTCTCGGCGATGGCTGCGCTGCTGTTCATCGTCGCCGCGGGACTGGTCGACGTCCACCGCATCCGCGAGATCGTGCGCGCCGGCAGGAGCGAAGCGCTGGTGCTCGTGGTCACGTTCCTGGCGACGCTGTTCGTGCAGCTCGAGTTCGCGATCCTGGTCGGCGTGCTCTGCTCGCTGTTCGCGTACCTCAATCGCACGACGCATCCGGCGGTGCACCTCGTCGCCCCGGACCCGGCGGCGCCGCGCCGGCGCTGGACGCCGGTCGCCGGTGCCGGCGTGCCTGCGCTTCTAGCCGAGTGTCCGCAGCTCGCGCTGGTGCGCATCGACGGGTCGCTGTTCTTCGGCGCGGTCGACCACGTGCGCGACGAGCTCGCCGAGCTTCGCGCCGCGGCGCCCGCGCGCAAGCACATGCTGTTGATCGGCAGCGGCATCAACTTCATCGATGTCGCCGGGGCCGAGCTGCTGGCGCAGGAGGCCGACGCCCAGCGTGACAGCGGCGGCGGGCTCTGGCTGTGCAACTTTAAGCCGACCGTCATCGACGTGCTCGAGCGCCTGGGCTTTCTCGACCGCATCGGCCGCGACTCGATCTTCTCGACCAAGGACGCGGCGATCCGCGCCATCTACCGGCGACTGGATCCGGCGATCTGCCGAAGCTGCGAGGCGCGGATCTTCGTCGAATGCCGTGAGCGCCTGCCCGACGGGAGCCTGCGCGCTGCCGACTAGGGCGTCGCTACTTGCGCCGCACGCAGTCGACGAAGTAGCGAAGCTTGCCGTGCTCGTTCTGTTCGACCAGTCCGTGGATGTCGGTATCGAATCCCGGGAACTGCTGGTTGAAGTTGCGTGCGAACTGCAGGAACTGGACGATCGTCTTGTTGAAGCGCTCGCCGGGGATCAGCAGCGGGATGCCGGGGGGGTACGGCGTCAGCAGCGCGCTGGTGACGCGGCCTTCGAGCTGGTCGATCTCGACCCGGTCGATCTCGCGATGGGCGACGCAGGCGAACGCATCCGACGGCTTCATCGCCGGCTGCATGTCCGACAGGTACATCTCGGTCGTCACCCGCGCCACGTCGTTGGCCTTGTACATGTCGTGGATCTGCCGGCAGAGGTCGCGCAGCCCGACTCGTTCGTACGACGGCTGCTGCGCGCAGAACTCGGGCAGGATCTTCCACAGCGGCTGGTTCTTGTCGTAGTCGTCCTTGAACTGCTGCAGCGCGGTCACCAGCGTGTTCCAGCGACCCTTGGTGATGCCGATCGTGAACATGATGAAGAACGAGTACAGGCCGGTCTTCTCGACGATCACGCCGTGCTCGGCCAGGTACTTGGTGACGATCGACGCCGGAATGCCGGTCTTGGCGAACTTGCCCGAAACGTCGAGGCCCGGCGTGATCACCGTCGCCTTGATCGGGTCGAGCATGTTGAAGCCGGGCGCCAGGTTGCCGAAGCCGTGCCACTTCTCGTTGGCCCTGAGCATCCAGTCGTCGCGCCGGCCCACCCCTTCGGCGCTGAGCTTGTCGGGACCCCACACCTTGAACCACCAGTCCTTGCCCCACTCGTCGTCGACCTTGCGCATGGCGCGACGGAAGTCGAGCGCCTCGCTGATCGACTCCTCGACCAGCGCGGTGCCTCCCGGCGCCTCCATCATCGCCGCCGACACGTCGCACGAGGCGATGATCGCGTACTGCGGCGAGGTCGACGTGTGCATCAGGTAGGCCTCGTTGAACACGTGGCGGTCGAGCTTGCGGGTCTGCGGCTCCTGCACCAGGATCTGCGACGCCTGCGAGATGCCGGCCAGCAGCTTGTGGGTCGAGTGGGTGGCGAAGACCATCGCCTTCCTGCTGCGCGGGCGGTCCTTGCCGATCGCGTGCATGTCCTTGTAGAACTCGTGGAACGCGGCGTGCGGCAGCCACGCCTCGTCGAAGTGCAGCGTCTCGATCGAGTCGCCCAGCGTCTCCTTGAGCATCTCGACGTTGTAAACGACGCCGTCGTAGGTGCTCTGCGTGAGCGTCAGGATGCGGGGCTCCTTGTTCTTCGTCACCCGCGCGAACGGGTTGGCGTCGATCTTGCTGCGGATGTTCTCCGGCCGGAACTCCTCCAGGCGGATCGGGCCGATGATGCCAAGATGGTTGCGCGTCGGCGTCAGGAATACCGGGATCGCCCCGGTCATCGTCAGCGCGTGCAGGATCGACACGTGGCAGTTGCGGTCGACGACCACGATGTCGTCCGGCGCGACATTGGCGTGCCACACCATCTTGTTCGATGTCGACGTGCCGTTGGTGACGAAAAAGCAGTGGTCGGCGTTGAAGATCCGCGCCGCGTTGCGCTCGGCGGCGGCGACCGGCCCCGAGTGGTCGAGCAGCTGTCCCAGCTCGTCGACCGAGTTGCAGACGTCGGCGCGCAGCATGTTCTCGCCGAAGAACTGGTGGAACATCTGCCCGACCGGGCTCTTCAGGAAGGCGACGCCGCCCGAGTGCCCGGGGCAGTGCCACGAGTACGAGCCGTCCTGCGCGTAGTCGACCAGCGCGCGGAAGAACGGCGGCGCAAGCGAGTCGAGATAGCTCCGCGCCTCGCGGATGATGTGCCGGGCGACGAACTCCGGCGTGTCCTCGAAGGTATGGATGAAGCCGTGCAGCTCGCGCAGGATGTCGTTCGGAATGTGGCGCGAGGTCCTCGTCTCGCCGTACAGGTAGATCGGGATCTCGGCGTTCTTGAAGCGGATTTCCTCGACGAAGGCGCGCAGGCTCTTCAGCGCCGCCTCGGTCTCCTCGACGGTGCCGCCGCCGAACTCCTCGTCGTCGATCGATAGGATGAATGCCGAAGCGCGCGATTGCTGCTGCGCGAATTGCGACAGGTCGCCGTAGCTGGTGACGCCGAGGACTTCCATGCCCTCCTTCTCGATCGCGGCGGCGAGCGCGCGAATCCCCAACCCCGACGCGTTCTCGGAGCGGAAATCTTCGTCGATGATGACGATCGGAAAACGGAACTTCATCGCGCTGCTCCTGCTCTCGTCGCACGGTTCGTGCGCCGGAAAAGAAAGCGGGGTGTCCGGCGGACACCCCTGGTAGGCGCGCATTGTGCACCGCTAACGCGCGCGATGCGAGCGGTTTGATCGCCCCGCGTCTCCGGGACGGGATCAGGCGGCCGCAACGGGCCGGGTTCAGGTCAGCTTCGGGTCAGAGGTTGGCGGCGACGAGGACGCCGGCCCAGCCGATCAGGGCCACGCCGAGGGGCGCGGCGAGCTGCTGCCCCCAGCGCAGGTTCTTTTCGGCAGCCATCGCTGCCGCGAGAGCGAGCATCCAGCCGACGCTGCCCACGCCGGTGACGAACATCACCACCATCAGCGCCCAGCAGCAGCCGACGCAAAAAATGCCGTGGTCGACGCCGATCCTGAGCGCCTCGCGCGCCGGCGCGCGGCCGTTCCAGCGCTGGTTGACAAAGGCGAACGGAGTCCGGCAGCGCTCGAGACATCGATACTTGAGCGCACTGAACTGGAACGCCCCGGCGCCGGCCAGCACCAGCGCACCGACCACCCAACCGCGCCCGGCGAGCCATCCGATCTCGGCGGCACCCGCGTGCAGCAGGCCGTCGAGCGCGTGCGCGGCGAAGCCGAAACCCAGCCAGGCGATCGCGTAGCCCAGGACGACTCTGCCGACCAGCGCGCCGGCGTCGGGACGGCCGGAGACGACCCGGCCGAAGATGCCCAGCAGCGGCAGGGTCGTCGGCAGCATCATCGCGCTGATCATCAGCAGCCACGCCAGCGCATGCAAGAGCGCCGGAACGATCAGCGTACCCTGCGGAATGCTGCGGCAGATCTCGCCGAAGACGCCGTCGTCGACCCAGCCGCCGTGGCCGAGGTAGCGGGCGTACGGACTCGCGCTCCAGGCGGCGAGCGCGATCCAGGCGGCCAGCGACAGCGCGCCGACCAGCCCGAGCGCCAGCACCTGCGGCTCGATGCGCAAGCCGCCGGGCGCCCAGGTTTTCGCTGAGCGTTCGGACACGTTCTGCCGCCGGTCTGGCTGGCGTGCGTTTCCCGGCGCCGTTCAGGCGTCGAACACGAACGTGCTCTGCAGCGCGTTGTGCCCGGCGAGGTCGAGGTTGATCCCGAGCTTGTCGTTCTTCGACCGGTAGCGCGGGCTCTTGCCCACGAACACCGGCGCTCCCGGCACGGTCGAGAACACGGTATCGGCCAGCGTGGTCGTGGCACCACTCGCGCTCTTGTACGGTTCGAGCTCGGCGTAGCCGGCGTTGCCGACCTTGACCGTCCCCTTGCCGCCTTGGACGTCCCACTGGATCGGCACTTTCTCCACCGAAACCACCTCGCCCACTAGCTTGGCCAGCTCGGCCACCGGTCCGCCCAGCTTGCCGGTGTAGACGCCGAGGATCGCCTCTTCCTGCTTCGGGCTCACCTTGTCGTCGAGGTAGACCGCGGCGCGCCAGTTGCCCTGGAGGATATTGCCGGGGATGTGCGCGATCATCGCGATCGTGTGACCGGCGACGTCGACGCCGTTGATCGTCCCCTTGTCGAAGTGCCAGGAAACAATGGTGTCGCAAGTGCCGAAGTCGGGATCCTCGCCGATCCAGCACGGGCACAGCACGCGACAGTTGCAGACCTCGAGCAGCCTGCCTTCCAGATGATAAGCCATGCATCCCTCCTCACCCGCGCACGGGATGCCGGCATGGCTCCCGAAAGCGGCAGGTCAAAAATGCTACGCCGACGCCGGCGGCGATTCCAGCCGAATATTCGACAACGACGCCGTCAGCTCGATTCAGCGCCGGCCGCCGGCCAGCCTGACCGAGGCGGGGTCGCTGCGCAGCCGCGCCATCGCCCACACCCCGACCGCCGGTCCGATCGCCAGCGGCAGGAACGCGTACCGCCAGCCAACCGCGTCGACGAAGACCGGCAGCAGGTGGATCGTGGCCAGCGTCAGGGTGAACCCAAGCGCAGTCTGCAGGGTAAGCATCGTTCCGACGCGCGACGGATCGGCCAGCTCGGCGATCGAGGCGGAGAACTGAGCCGAGTCGGCGACGATGGCGAAGCCCCAGACCAGGCAGACTGCGAGCAGCGGCCAGGCGGCACCGCCGAACAAAATGAAATCGCGGAGCTGGCGTTTGAGTTATGGCTGGCGCGCGGAT
>DATEFZ010000101.1:0-6075 GCA_035280325.1 Casimicrobiaceae bacterium
GCCCTTCGGGGTGTAGCGCAGCCCGGTAGCGCGCTTGCTTTGGGAGCAAGATGTCGGGAGTTCAAATCTCTCCACCCCGACCAGACCTGCCTTACGCGCGAGCGGATTGCGTTGGCACGAGGGCGCCCGTAGCTCAATCGGATAGAGCACCGGCCTTCTAAGCCGGGGGTAACAGGTTCGAGTCCTGTCGGGCGCGCCACCTCGCGCCGAACAGGCGCCGATCACCGTGGTGGCTGTAGCTCAGCTGGTAGAGTCCCGGATTGTGATTCCGGTTGTCGTGGGTTCGAGTCCCATCAGCCACCCCAATTTACATGTGTACGGAAGCCACCTCCCCGGTTTCCCGGGAAAGTGTTACCTATGTGTCCGGTACGTTCTGGAACCTATTTCTCGGGCCGCTCATCTTCGCGAGTCCTCGGCAGTGACCAGCAAACCCCAGCAAGATGGCGTTGCTGGCGAATGTCGATAAATTTTACATTCGATGGCCGCCGAGACGTAGTCAACAACAAATAACGTAAAATGATCAGCAAGTTGCAGGGCAACCTCCGTTCAGGTGCGCTTCTTGCTGTCGCCTCAGACCGGCCTAGCGCGCCCGCACCTGCTCCGCTTGGGCGACTCGGACGAACGGAACTTCGGAGGGCTGACATGCAAGACAAAACGCCTCGGATCATGCTCGGCGCCGTGCTTGCCGCCGCGGCAGCGCTGTTCGCCGGCGCGGCGAACGCGGGATTTTATGGATCCCACTACGACCCCAACTCGTTTGCGGGCAACGCCGTTTTCTTCGTGCCCGACTCGCCTTCGCCGTGCCTCGGCCTTGGCCCGGGCTTTCATTTTGTCAACGGCGAGACCGACGATTGCACAGGCGTCGGGCTGGTCAGCGTGTCCACCGATGCAACCGATGGCGTCAACACCGCGCACTTGAGCTTCAGCGGCTTCAGCACCGACATCAGTGGCATGGTCCTGGGCTTCGAGGAGCCTCTGCTGCAGGGGATCAATTCCGGCTTCATCCCGCTCGATTGCAGCGGGGCGCTGTGCGACGGCGAAAACTGGTTCATCCGGTTCGACTCGGGATTGCCTCTGGAAGCCGAGATTTCCTCGTTCCTGCTCCAGGATTCCAACCCGCTCGACGGGCTGAACAATCAGGTATTTCTGTACGAAGTGTGCAGCGATTGCCGTCCGGGTCCGGGCAATGTGTTCGCGACGGCCAACACCGACGTCACCTTCGTCAACATTCCCGAGCCGGGCAGCCTGATGCTTATCCTGGGCGGACTCGCCGCCGGGTGGCTCGCCAGGAAGCGCAAGATCGCCGCCTGACCTCGATCGGAGCCGATCCGCGGCCCTCGTCGTAGGCGACGGGGGCTTTTTTTTTCGTCGCGGCTCAGGCGGCGACGGTCGCCCGGGCCGCACCCGCCGTGTGATCGATCGCGGCGACGAGCGTCCATGAACCCGCCTCCGCCCACGTTGCGTCGAAGGCTCCGGCGCCCAGCGCGTCGCGCGCGCCGGCGATGGTGCGCTTGTGCTTCGCCTGCGCGCGCGGCGAGCGCGGCAGCGCCAGATCGTCGCGAATCGACGCGACCGCCGACTGCAGGCGCACCGCGTCCTCGGCACGGCCGGTATCGACCAGCAGGGCGGCATAGTCCTCGAGGCAATCGAGCGCGGCGGCGTTCATGCCGAACGCTTTGAAGGCGCGCAGCGCGTCGGCAAGCTGTCGGAACGCCGCGTCGTACTCGCCGCGCGCGGCATCGGTCTTTCCCAGCCACCACAGCGCGATCGCTTCGTTGCGCTTGTCCTCGGCATCGCGACAGACCTTGAGCGAGCGAGCGAAACGCGCCTGCGCGCCGGAGATGTCACCGGTGCCGAAAACGAGCTCGCCCAGGTAGCGCTCGCATTCTCCTTCCAGCTCCTGGTAGTTGATGCTTCGCGCCAGCGAGAGCGCCTGCTCGAAAAACGGTTTTGCACTTTCGTCCTCGTCGAGCTGGACGGCGATCTCGCCGAGATTGAGCAAGCCGATCCCTTCGCCGATCCGGTCGCCGAGCTGCCGGAACAGCTCCAGCGCCTCATGCTCGCAGTCGCGCGCCTGCGCGAACTGGTGCTGCTGCAGGTGAAGCGTCGACATCGTCGACAGCGTGGCTGCGATCTCGCGCCGGTCGCCCAGGCTGCGACGGATGGCCAGGGATTCGGCCAGGAGCTTCGTCGCCTCGGCGTGGTCGCCCTGGCTGGTCGCGAGCACCCCTCCGACATAGAGCGCATGGGCGCGCGCGACGTTCGGCTCGGTCACGCCGGGCCGCGTCAGCGCGGTGCGTATGTTTTCTCTGGCGTCGGTCGAATAGCCGCGCAGGATGCGGAAGCGCATCAGCGCGACCTCGAATTTCACCGCCAGCACCGGATCGACGCCGCCGGCAAGCGCTAGCGCGATCGCGGCTCGCATATTGCCGAGATCGGCCTCGACCCGCCGCATCCATTCGGCCTGCTCGCGGCCTTCCAGCTTGGCGCGCGCTGTCTTGGCCATGGCGAGATAGTAGTCGCAGTGGCGAGCCGCCGTCGCGGCGACGTCGTCGCGATCGGCCAAGTGTTGTTGCGTCACTTCGCGGATCGTCTTCTGCAAGTCGTAGCGGCGAGTGAGATGCTCGCGGGCGAACTCGCGAATCGTCTCCAGCAGCCCGTAGCGCGAAGAGCCGTCGCCCTGGTCGACCATCACCAGCGACTTGTCGACCAGCGAAGTCAGCAGGTCGATCACGTCCTCGCTCGTGATCGGTTCGCTGCCGCACACCGCTTCTGCCGCGGCCAGCTCGAATCCGCCGGAGAAGACGCTCAAGCGATCGAGCAGCGTCTGCTCGGTTTCCTGCAACAGGTCGTACGACCAGCTCACCAGCGCGCGCAGAGTCTGCTGTCGCTCGAGCGCGACCCGGCTGCCCCCGGTAAGGAGCTTGAAGCGGTCGTTGAGGCGCGAGTTGATGTCGACGATCGACAGCGAGCGCATGCGCGCGGCGGCCAGTTCCAGCGCGAGAGGGATGCCGTCGAGCCGGGCGCACAGCTCGGCGACGGCAGGCGCGTCGCGCTCGGTCAGCGTGAACTCCGGCTTCTGCAGGCGAGCGCGCTCGACGAAGAGCTGCACCGCGTCGGAGCGCAGCAGCGCCTCGACGCCGGCGTGCGGGCCCGGTACCGCGAGCGGCAGCACCGGATAGGTCTGTTCGCCGCGGATGTGCAGCGCTTCGCGGCTGGTGGCGAGTATGCGCACGCCGGAAGTGCTGCGCAGCAGGCTGTCGGCGAAGCTCGCGCAAGCGCCGATCAGATGCTCGCAGTTGTCGAGCACGAACAGCAGCTTGTGATCCTTGAGGTGCGCGCACAGCGTCTGCAGCAGCGGCTTGCCCGGCTCCTCGTGCACCGCGAGCGCCTGCGCTGCTTCGTTTACCACCAGCGACGAATCCTTGATCGGGGCGAGGTCGACGAACCAGACACCGTCGGGGAACTTCTCGAGCACGTCGGCGGCGATCTGCAGCGAAAGCCGCGTCTTGCCCAGCCCGCCCATGCCGAGCAGTGTCACCAGACGGCTGCTTTCGAGCAGCTTCTTGCCGTCGGCAAGCTCGCGCTCGCGGCCGATGAACGACGTCGTCTGCTGCGGCAGGTTGTTCGGCGTCGCAGCGAGCGAGCGCAGCGGCGGGAATTCCTGCCGCAGCTGCGGGTGGAGTAGCTGATAGACCTCCTCCGGGGTGGCGAGGTCGCGCAGGCGCACTGCACCGAGGTCGCGGACCGAAGCGGGTTCGGGCAGGCGGTCGCGCACGCCCTCGACCACGCTGTGCGAGAGCAGGATCTGGCCGCCGTGGGCGGCCTTCATGATTCGCGCCGCCCGATTGACCGGGCTGCCGAACAGGTCGTCGTCCCGCCGCTCGACCATTCCCGAGTGCAGGCCGTAACGCATGCGGAATTCGATTCCGTTGGTCGCATCGGGCGCGGCCAGCGAATGTTCCAGCATCAGCGCGGCGTTGACCGCGTCTAGCGGATCGCCGAACGCGGCGTACATTCCGTCCCCGGTCATCTTGACGATGACGCCGCGATGCGCCTCGACAGCGCTGCGCGACAGTCGGTCGTGCGCGGCCAGCGCCACCGACATCCGGTCGCCTTCCTGCTCCCACAGCAGGGTGCTGCCCTCGATGTCGGTGAAAAGGAGCGTGGTAACCGCAGATGACAACGAACACCTCCGTCGGCGGTAACCGGCACTTTACCGCCGCCGCCGCAGGAACGCCAATGGGAGGATTACCCGGCGCCGCTGTGGGTTTTCGGCATTCTCGACCTGGGCGTGCGCACGGCGGCAAACCCGGCTATGCTCGGCGACGGGGGATTCTGCAGCGTCGCGCCCAGACGCCGGCGCCTATGGGAAAGGATCGCACCATGCTGACATTCGTGAACAACGATACCGGACAGACCGTCTCGTGGACGGTCGGCCAGCCGCGGCCGTCGATCAACACCGCCGGCAACTTCAGTTGCGCCGCCGACGGCGGCGAGCGCAAGTTCATCAAGGACAACTTCACCGGCCTGCCGTTTCGCACCACTAATCCCACGGTGACGATCTGGCGCGGCGATTGCGCCAGGTATATCGCCGACAATCTGTGAATTCGTAGTCCTCCGCCGCGGTCGCCGCCGCGCGCGGCGTCCGCGGGCGGAAGCTGCAGCCGGTGCCGTCGGCGGCGCGTTACAATACGGCCTGCAACGCTTTCCGTTTTTTCCCCCGGATCGTTCGATGCGAGTGTTCAATTTCAGCGCCGGCCCCGCGGTGCTGCCCGAGGAAGTGCTGCGCCGCGCCGCCGGCGAGATGCTCGACTGGCACGGCAGCGGCATGTCGGTGATGGAGATGAGCCACCGCGGCAAGGAGTTCATGTCGATCGCCGCCAAAGCCGAGGCCGACCTGCGCGCCCTGCTCGCGATGCCGGCTTCGCACAAGGTCCTGTTCCTGCAGGGCGGCGCCGTCGCCGAGAACGCGATCGTGCCGATGAACCTGCTGGCGGGCAGGTCGACGGCGGACTACGTGAACACCGGCGAATGGTCGAAGAAATCGATCAAGGAGGCGGGCAAGTTCTGCACCGTCAACATCGCCGCATCGGCCGCGGACCGCGGCTTTAGCTACGTCCCGGCGCGCGAGACCTGGCGACTCGATCCGGCGTCGGCGTACGTGCATGTCTGCACCAACGAGACGATCGGCGGCGTCGAGTACCAGTGGACGCCCGATACCGGCAGCGTGCCGCTGGTCGCCGACATGTCTTCGCACATCCTGTCGCGGGTGATCGATGTCGGCAGGTACGGCGTCATCTACGGCGGCGCGCAGAAGAACGCCGGCCCGGCCGGGCTGACGCTGGTGATCGTCCGCGACGATCTGCTCGACCGGGCGCTGCCGATCACGCCGTCGGCGTTCCACTGGAAGGAGCAGGCGGCAGCCGGCTCGATGGTCAACACGCCGCCGACCTACGCCATCTACATCGCCGGCCTGGTGTTCGAGTGGCTGCTGGCGCAGGGCGGCGTGGCGGCGATCGAAGAGCGCAACATCGCCAAGGCCAAGCTGCTCTACGATTGCCTCGATCGCAACGACTTCTACCTGACCCAGGTCGCCAGGGACGATCGGTCGCGGATGAACGTCCCGTTCAACCTGCGCGATCCGTCGCTCGACGAGGCGTTCCTCGCGGGCGCGAAGGAGCGCGGGATGGTCCAGCTCAAGGGACATCGCGCGGTAGGCGGCATGCGCGCGTCGCTCTACAACGCGATGCCGATCGAGGGCGTGCGTGCGCTGGTCGATTATCTCGAGGACTTCGCCCGCCGGCACGGCTAGGTTTCCTGGCGATGAAACACTACCGGATACTGACGCTCAACCAGATCTCGGCGCACGGGCTGCACCGGTTTCCGGCGCAGCGCTATACCGTCGGCAAGTCGGTCGAGCGGCCCGATGCAATCATCGTCCGCTCGCACGACATGCACTCGATGACGATCCCGGACACTGTCAAGGCGATCGGTCGCGCCGGGGCCGGCACCAACAACATCCCGGTCGGCGCGATGTCGGCGCGCGGGGTCCCGGTGTTCAACGCCCCTGGC
>DATEFZ010000102.1:0-3884 GCA_035280325.1 Casimicrobiaceae bacterium
CGCTGTCGCGCCGCGCCGCGGGTCCGATCGAGCGTCGCCCGCCGGCCGAGGGCGCCCGCATCCTGGTCGCGCACCAGTTGCTGCTCGGCGACACGCTGATGCTCACCTCGCTGCTGGCCAAGCTGCGCGAGCAGCACCCGACGGCCGACATCGTCATGGCGCTGCCCGAGGCCTACGCGCCGCTCTACCAGCGCGCGCCCTATGCCGTACGCGCGCTGGGCTGGGATCCGCGCGCGCCGGCGGCTTCCGCGCTCTGGCGCGAGCGTGCGTTCGATGTCGCCTTCATCCCCGGCGACAATCGCGTGAGCTGGCTTGCGCTGGCGCTCGGCAGCCGCTCGATCGTGGCGTTCGACGGCGATCGGCCGGCGCGCAAGAGCTGGCCGGTCGACTCGAAGCTGCGCTATCCGGACACGCCGGCGGCGTGGACCGACATGGTGGCGATGCTGTCGCCGGGGCCGCCGCCGCATCCGTACGCGCGGCGCGACTGGGGCGATCCCGATGCGGCGCCGTTCGATCTGCCGCAACAGCGCTACGCGGTGCTGCACGTCGGCGCCAGCACCGCGCTCAAGCGCTGGCAAGCCGACCGATGGCGCGCGCTCGCGGCGTGGCTCGGCGAGCGCGGCTTGGTAACGGTCTGGTCATCCGGTCGCGGCGAGGAAGCGATCGTGCGCGAATGCGATCCGGCCGGACGGTACCGCTCTTACGCGGGCGCATTGTCGCTGCCGCAGCTCTGGCGATTGCTGGCCCGGGCGGCGCTGGTGGTGGCGCCGGACACCGGCGTCGCGCACCTCGGCCGCGTCGTGTCGACGCCGACCGTGGCGCTTTACGGCCCGGGCTCGGCGCTGATCAGCGGTGCCGGGGATTTCTGGCGCAACGCACCGTTTCGCGCCGTAACCGTCGATCCGTTTCCCTGCCGCGATCAGCCGATCCTGTTCAAACGCGAGATCGCCTGGGTGCGCCGCTGCGGACGCAGCACCGCCGAGTGTCCGCGCCCGCGCTGCATGGACGCGATCGACCTGTCGATGGTGCAGGCGGCGATCGCCGAGCTCGGCGTCGCAGCCGATTAAATCGCTGATCAGCCGCGGCGACGCGCGAACAGGGGAACGGCGCCGGCAAGCGACGGCTTCGGCGCGTCGCCGGGAGGTGCGTATTCCGGAATCCAGGTCTTCAGCCAGGCGCGGACCTCGCCGTCGCCGGCGGCACGGTCGCGCTCGAGCCATTCGACCACTTGCGCCACGTCGTCGCGAGTTGCCGGCAGCGCCTGCGCGATGCGCAGCTTCGGGTGCGGCGTTGGCAGCGTGGCCTCGCCGGAAGCGAGCGGCTCCTCGTAGAGCTTTTCTCCCGGCCGCAAGCCGGTGAACACGACTGCGACACCGTTCGGATCGGCGCCCGACAGCCGGATCATGTCGCGGGCGAGATCGACGATCTTGACCGGCTCGCCCATGTCGAGCACCAGCACCTCGCCGCCGTGCCCCATCAACCCGGCCTGCAGCAGGAGCTGGGTCGCTTCCGACAGCGACATGAAATAGCGCGTGATCTCGGGATGGGTGACCGTCACCGGACCGCCGCGCGCGATCTGCTCGCGGAAGCGCGGGATCACGCTGCCAGCGCTGCCGAACACGTTGCCGAATCGAACGATGACGAATTGCGTGCCGCCGTTCTGCAGGCTCTGGCAGACCATCTCGGCCAGGCGCTTCGAGGCGCCCATCACGTTGGTCGGATTGACCGCCTTGTCGGTCGACACCAGCACGAATTTCTCGACCCTGGCGGCGACCGCGGCGCGGGCGAGAATCCAGGTGCCGAAGGCGTTGTTGCGCACCGCCTGCCAGGCGTTGGTCTCCTCCATCAGCGGCACGTGCTTGTACGCCGCGGCGTGGAAGAGGACGCTGGGGCGCTCGCGGGCGAGCGTCTGCTCGACCAGCGAGCGATGCTTGACGTCGCCGACCAGCGTGGCGAGCGGCAGGCCGGGAAACTCGTCCTGCAGCGCCTGCTGGATCTGGTAGAGCGCGTATTCCGACAGATCGAGCAGCACCAGCCGCGCCGGGCGGAAACGTGCGATCTGCCGGCACAGCTCGGCGCCGATCGATCCTCCGGCGCCGGTCACCATGACGACGCGGCCGCCGATCCACTCCGACAGCCCGGCGCTGTCGAGCACCACCGGGTCGCGCGCCAGGATGTCGTCGAGCTCGACATGGCGGATGGTGGTGAGCTTCGAGCGGCCGCTGATCAGATCGTCGTACGAAGGCACGGTCAGCGCCTCGACCCCGGCCGCCGCGCAGAGCTCGGCGACCCGCCGGCGCACCCCGTGCGCGGCAGCCGGCAGCGCCAGGATGACCGTGCGCACGCCGAAGCGCTTGACCCAGAGCGGCAGCTCGGCGATCGGCCCGAGGACGCTGATGTTGCGCAGAAGCCGTCCCTGCTTGCCCGGATCGTCGTCGAGCAGCCCGACCACCCGCCATTGCCGGCTTTGCGCGAGCTCGTTGGTCAGTCGCGCCCCCGCCTCGCCGGCGCCCAGGATCAGCACCGGCTCGCCGAGCGCCGCCAGCGGGCTGTACAGCCGGTGCTCCTTCCAGATCCGGTAGGCGAAGCGGCTGCCGGACATCAAAAAGATCAGCAGCAGCGGGTAGAGCACCAGGATGCTGCGCGGGACGACCGCGGTCAGGCGGAGCATGACCAGCACGACCGGAATCGCGATCGCCCCCAGGCCCACCGCGAGCACGATCCGCTGCAGGTCGGGGAGGCTGGCAAAGCGCCACAGGCCGCGGTAAAGGCCGAAGGCGAGGAAGATGCCGGCCTGCAGCGGCAGCACCCAGGCGAGCGTTCGGGTCATGTCCGAAAGCTGCGGCTGGTGGAGATCGAGATTGAAGCGCAGCCAGTACAGCGCGGTCCAGGCGATCGCTGCCGCGACCACGTCGTGCGCAAACGCCAGCCAGGCTCGCCAGTTAGCGCTCACTTTCATCATACGTCGCCTGCCCGGCGGCGCCAGCGATTGCCGACCGCGGCGAACAGCAGCGCCAGCACGGCCGCCCATTCCGCCAGCAGGTAGACCCCGGCACCGGGCGCGCGCGCCAGCGCCGCCAGCGCAGAGGCGGCGGTGCCGAGCATCACGGTCGCATAGAGCGCGAGCGCGCCGCCGTGCCCGAAGCCCAAGCGGACCAGTCGCTGGTAGTAGTGGTCGCGGTGCGCGGACCAGATTCGCTCGCCGGCCACGGCCCGCCGCGCCAGGGTCACGCTGGCATCGGCGACGAAGGGCAGGAAGACCAGCAGCGGAAACCAGCTCGGCCACCATCCTTCGAGGCGCCCCTCGACACCGAAGACGGCGGCGAGAAACCCGAGCGGGACCGCGCCGACGTCGCCCAGGAAAATCCTGGCCGGCGGCCAGTTGGCGACGAGAAAAGGCAGCACCGCCGCCGCCAGCGCCAGCAGCAGCGGCGCCCGCGCGCTCCCCGCCCACCAGGCGGCCAGCGCGTAGGCGCCGAACCCGGTCAGTGCCATCGTCCCCGCCAAGCCGTCGCTGCCGTCCATGAAATTGTACAAATTGGCCATCCAGACGACGGCAGCGACGATCAGGGTCAAAATGGCAAAATCGGGCGCTGGTCCGGCCAGCAGCAGCCAGGCGATCGCAGCCGCCACCTGCACCAACAGGCGCACGACTACTGGCATACCATGCCGGTCATCGAAAAGCGATATCGCCACCAAAGCCAGCAGCGGCCAAAGCCACGGCCGCGGCCCCGGGAGCAATGCGACGCCGGCGGCCCACCCGATCCAGATGGCGAGTCCGCCACCGCGCGGCACGGCGCCGTGGTGCAGCGAGCGCGCATTGGCGTGGGCGTGCGGCAGGCGCCCGCCTCGTCGAAGCCAGGCCAGCGCGAGCGCGGCCACCG
>DATEFZ010000103.1:0-3634 GCA_035280325.1 Casimicrobiaceae bacterium
AGGGTGTGGCGAGCAGCGAGATCGACCGCTGGAGCGGCGGCGCGGTCCTGCATCCGGGCGAGACGCTGGCGCGAGGGCGCTTGAGGCTCGTCTGCATTCCGTTCGTCGCGCAGGACGTCTACGATCGCCTGCTCTGGACCAGCGACCTGAACCTGGTGCGCGGCGAGGATTCGTTCGTGCGCGCGCTGTGGGCCGGTCGTCCTGTCGCTTGGCAGCCTTATCCGCAGGCCGACGACGCGCAGCGTCCGAAGCTCGATGCTTTCCTGGCGCGCTACTCGGCGCGCTTGCCGGCGGCGCTGGCAGCGCGCTACGACGCCTGGGTTCGGGCGTGGAACGGCGGTCTCGACGACGACTCGGCCGCGACGATGTGGGAAGCGTTGGCAACCGACCTGCCGGCGCTGCGCGGCCACGCACTCGGCTGGAGCGCGGAGCTGGCGCTGCAGCCGGATCTGACCGCCAGGCTCGTCACGATGGCCGATCGTCTGGTATAATTTTTGGTTTCCTGCGCTTCGCCAATACCGGGACGACGAGCGCGGAAACCAATCAACCTTTCAGGTGCAGCCATGAAAACCGCGCAGGAAGTCCGTGCCGGAAACGTGATCATGATCGGCAAGGACCCGATGGTCGTGCAGAAGGCCGAGTTCAACAAGTCCGGCCGCAACGCATCGGTCGTCAAGATGAAGCTCAGGAACCTGCTGAGCGGATCGGGCACCGAAACCGTCTATCGCGCCGACGAGAAGTTCGACGTCGTCCAGCTCGAGCGCAAGGAAGTCACGTATTCGTATTTCCAGGACCCGATGTACGTGTTCATGGACGCCGACTACAACCAGATCGAGGTCGATCGCGACAATATCGGCGACGCCGTCCATTACCTCGAGGACGGCCTGCCCTGCGAATTGACGCTCTACGAGGGCAAGCCGATCTCGGTCGAGCTGCCGGTCAGCGTCGTGCGCGAGATCGCCTACACCGAGCCGGCCGTCCGCGGCGACACGTCGGGCAAGGTGTTGAAGCCGGCGAAGCTGGCGAGCGGCATGGAGGTCCAGGTCCCGCTGTTCGTCGCCACCGGCGATCGGATCGAGATCGACACCCGCAACGGCGAGTATCGGCGCCGCGTCTGACGCCTCGAATTGTGGCCCACATGCGAAGGGCGCCGCGCGGCGCCCTTTTTGTTTCGTCGCTCGCCGCCGCGTCCGATCCTTTGCGTCGTAATGACGTTGTCATGGAAGGGACCGGGGGCACGCTCCGGGGCACGCTTCTTGCGGAAAGGATCGCATTCGTGCGGCAGCGATGGTGGCGCGGTGCTGGAGAGACTCGGCACGTCACTTCGGCGCCGTAGTTGGGCACCCGACCCTTTCGACTTGCAAAGGAACGAGCATGACGAGCTCCCTGGCCGAGCGACAGCATCCAGGCGACGAGCGCGAAACCGTCGCCCGGATTCTCGACGACCTGTTGCGCACAACGGCGCTGCAGCCCGAGGAGCGCGACGCGGTGCGACGCGTCTGTGCCCAATGGGCGAGCCTGGACGATATACTCGATGCCGCGGCAGGCCCGCGCGAGCCGATCGGAGAGCTCCTGCTGGCCGCGGAGCGACTATCGCGCGCGCAACTCGACCGTGCGCTTGCCGAGCAGAAGCACACCAACGAGCGACTTGGAGAGGTGCTCGTGCGCAAGGGCTGGCTCGGCAAGGCCGAGCTCACCGCATTGCTCGCTTTTCAGCATCGCCTCGAGGCGACGCGGGCCGGCCGCCCCGGCCCGCTGCAGCTTGGCAACCTGCTGGTCAGCACCGGCCGCATCAGCGCCAGGCAGTTGCAGGACGGCATCGCGCGGCAGTCGCGGTCGAAGGAGCGCCTCGGCGAAGCGCTGGTCGCCACCGGCGCCATCAGCGAGCTGGACGTCGCCCGGGGCCTCAAGCTGCAGCGCGTCCTGATCGGGGTCGCGCTGGCCGCCGCCCTGGCGCTGTCGGGAACCCCCAAGGTCGCGCGGGCAGCCCCGGCCTCGGCGGGAACGTCGGCGCTGCGGGTGGCCGCGAACGTGCTCCCGTACCTGCGTCTGCAGATCCTCCGGCAACCGGCGACGCTGGCCGTGACCACCGAGGACGTCGAGCGCGGCTACGTCGACGTGCCTGCGGCGACCGACCTCATGGCACGCAGCAATGACCGCAACGGTTTCTCCTTGAGCTTCGACTCCCGCTCGACGCTGTTCCGCAAGGCCCAGGTCAGCGGGCTGGACCGGGGCCTCGAGATCGGCCCCGAAGGCGGCATGACGCATCAGGCCTTCGCCGGCAGCCAGAAGCTCCTGCGCTTGAGCTACCGCTTCTTCCTCTCGCCGCAGGTCGGTCCCGGCAACTATCCCTGGCCGCTGCAGATCTCGTCGACGGTGATGTACTAGTAGCCCGGGGATTCACCGTCGCGGCTGCGGTATTGCCGCGCTCCCGGGGCCCTGGGATTTGCCGTCGACAGCGCCGCGCACGCGGCTCGCGGGCCTACGGATTGACCGACAGGACGACCGTGTCCTTGTAGCTGCCGACCGGCACGTCCTGGCCGGGATCGATCTTGCCGTAGATCGACACCGACGTATTCTTCTTCGACGTGTTGACCACCAGAGCCGATGTACCGGCGGTGCCGTCGCCCCACAGCGCCGAATAGCCGCCATCCTTGTAGATGTTGTAGTTGAGCCTGCCGCTGCCGGCCGTCTGCGCCATCTGCCGGTTGGCGATGCTGTTCGAGGTCGCCGACTGGCCGATGCCGACGATCATCGTCACCGTCTTGTTGTTGCAGTTGAACTTGGCGATCTGCGAGGTCGTCGTCGGCGCCGCAGCGAACACGTCGTAGTTCGGGAAGCCGAGCGTCGGCACCAGCGTGATCGAACACGAGTCGGCCGCCAGCGCGGGCGCCGCGAAGGCGATCATGCCGGCGCAACAGAAAACCTCAATGCAGCGCTTCACAGTAGACCCTTCCGAGATTGAGCGGCATCTTCGCGTCCTCGGCCACCACAAGCGCGAGCCGGCAGCCGGTGCCGTCGATGCGAACTTCGCCGTGATAGCTGCCGGGCGCCGCGTCCTCGACGTAGAAGGCGCCGTCGGCGGCGGTGAACAAGTCGATCCGCGACGACCCCGAGGCGAGCACCGTATCGATCCCGCCGAGCGGCCTTTCCTCGGCGCCGCGACGGAATATCAGCACCCCCGACAGCGCCCGCTGCGGCCGCAGCCCGAAATCGACCAGCACCCCGCCGCGCAACGGCGGCACGACGACGACGCTATTCTGCCCGATGATGGTATCGATCGGTACGGTGTTGGGATCGAGCGTGAACCGATTTTCGACGTACGAGCCTACGGTCGTCGCCAGCAGCGCGCCGTCGCGCCCGGTGCGGCCGGCTTCCTGGCTGTTCTGCAGCACGCGTACCGCTTCCAGGTTGCCGGTCCTGACCACCGCGAAGCTGTCGTAGATCGGACGCGTGAAGGCGCCGACGCCGCCGGCCCAGGCGTAGGCGCCGGCGATCGAGCCCTGCGCCGCGGTCGTGCCGGCGCCGCCGCCGAACGACCGCTGCACCGCCAGCGAGTATTCCTGCGTCGCGGTGTTGATCTGGACCTGCGGCCGCACCAGGTCGATGCCGGCGCTGCGCTGCACCTCGACAC
>DATEFZ010000104.1:0-3449 GCA_035280325.1 Casimicrobiaceae bacterium
CAGCATGACCGTCAATCTCGCGATCAGGAACTACACGCCGGGCAGGCCGGTGGTGATCCGGGCCGAATCGCAGGGTTGCGCCGATATCGGCCTTTGCTACCCGCCGACAGTCCAGACGGCGAGCGTCGACTTGCCGCAGGGTTCGGTTGCCCCAGGTACCTCCAACGCCGGCTCGAAGAAGCCCTGGTTCGACTAGCGTGGGAGAGGGCGTGCGCTCACTGCCGCGGAAGCTGGCAAACAAGCTGCGTCCCCGCTACACCTTCGCCGCAGTCGCCATCCTGGCGTTGGCGGCCGGCATCGGCTTGGCGTTGTACGATCGGACGCCGCCCGATGCCTCGAAGCTGCTGGCGCTGACGCTGCCCGACGCCGCGGGCCGGCCGCAGCCGGTCGCGCAGTGGCAGGGCAAGGTGGTGGCGGTCAATTTCTGGGCGACCTGGTGCGCGCCGTGCCGCGAGGAGATGCCCGAGTTCGTTCGGGCGCAGGCGGAATATGGTTCCAAAGGCCTGCAAATTGTCGGTATCGCCATCGATAATGCAGATAAAGTGCGGCAATTCTCCCAACAGCTCAACCTGAACTATCCGGCGCTGATCGGCGGCTACAGCGCGATGGATCTGTCCAGGGATCTGGGCAACAGTCTGCTCGCCTTGCCGTTTACCGTCGTTCTCGACCGTCAGGGCAAGGTTGCCTACACCCACTTGGGGCCGGTCAAGCCAGGCCAGTTCCGGAGCATCGTCACCAAGCTCCTCTAGCCGCGGTTTCCCGCAAGCCCGGACCGTGGCAACGACAGGCCGATCGGGGCCCCGCGGGCGGGCGGGAGCCTGATCCGAAGGTCACTTGCCAGCCCAAAAGTGGTAAACACTGGACAACATGCCGCTATCCCCGGCAAACTTCGGGCAACTATCCCCGGAGTTTCGGCGCCAGCATGGCTCGCCCACTGCGTAGCGGCAGCAAGGCAGGGAAGAGGCTTCGTCCTGCGGGCAAGCACGTGCTGGTGCTGCACGGACCGAACCTCAACTTGTTGGGTACACGCGAGCCGGCGATCTACGGGCACGACACCCTCGAAGCGATCGATGCGCGACTGGCGGCTCGCGCCACGCGCGCCGGCGTCGCGCTGACGGCTTTCCAGAGCAACCACGAAGGCGCGCTGGTCGACCGCGTGCAGGAGGCCCGACGCGAAGGCGTCGACTATCTGCTGGTCAACCCTGCCGGCCTGACGCACACCAGCGTGGCCTTGCGCGACGCGCTGGCCGGGGTCGGCATTCCCTTTGTCGAAGTCCATCTGTCCAACATCCACGCCCGCGAGCCTTTCCGCCGCCATTCCTATTTCTCCGATCAGGCGGTGGGGACGATCGCCGGCCTCGGCGCGCGCGGCTACGAGCTGGCGCTCGAATTCATCCTCGGCCGGCTCGGAGCGGCGGAATAGCGCGCCGGCGGAGCCCGACGTGGATCTGCGCAAGCTGAAGACGCTGATCGAGCTGGTCGAGAGCTCGGGCATCGCCGAGCTCGAAATCGCCGAAGGCGAGGAACGGGTGCGGATCACCCGATCGCTGGCGCCGACGTCGCATCCGCAGCAGGTGCTGGTCCACGCGGCGCCGCAGGCCCCGGAGGCGGCGGCGATCGCCCCTGCGGCCGCCAGCGCCGTGGCTTTGCCGGAACCCGAAGGTCACGCCATCAGGTCGCCGATGGTGGGGACCTTCTACCGCTCGGCATCGCCGGGGGCGAAGGCGTTCGTCGACGTCGGAGACAGCGTCCAGGTCGGCGACCCGCTCTGCATCATCGAAGCGATGAAGCTGATGAACGAGATCGAGGCGGATCGGGCCGGCGTGATCAAGGCGATCCTGGTGGAGAACGGCCAGGCGGTCGAATACGCCCAGCCGCTGGTGATCATAGGCTGATCCCGGCCGCTGCACGGCGCGAGGCATCGCCGGTACGCCGTCAAACCTTCCGTCGTGGCAACCAAATCCGCCAGCCCGCTTTTCGACAAGGTTCTGATCGCCAATCGCGGCGAGATCGCGCTACGCATCCAGCGCGCCTGCCGCGAGCTGTCGATCAAGACGGTGGTCGTGCATTCGGAGGCCGACGCCGACGCGAAGTACGTGCGGCTCGCCGACGAATCGGTCTGCATCGGCCCGCCGCCGTCGGCGCAGAGCTACCTCAACATCCCGGCGATCATCAGCGCCGCCGAGGTCACCGACGCGCAGGCGATCCACCCGGGATACGGGTTCCTCTCGGAAAACGCCGACTTCGCCGAGAAGGTCGAGAAGAGCGGCTTCGTGTTCATCGGGCCGCGGCCCGACACCATCCGCATGATGGGGGACAAGGTGAGCGCCAAGGCCGCGATGGCCAAGGTCGGCATCCCCTGCGTCCCGGGCTCGGAAGGCGCGCTGCCCGACGACCCGAAGGAGATCGTCAAGCTGGCGCGGGCGGTCAAGTATCCGGTGATCATCAAGGCCGCCGGCGGCGGCGGCGGCCGAGGGATGCGCGTCGTGCACACCGAGGCCGCGCTGCTCTCCGCGGTCAGCCTCACCCGTGCCGAAGCCGGCGCCGCGTTCGGCAACCCGACCGTCTACCTGGAGAAATATCTCGACAAGCCGCGCCACATCGAGATCCAGGTGCTCGCCGACGAGCACAAGAACGCGGTCTACCTGTTCGAACGCGATTGCTCGATGCAGCGCCGGCACCAGAAGATCATCGAGGAAGCCCCGGCGCCGGGCATCGCCATGAAGGCGCTGGTCCGCATCGGCGAACGCTGCACCGAGGCCTGCCGCAAGATCGGCTATCGCGGCGCCGGCACCTTCGAATTCCTCTACCAGGACGACGAATTCTTCTTCATCGAGATGAATACCCGCGTCCAGGTCGAGCATCCGGTCACCGAGATGGTCACCGGCATCGACATCGTCCAGCAGCAGATCCGCATCGCCGCCGGGCAGCGGCTTTCGTTCCGCCAGCGCGACATCGTCCGCCGCGGCCACGCGATCGAATGCCGGATCAACGCCGAGGACCCGTACACCTTCGTGCCGTCGCCGGGCCGGATCACCTCGTACCACGCGCCGGGCGGCCCCGGCATCCGGGTCGACTCGCACGCGTACCACAATTATTTCGTGCCGCCGAACTACGACTCGATGGTCGGCAAGGTCATCGCCTACGGCGACACGCGCGAGCAGGCGATCGCGCGCATGCGGGTCGCGCTGTCGGAAATGGTCGTCGAGGGCATCAAGACCAACATCCCGCTGCACCAGGAGCTGCTGCTCGACGATTCGTTCCTGCGCGGCAGCACGACGATCCACTACCTCGAGCAGCGGATGGCGAAGCGCAAGCAGGGCGCGTAGCGGCCCCCCGCGATGCCGTTCGTCGCATTGCGCTTCGACGCGCCGGCCGCGACCGCGGAGGCCTGGTCCGATGCGCTGCTGGCGGCGGGCGCGGCATCGGTCGATGCCGCCGACGCGGGC
>DATEFZ010000105.1:0-9725 GCA_035280325.1 Casimicrobiaceae bacterium
CGCCGCCGACATCGCGGCGCGCGCGCAGGATGGCGGCATCAGCGAGCGGCGGCCGCTCGAGGCCTGGGCGCGCGACGGCGTCGCCCCCGACGCGATGCCGGCGAATGCCGGGCCCGATCCGGTCGGCCTGCTGATGCTCGAGGAGGTCGACGGGCCGAGCTACTGGCTCACTTTCGGTAACTGGTACGTGCTCACCCGCTACAACCGCAGCCGCCTCTACGCGACCGCAGTCTGGCAGCTCGCACGGGCGCTTGCCGCGGCACGGGCAACCGCGGCGCGGCTGGAGTCCGGCCCCGATCCGCCGGCCGCAACACCGCCGGCGGCCAAAGCTAACGCGGCCGATTGAGCGCGTTGACCGAAGCCGCCAGGCCGCGTGTCGAGGCGTCGACGCCGGCCGGCTCGACGCCGTCACGCAGCGCGGTGACCAGGGGTCCGGCCAGCGACTTGCCCAGCTCGACGCCCCACTGGTCGAACGAATTGATGCCGAACAGCACGCCTTCGACGAAAGTGCGGTGCTCGAACAGCGCGATCAGTTGACCGAGCCGCCGGGCATCGAGCTCCGGCAGCAGCAACGTCGTCGACGGCCGGTTCCCCGGACACACGCGATTGGCGGCGAGCGCCGATGCGACGGCGGGCGTCGCGCCGGGCGACGTGCGCGCGACCTCGGCGCGCGCTTCGGCCGGCGACTTGCCCTGCATCAGCGCCTGCGCCTGGGCGAGCGCATTGGCCACCAGCAGCGCCTGCTGATCGCCTTGCGGATGCGCCGCCCGCACCGGCACGATGAACTCGACGCTCGCCACCGAGGTTCCCTGGTGCAGCCACTGGAAGAAGGCGTGCTGGCCGTCGGTGCCCGGCGCGCCCCACAGCGCCGGCGCGGTCGGTCCGTCGACCGGCGCGCCTTCGCGCAGCACCGACTTGCCGTTGCTCTCGAGCACGAGCTGCTGCAGGTAGCTCGGCAACAGCTTCAGCGCTTCGGCGTAGGGCACGACGATCCGCTGCGGGACGCTCAAGCAGCGCGTGTTCCAGAAATCGACCAGCGCCAGCAGCACCGGCAGATTGCGCTCGAGCGGCGCGGTGCGGAAGTGCCGGTCGACGGCGGCGGCGCCGGCGAGCATGTCGGCGTAAGCGTCCCAGCCGCAGCGGATCGCGATCGGCAGGCCGACCGGAGACCACAGCGAGTAGCGGCCGCCGACCCAATCCCAGACCGGCAGCACGTCGGCGCCGGCGATGCCGAACGCGCGCGCCGCGTCGGCGTTGCCGGTGACCGCGATGAAGTGCGCCGAAAGCGCGTCGCCGGCGCGCAGCGACGCTGCCAGCCAGCCGCGCGCCGAATGGGCGTTGGCCAGCGTTTCCTTGGTGGTGAAGGTCTTCGACGTGACGATGAACAGCGTCGTCGCGGGGTCGAGCCCGGCCAGCGCCCGCGTCAGGTGCTCGGGATCGACATTGGAGACGAAGGCGACATCGACGCCGTCGCCGCGCGCGCCGCGCAACGGTCCCAGCGCGTCGCAGGCGAGCTTGGGCCCGAGGTCGGATCCGCCGATACCGATCGCGACCACGTGCCGCAGCGGGCGGCCGGTCGCGCCCAGGCGCTTTCCGCCCCTGATGTCTTCGGCCATGGCGCGCACGCGAGCCTGCGCGGCGCGGATCTGCGGGATGACGTCGTGCCCGTCGACCAGGATCGGCGTATCGTCCTGCTGCCGCAGTGCGGTGTGCAGGACGGCGCGGCCCTCCGACAGGTTGATCTTTTCGCCGCTCAGGAGCGCCGCGATCCACGACGGCAGGTTGCGCTCGCGAGCGTAGGCGAGCAGCGACGTCATCGTCTCGGCCGTGACCCGCTGCTTCGACCAGTCGGCGAGCCAGCCGTCCCACGACAGCGACAGGCGCGAGAATCGGTCCGCTTCGGCCGCGAACAGTGCGGCCAGCGGGCGCGAAGCGAGCGCGGCGCGATGTTCCTCGAGCGCGGACAGCGGAGATGACAAGGACGGCGGGTTCACGATGGTTTCGCGGGCGCAACGTTCGATACGGGCAGAATAATCGATCGCGACGGCGTTGGGAAACCTTTGCCGGACCGACCGGTCGAAGCCTGCGGGCGATGGTCGAGATCGTTTCGCATGAACCGATACCAGGCATTTCTTTCCTACTGGGCACCGCGGCTGCAAAGCGTATTGCGGATCGTCGTCGGCGGCCTGTTCCTGATGCACGGCAGCGCCAAGCTGCTGCATGTCCCGCACATCGAGCATTTCGACAACGTCGAGCTCTGGTCGCTGATCGGCGTCGCCGGGTTGTTGGAGCTGATCGGCGGTGCACTGCTGGTTATCGGCTGGTTGACGCGGCCTGCGGCGTTCATCCTGTCCGGCGAGATGGCCTTCGCCTATTTCCTGGCGCACGGCCCGCGCAATCTGCTGCCGATACTGAACGGCGGCGAACTGGCCGCCGTTTACTGTTTCGTGTTTCTCTATTTCGCGGCGGCAGGTGCCGGCCCGTGGAGCGTCGACCAGGCGGCCGGCCGGCGCTCCGGCGGGCTAGGGCGGCGCGGGGATTCCGGTTTTCGTCACTCGAGACGATTGGTCACGGCCGACGAGACGGTAGGACCCGGTCGTCGGCGCGAGCACGCCCACGACCCGGAGCGTCGTCCATAGCAGCATCGCGACCCGCGCGTCGCACCCGGGCCGAGGCCGTCGGCCGGCGAATTCATCGCTGCGTTCTCAGGCTATTCGCGCGGCAGCTCGATCGGCTGACCGTGCGGCGTCCGGTGCGCCGCCTCCGCCCAGGCCTCGCGACGGCGGGCGAGCGACTCTGCGCCGATCAGGCCGCGTCGGGTGACCAGCCGCTCGAGCGCGGTGAGCCAGTGCTGGTAATAGTCCTCGCCGGTGTCGGCCGCGCCGCGCTCGCGGAGCTCGGCGATCACTTCGCCCAGCGCCTGCGCCCATTCGGCCCAGGTGAAGGCGCCGCGCTGGTGCAGGGCGAGCACGAGGGCGAACGCCTGCGCTTCCCACGGCGCCTTGAACACCGGGCCGGCGTCCCCGGCGGGCAGATCGCCCGGGATCGCGCGCACCGGCGTGAAGGGTGAGGCCGTCATTGCATCGGCGCCAGATACGGTTCCCAGCAGTCGACGTGCACCGCGGTCGCGCTGGTGTCCGGTCCCCACAGCTCGCGCCCGTCGAAGCGCACCGTATACAACCACTGCGGATCTTCGCCGCTGCCCAGCGCGTTGACGTCGGGAAAGACGTGCACGCCGTGCAGCGCGACGATGGTGCCCGCCTTGCCTCGGCAATAGCGCGGCAGGCGGGTGTGCGTCGGCGGATTGATCTCGCGCGCACGCACCGCGTCGCCGGTGGTGAAGCGCGCGGCTCGACTCGGCGGACGAACGCTCGGCGCGCCACGGGCGAGCGCCCACTGCACCTTGTCGGCGGAGAGCACGTCGATGCCGAGCGGCGCCTCGCGCATGCGGCCGTCGGCGGCTTCGTCGCGGCTGATCAGCCGGCGCTCGACTAGCAGCTCGATAAGAGCGTCCAGCCAGATGCGGTAGTAGCTGCTGGCAAGATACTGCGCCGGCGGCAGGCTCTCGCGCGCCGCACGCGACTGGTCGAGATTCCACAATCGCGCGCCGCCCATCGCCAGCGTCAAGGCGAACGCCCGTCGCTCCCACGCCGCGTGGAACCGTGGCTCGTCGACTTCGGGCACCACCGGTCCGAAGTTCTGGCCGCCGCCCATGTCGTGCACGCCGTTCATCGCACCGTCTCGATCGGCACCTTCGCCAGGCCGGTGCCGATCATCGCATCGCGCGTCACCAGCGCCGCCAGCCGGTCTTCGCTCCAGCCGTCGGTGCCGGCAGGGCGTTCGGGAATCACCAGATAGCGTATCTCGGCGGTCGAATCCCAGACCGAGATTTCGACTTCGGGCGGCAGCGTGACGCCGAAATCGGCCAGCACCCCGCGCGGATCGATGACGGCTCGGGCGCGGTACGGCGCGGACTTGTACCAGACCGGCGGCAGGCCGAGCACCGACCACGGATAGCACGAGCACAGCGTACAGACGACCATGTGGTGTTGCCGCGGCGTGTTTTGCAAGGCGACCATGTGCTCGCCCTGGCGTCCGGTGTAGCCGAGCGAGGCGATCGCCGCGGTAGCGTCGGTGCGCAGCCACCGATTGAATTGCGGATCGATCCACGCTCTGGCGACGACGCGCGCGCCGTTGTGCGGTCCGACGCGGGTCTCGTAGGTCTCGATCAGCGCGTCGAGCGCGGCGGGATCGACGTAGCCTTTTTCGACCAGCAGCGACTCGAGCGCGCGCACGCGCAGATCCATCTCGGAGAGCTCCGAGCCGTGATCGTGCGCGTGCCCGACCCGATGCCGGTCCGCATCCTGCCTTTCCGTTGCTGCTTTCGGCTCGCTCAACGGTCGCCTCCGCTGGTCCAGGCTATTGTGCTACAAACGCCCGCCGACGGATCGTCCGGATCAGCGATTCCGCCTCGACGCGAGTCCGGTTATGATGTTTTCCGCGCTTCGCCGCGCGGCGAGACGACATGCCGGACACCCGCGACTTCTACGACCGCCTGCCGGTATTCGAAGGCTTCGCCAACATCATGGATCCGGCGCGCTATCAGCCGCTGCCGGACGATTGGCGGATCGGGCTGACCGACGTCGTCGATTCCAGCCGGGCGATCGCAGCCGGCCGCTACAAGTCGGTCAACACCGCCGGCGCCGCGGCGATCTCGGCGCTGGGAAACGCGCTGCCCGATCGCAAGTTTCCGTTCGTGTTCGGCGGCGATGGTGCGAGTTTCGCGATACCGGCCTGCGATGAGGAGATTGCTGCCGGCGCTTTAGCAGCGACCGCGGCTTGGGCTCGCGACGACCTCGAGCTGGAGCTGCGCACCGCGCTCGTTCCGGTCACCGCCGTGCGCGAGCAGGGGCTTAGCACCAGGGTCGCGCGCTTCGGCCCGTCGAAGAACGTCTCGTATGCGATGTTCTCGGGCGGCGGGTTGGCCTGGGCCGAGCGCGCGATGAAGGCGGGGCGCTATGCGCTGCCGGCAGCGCCCCCCGGGACGCGTCCCGACTTGAGCGGCCTGTCGTGCCGCTGGAACGACATCCCTGCCACCCACGGCGTGATCATCTCGCTGCTGGTCGTTCCGGTGCAGCACGGCGATCCTGCCTTCCGCGACCTGATCGAGACGCTGCTCCGCGAGTTGGAGGCGAGCGCCGAAGTGGCGCGCCCGGTGCCCGACAATGCTCCGGGCGTCGGCTGGCCGCCGCCGGGGCTCGAGCTGGAAGCGCGGGCGTCGCGCCGGCGCGGCGAAAGCCTGTTCCTGCGCCGGCTGCGCGTGATGGCCGACACGCTGCTCGCGTATGCGGTGCTGGCGAGCGGCGTGCGAGTCGGCGGTTTCGATCCGGCAACCTATCGCCGGCAGGTGGTCGAGAACTCCGACTTCCGCAAGTATGACGATAACCTGCGCATGACGCTCGACTGCACGCCCGCGCTCGCCGACCGCATCGAGCAACGTCTGGCGCAGGCAGAGCGCGACAACATCGTGCGCTACGGCATCCATCGCCAGCCGGCGGCGATCATGACCTGCATCGTGCCGTCGATCACCGAGAGCAACCACGTGCACTTCGTCGACGGCGCGGCGGGCGGGTATGCGGTGGCCGCGCAGAGGTTGCGGGCGGCCGCGACTTGAGCGCCGGTCGCGGTGTCGTGCGCTCGAATCGTCGCAGGCTTATTCCCGACGGCGAGCCGGATCGACCGATTCGCGCTATTCGAGCTGCGCCCCCTACTCGCGCAGATAGAACTTGACGTCGTCGAAACTCACGGCGCCGGCACGGCGGCGGTCGATCTGATCGAAGTGGCGAACGATCAAACCGAGCCCGCCGGCGCGAGCCTGCTCGCGGGTCAGCGTGCCGTTGCCGCCGACGTCGGCGCGCTCGAACCCGGCCTGGAGCTTGCGCTCGACCTGGGCGCGAAGCGCGGCGCCTTCGGTCGGCGGAGTCGACGCCGGATGACGCAGCTCCGGCGGCACCCAGGGGTCGCGCGGCGGGTGCTCGATGGTAGCGGGCGGCGATTCCGCGGCGGGCACCGGTGCTGCGAGCGCGGCGCCGAAGACGAGCGCGGCCGCCATCGCCGCGTAGCGCGCGAGCCTGCGACGGAAAAGTCGTTTCATGTCTTGATCTCCACTCGTCGGCGCGAAGTTCATTGCGTCGCCAGCGCGCTCTGGTAGAACGCCGCCAGGTCGGCTTTTTCCAGCACACGCGACCCGTCGTCGAGGTAGGTCATATGGCCGCCGGAATAGAAGCGCAACTGGATATTCGGGTTCGGACTCAGGCGCGCCAGGTCGCGCTCGGTCTGGAAGAACGGCGTCGCCAGATCGTGATAGCCGTTGACCGACAGCACCTTGAGCTTGGGATTCTGCGCGATCGCCGCGGCGAGGTCGGGGATCGTGTCGGGCAGCAACTGCCCGTCGTGGCCGAATATCCAGGTGTTGAGCACGTCGCTGATCAGCACGTAGCTCGACGGATTGGTGTATTGCAGGCCGCCGTTCAAATACGAGGTGATCGCCTGCGCGAACGAGGCGTTGATCAGCGTGCTCGACGGATCGCCCTCGCTCGCCAGGAAGCTTCCCATCGGCGCCGACACCCGGGCGTCGTAGCGTCCGATCAGCGTCCCCGGGATCAGGTTGAACTGGTAGAAGCCCGGATCCATGTTGAAGCGAGTCTGCCAGCCGGCGAGCGACATCCCGGTCGTGGCGACGAGCTGCGCGAGCAATGACGGCGGCGGCGGCGTGCCTGCCGCGAGGAAGGCGTCGACGGCGGGATCGTACTGGCTGGTGGTCAGCGCGCGCATCTGGTCGATGAAGGCGGGCAGCGCCGCCGGGGCCGGGTTCGGATGGTCGAGGTTGTACCAGGCGCCGATCGCACCGTAGGAAGGAACGTAGCCGGCGCAGCTCACCAGCGCCACGATCACGCCGCAATTGGTGTTGTAGTTGAGCACCGACGATTGCAGCACGATGCCGTTCAACTTGACACCGGCGCTCTCCAGCAGGTTGCCGAGCACGGCGCTGCGCGTGGTGCCATACGATTCGCCGAACAGGAACTTGGGTGAAGCGCCGCGATTGTTGGCCGCGTCGTAGCGCATGACGAAATCACGAAACACCGCGGCATCGACGTCGACGCCCCAGAACGACGAATTGGCGAACGGTGCGATCGCTTCCGACAGACCGCTGCCGACGGCGTCGACGAAAACCAGGTCGCTGACGTCGAGCAGGCTCTCGGCGTTGTCGACCAGCGGGAACGGCGTCGGCGCGCTGGTCGCCGGATCGCCGGTGACCAGGCGCTTGGGCCCGAACGACCCCAGGTGCAGCCACACCGTCGACGATCCCGGTCCCCCGTTGTAGAAGAACGTCACCGGACGCGTCGCCGGGTTGGCGCCGTCGAGCGTGTAGGCGACGTAAAAGAACGACGCCTCCGGCATGCCGCTCGTCAGGTCGTGCGCGGTCAGATGGCCGGCGGTCGCCGTGTAGTTGAGCGCCGTTCCGTTCACCGTGAGCTGGTGGTGGGTCACTGCGGCGACCTCGGCCGCCGTCGCGAGCGAAGCCGCCGGGGAGTTCGAGTACATGACCGGATCGACGAAGTTCGCCGGCGGCGTCGAGCCGCCGCCACCTCCGCCGCCCCCGCCGCAGCCGGCGAGCAATAGCGCCGCGGCGAAGCTTGCCGCGACCAAAGTCACGAAGCGGGAGAGGATGCCGGTCATGAAAGCGATCGCAAAAGGCGTCGGATGGGATGATAACGCGGTCGGCGGCCGGCCATTGGACGACGGGCACGCCGGAAGGTTCGCGGTCGGCTATCGAACCTCGAAGTCGATGTCGACCCGATAGTCCATCGCGCACGGCCTGCCGGCGCAGACGCCGGGCTTGTAGTCGAGGAGCATCAGCGCCGATCCTGCGAGGTTGGACACCTTGGGATCGGGGGTCTTGTACACCGCGACCGACAGGGGTTTGCCGTGCTCGTCGATGCGGACGATCAAGTCCATTTCGCCTTTGACCAGCGCCTTTTTCTGGACCGCGATCATGACGTCGATCACCTTGCCCAGGCCCTCCTTCGGGTAGGGCGGCTCGTCGTTCTCGCCGAGATTCTCGTAGCTCGCACGGACGATCGCCTTCTGTCGCGGATCCAGTTCCTCATACGCCTTGTCGTAGGGGATCGGGCCATACGCCTTGTCGTAGCGCCGAGGAAGAGACCATGGAATCGAAAGACCCCCGGTGGGTCGACGGTGAAAGAATTCATCTTGGCTCACGCGCCAGACGTCCATGCGTACACGGGTCGGCACGCCGTCCGGCGGGCTGCCTTGCGGCAGCGCCTTGCAGCCGCGTTGCTGCGCCTCCTTGATCGCCTTCGCGTCGAGCTCGGGAAAGGACGAGCTGCGGACGACCTTGGTATCGCGCACACTGCCGTCGGGCATGACGCGCAGCTCCAGCTCGACGGTCTTCTTGTCGAACGGCGGAATGTCGGGAAAGGTGGACGGCGAAAGCAGAATCTCTCTGCCGTCGAGGAGCGAGCAATCCGGGACCGGCCCTGGCGTTTTGTCCGTCTGCGCGCCGGCGGCACCTGCGAGCAACGGCAGCACGGCAATCAACTGCGCGAGGCGACGGCGTAGTGTCGGCATCGATCGGCAGGAAGAAAGAAGCGGAACCATATTATCGAGAATTCCGGGAAGACCGCGACGCTTTCCGGCGGAACGTGGGCGAGGGCTTGACGCCACACTAATGCCGTTTATAATCACGGTACCGCATATTCATTCGGTCACGAGATGCTGTCGCCCGCACGCCGCTCGCCGGGCCTTTCGCGCAGCGCCGCAGGGGCGCCTCCACAGCGCCTCACGCCTCGCCAACAGCAGATCCTCGCCTGGATCAGGAGCTTCATCGAATCGCGCGGCATGCCGCCGACGCGCGCCGAGATCGCCGCGGGGCTCGGCTTTTCGACGCCCAGCTCGGCGGAAGATCATCTGCAGGCGCTCGCCAAGAAGGGCGCGATCGAGCTGCTGCCCGGCGCCTCGCGCGGTCTGCGTTTGAAAGACATCCCCGGAGTGCCGGTTCAGGGGACGCTGCCGCTGGTCGGACGGGTCGCCGCCGGCCACCCGATTCTTGCAGCCGAAAATGTCGAGGCGCGCTATCGCATCGATCCGGCGCTGTTCTCGCCGCGCGCCGACTACCTGTTGCGCGTACGCGGCATGAGCATGCGCGACGCAGGCATCCTCGACGGCGACCTCTTGGCCGTGCACCGGACGGCCGAGGCGCGCTCGGGACAGATCGTCGTCGCGCGGCTGTCCGGGCCGGCCGGCGACGAAGTCACCGTCAAGCGACTGAGGCGCCGGGGGCGAGAAATCGTGCTCGTACCCGAGAACTCCACCTTCCAACCGATGGTCGTAAATCCGGCGCGCACCGACCTGACGATCGAAGGCGTCGCGGTTGGGCTGTTGCGCGCGGGTGAGCTCAAATGAGCCAGGAGCCTTATTGCTTTGCCCAACCGGGCGACAGCACCGACAAAATCGTCGTCATCCCCGCGAATGCGGGGATCCAGTGGCTCGACTCGAACGACGCTGGGTCCTAAGCGTTCGCGGGGACGACGAAGCTCTTCCTCATCACCAACATCAGGAGACATTTCATGGTCCAGGCAATTCCCGCCGGCTACGCCGGCGTCACGTCCTACCTGGTCGTTCGCGACGCCGCCAAGGCGATC
>DATEFZ010000106.1:0-6439 GCA_035280325.1 Casimicrobiaceae bacterium
TCCGATTCCGCTCATCGCTCGTTCCTCCCGTATCTGATCTGCCGGCGCCCTCGCCTACGCGGGCACCCCAGCCTGCCGAAGCGCATTCGACCAAATCCTGCCGGTCTCGTAGCCACCGCTCGGATGACGATCGAGATAACCACTGATGGTCAGCGTCGGCTCGAGGCGCAGCAGCTCGCGGACCGTTGCGCGCGCATCGTCGGGTCGCTCGAGCTGCCACTGGGCAATCGCCATGGCGCGAAACGTCGATGTGTGCGTCCGATTGGCGCGCAGCGACCGCTGCGCCAGCTCGATCGCGCGCTCGTACTCGCCGGCGGAAAGCGCGGCCGTCGCGGCCAGCGAATCGTAGAAATAGCGCATGGGATCGAGCGGTGAAAGCCTGAGCGCGTGCCTCGTATCCCTGACCGCCAGCTTGCCCTCGCCCTTGAAAGCGTGCAGCGTGCCCTTGAGCAGCAACGCCAGCGAGTCGTTCGGATTGACGCGCAAGGCACGGTCGTAGCGCTCGAGCGCCTCGTCCAGCTTCTTCAGCAGGTTGGTATGAACGAAGCCGTCGATCGCGAGCGCCAGCGAGCATTGCGCATCGGCGTCCAGCGCCCGCTTGGTGCAGTCGAGGGCGAGGCGAGCTTCCAGATGCGCATCGTCCGTCCAGCCCTGCTGAACGCGCAGCACGTGCCACTTCGCGAGCCAGGCCCAGGGAATCGCCTGCCTCGGTGCGCGCTCGGTCAGCGTCTGCAGCATCTGCTTCGCGCGGTCGAAATCGCGCAGCGACAACCGGTGCATCAGCGCGATCGCGCCCATCAGCAAGGTGTAGCTTTCCAGCGTCGGAAGCGGCTGCGACTGGGCGCGCTGCAACTCGCGCGCCATCACGGCCGCGCTGACTCCGGCAACGGCCTTGTCGATCATGCCGTCCTTGCCGCTGACGATGCCGCTGACCTGACCTTTGAACGACTTGGCCCAGACCACCTTGCCGCTCTTGGCATCGGCCAGCTCGGCACTCAAGTTGAACTGGTTGCCCGACACCAGGTAGCCGCCGGACAAGACGTACGTGGCATTGAGATAGCCGCCGACTTCGCCGAGCGATGCCTCGCGGCCGCGAAACACGGTCGTCGACAGGCGGGAGATCACGTTGAGCTCGGCTGCACGCGACAGCGCAGAGATGATCTCGTCGGCCAGCACCTCACCCAGCACCTGATGAGCGGCCTCGCCGGCGCGCGCGGTGAACGGAATCACGGCCAACGTCGGCCGCAATTCGGGCATCGCCGCGCTGCCGGGCTCGATCACCGGTCGCGGTCCTGGCGGGCCGACGCGGTAGCAACGAACGGGTTCAGCGACATGCTTGACGTAGCAGGCGCCCAGATCCTCGATGTCGGCGTCCAGGATCGGGACGAGCTGATCGCGCAAATCGGCCGAGACCACGATCTCGCCCGGCCCCGCCAGCGTGGTCAAACGTGCCGCGAGGTTGACGCCGCGGCCGTAGATGTCGCGCTCGTCGGCAATCAACTGGCCGACGTGGGCGCCCATGCGCAGCAGCATATGACGGTCGGCAGTCACTCCCGCGTTGCTGTCGGCGCTGGCGCGCTGGATCGCGAAGGCCGCCTGCAACGCCGGCTGGACGCTGGGAAACTCCAGCATCAGGCCGTCGCCCATGCTCTTGACCAGCCGGCCCGAGTGGCCCGGTAGGATGTCGCGCTCGACGGCCGCTACCAGTTGGCGCCATCGCCGAACCGCGTCGCTCTCGTTACTTTCCATGAGGCGGACCGACTCGACGAGATCGACGAACAGCACGGTGCGCACGACCCACTGATCGTTGCTGGCGGTTCGGTCCGGTTGCATAGCGACGCGGCGCGCTCGGTAAAACGTGTCATTGTGGGTGAAATCCCTTGTAGATAACAAGACCCTTGCCGCAAGATAGGCGGCGACGGGCGCACGCGTCGATCCTGTTTCCGATCTCGAGACCGCTCGTACCTGCAGCGACATCGCGGAGACTCCTCATCGGCAATCGGCGCGCGACATCTCTTCGCCGGCACCGCATCGTCGAAACGATCGTCCGGGCGCTGGTCGAACGATACCGCCGTCCGTACCAAAAAAAACGTGAATATTCGACGATCGGGTGCGGTTATCGAGTCGGCGCTGACCGACGCCGAATCAAGAGCCCCGGCGTATGATTCAGGTCAGGAGCCTGCGCCGACCGGATGACCCTCATCAATCGGCGTGAAATGCCCGACGCCGAAACGGCGCCCTCGGATCCCGCGCGCAACTGCCAGGGAGGAAAGACTATGAAGGCAATGTTGATCTTTGCGTTCGCCGTCGTCGCTTTGTCGCTTTCCGCCTGCAGCTCGGTACCCGTCTTCCCCTACACCAGGGGCAAGCCCGAGCAGAAGCTGGATTGCCGGTCACAGGAGAAGTGCGAGGTGCAGGTCACGGTTTCGTGCCTCCTCGGATGCGCGATTTCGGTCGACAACTACGCGGTCATTATCAGCAAGAAGGGAGGCAAAAACCGCATCGTCTGGCAGCTTCCGCTGGATTCGTCCTTCGCGTTCGCGTCAGACGATCAGGGAGTCGTGTTCGATGCCGACGGTGCGAAAGTGTTCAAATGCAAGACGGGAGAGGGTGGGCGCAGGGTTGACTGCACCACCAGCGACGAAAACTTCGGTGTTTACAAGTACACGGTCAACGTGGTCGGTTTCCTTCTCTCTTTGTCGCTGGACCCGTGGGTGATAAACAACTAAGCCCCGTTGGCTTGGGAGTGTCGACGACCCCGCTCAACAGCGCGGGCCGAATCAGCCCGGTCGCTCGATCAACGCCCGGGCTGCCTCGATGGCTTGTTCGTAGGTGAGCGCGCGGCCGGCGTGCTCCGCGGCCGCGAATGCCGCTTCGCCCAGAGCAGCGCGCGCTTCGGCGATCAACGGCGTCAGAAATGCCTCGTCGGCGGGATCGCGGCGCAGGCCGGTCTCCCCGGTCTGCGCCTCGGCGGCGCCGAACAAACGCGCCGCGTTTCTCCAGTCCTCGCAAACCGCGCAGAGGCCGGAGCAGACGTCGAGCGCACTCTGCCCTGTCGGCTTGGAGCCGATTTCCTCGGCAATCGACAGCGCTTCCAATAGCGCTTCGCGTGCCCGCGCCGCCGACCCGCGCCCTATCGATACCATCGCGAGATTGAGCAGGCCGATGGCGATGATCTCGCGGTCGTCGAGCTCGCGGGCCAACGCCAGCACGTTTTGATACAGCGGCTCCGCCGAATCCAGGTCCCCCTCCGCACGGCAAACCTGCGCCAGGGCGTTGAGCGCGGCAGCGATCTCGCGCTTGTTTCCCAGCTCGCTCGCCAGGACCAGCGCCTCCTCGAGATGGCTGCGCGCCGCCGCCAGATTGCCCTGCCCCAGCGACGCCATGGCCAGCGGCTGCAGCACGACCGCCACCGCCTTCTTGTCTCCAAGCTCGCGGGCGATCGAAAGACTTTCCTGCAGGTACCCCTGCGCTTCCGAATATCGGCCCATCCAGCAGCCGAGCTGTCCGGCATCGAACAGCGCCGCGCAGCGCGCGCTGGTTCGCGGCTGCGCGCCGGCTCGCCTCAGCGCTTCGACGGTGACTCGATGGCCGAGCGTGAGCTGGCCGCGCACCATCCAGTAGCGACGCATCGCCGACACGAGCCTCAAGCCAAAACCGGCGTTGTCTTCACTGCGATTGCACCACGCATGCGCCGCGAGCAGATTTTCGCGCTCGAGATCGAGCTTCGCGAGCCATATCCCTTGCCGCGGACCGACCAGCTCCGGCAGCGCTTTTTCGACCAACGCCAGGTAGAAGGCGAGGTGCGCGGCGCGTGCGCGCTCGGCGTCGCCGGATTCGTCGAGTCGTTGCTGTGCATATTGGCGCACCGTTTCCAGCATGCGGTAGCGCTCGCCGTCGCTGTCCAGCTCGACCAATGACTTTTCCACGAGCTGGCCCAACACAGCGAAGACATGAGCGCCGTCATCCTTGCCGCACATCGCTTCGGCGCCCTCCAAGGCGAAACCGCCGGCGAAGACCGCAAGGCGGCGGAACAGCACGCGTTCGCGCTCGCTCAGCAATTCGTGACTCCAGTCGATCAGCGCGTGCAGCGTCTGCTGCCGCGGCAACGCAGTCCGATCGCCGCCGACCAGCAAAGCGAAGCGGTCGTTGAGGCGCGCGGCAATGCTCTCGACCGGCAAAGTGCGCGCGCGTGCGGCGGCAAGCTCGAGGGCGAGCGGAATGCCGTCCAGTCGCCGACAGATATCGGCCACCGCCGCCGCATTTCGAGCCGTCACGCGAAAGTCCGACTTGGCCGCGGCGGCGCGTTCGACGAACAGACGCACCGCCTCGAACTGGTCCAATCGTTCGACCGTGACCGGTTGCAAAGCGCCGGGCGTCGGCAGCGCGGGCACCGCATAAGTCGTCTCGCCCGCGGTGCGCAAGGGCTCGCGGCTCGAAGCCAACACCTTCAGATGGGGTCCCGCCTGAAGCAATTGGCTCGCAAGCTCGGCGCAGGCATCGACCAGGTGCTCGCAGTTGTCCAGAACGAGCAGTAGGCGCCGGTCGGCGGCGAGCTTGATCAGCGCCTCGACTACCGGACGCCCCGCCTCCTCCTTGACCCCGAGCACCGATGCAACCGCTTGCGCCACCAGCCTGCCATCGGTGAGCGGAGCCAGCTCGACGTACCAGACTCCGTCCGGATACTCATCGACAAGGTCCACCGCGACCTCGAGCGACAGGCGAGTCTTGCCGATGCCGCCCACCCCGATCAGCGTCAGCAAGCGTGTCTTGGCGAGCAATCCACCGACCTCCGCCAACTCGCGTCCACGGCCGATGAACGACGTCAACCGCTGCGGCAGGTTGTTCGGCGTCGATTCGAGCGAACGCAATGCAGGAAAGTCCTGTCGCAAACCCGGGTGAACGAGCTGGAACACGCGCTCGGGTTGGGTCAGGCCGCGCAAGCGAACCAGGCCCAGATCGCGCAGCGCGACGCCAAGCGGCAGACGCTCGCCGGTCAGCGTCGCCACCGCTTCCGAGACCAGGGTCTGGCCGCCGTGCGCGACGCTCATGATGCGAGCTGCGCGGTTGACGGCGGTGCCGAAAAAATCGCCGTCGCGGCGATCGGTCACTCCGGCATGCAGTCCGCATCGCACCGCAAGTGCGACGCCGTTGGTCGCGGACGGATCGACCAGGGCCTGCAGCAGTTGCAGTGCGGCGACGAGCGCGTCCCGCGGATCGTCGAACGCGGCATGTGCGCCGTCGCCGCTCATCTTGACGACCCTGCCGTGATTGTCCTCGACGGCGGCGCGAACGATCGCGTCGTGCCGCGCCAGCGCGACCTGCATGCGGTCGTGCTCGCGCTCCCAGAGGCCGGTGCTGCCCTCGATATCGGTAAACAGGAATGTCGTGACGCCGGATGCGACTTGCACGGCAGCGCTCGCTAGGCTGGCTCGCCGAAGTCTAGTCTAGCCTCGCCACGCCGGCTTACCTAGGGCCTGTCGAGACGGCGCGAGCGACCCGATCGAGCACATCGCGATGGTTGAGCAATGCGTTGTGTCCGATGCCGACCAACGCCACGTTGTGCGCGCAGGCCAGCTCGGCGCTCGCCTGCGGCGCGACCATGCTGTCGTGGCGCGACCAGATCGAAACGATTGGCGCGGACGGCGGCTCGCCCTCGCCGGCGTTGATGCCCGCGAGCCAGCGACTGCCGGGGCGCATCTGCGCCAGGCAGAGGCCAACGAAGGTCCAGGCCAGCATGCTGCCGTGGTGCGGCGTACCGATCGTCGTGAGACTCGCGACGCGATCGGCGCCGAATCGTCGCAGGTACGCGCGCGAGACCAGCCCTCCCATGCTGTGGCCGACCAGCGCGACCTTCGGCGCGCCGGTGATCGAGCAAACCGCGTCGATGCGCGCGGCGAGCTGCGCCGCGAAATGCTCGATATCGGCGAGCGGCGGCCCGTAGTTGATCGCGTACACCGGCCCGATGCCGCGACGCGAGAGATCGCGCCGCAGCCTGAACCAGACGCCGTCGTTGACCAGCACTCCGTGCACCAACAAGATCGGAAGCGACGCCGCGGCCGGCGCGGGATCGCGAATCAACAGTCGATGCAGGATCATCAGCAGCCACGAACTCGCGATCGCGCCGACCTCGCCGAAAAACAGTCGCGCCGCGCCGAGCGGCCCGAGCTCTTGCCAGGGCAGGCGCGGCGTACGCCAGATCCAGGACAGCGTGAACCAGAGCGGTGCCAGCAGCAGCACCGGCAGCAGATACGCCAGCGGGGCGAGGGCGACGAACCACCAGGCCGGATCACCCTGGGCGATCCGGTGGCCGGCCCACGAGACGTAGCCCGCGATTCCCGCGGCCAGCAGCACGAAAAGGGAGAGCGCGGTCATCGCGCCGATGATACCGGACCGGGCGCGAGGAGCGCGTCAGAGGACGAACGGCACTGGATCGCCG
>DATEFZ010000107.1:0-4268 GCA_035280325.1 Casimicrobiaceae bacterium
GAGCATCTGGCGCACGTTCGCCTGATCGCGATTCGAGGGAAAGCTGGTGAACGTTTCGCCGACCGGATCGAAACGCACGATCGCATTGCTGCTCCAGTCGGTGAGCCAGACCTTGTCCCGGTCGTCGACCCACACCGCGTAGGCGTGCGCGGTGCCGGGCAGCTTCCATTCGCGCCAGCGGCGAGCCGCCGGATCGTACATGCCGACCTGCCCGGTGTTCCAGTAGCTGACCCAGATCCGGCCCTGCGAGTCGGACCAGACGCGGCGCGCGCCCTGCTCCGGCGTCGGCGGCTCGATGACCGTCGCCTTGCCGCTGCCGGTGTCGACCTGCGCGATGTAGTTGCCGGCGAGCGATGCAAACCAGACATCGCCTCCGGGCGTCGTGGTCATGCCGTAAGGCCCCGCGCCGCGCGGCGCGCGCCAGACTCGGACCTCGCCCAGCACCGGATCGAGACGGCCGTAGATGCCGCCCTGTCCGGTGAACCAGACGCGGCCGCTCCGGTCGAGCGTCGGCGTGTTGAGATTGGCACTGCCGGCCTCGCGCGGCAGCGGCCATGCCTTGATCGACCGGGCCTTCGGATCGAAACGCAGGATCGCGTTCTGGCCGCCGTCGGTGATCCACGCCGTGCCGTCGGGGCCGACGATCACGCCGTGCGGCGCCGAGCGCGGCCCCAGTGCGATCTCCTCGACCTTGCCGCTGTTCGGATCGAGGATGCCCAGTTTCCCCGTCGCCTGCGCCGTGTAGTAGACCGGGCCGCCCCGTGCCGGTGCCGCGGCAACGTCGTGCGGATGCGAGCCGCGCGGCAGGTCGAAATAGACCGGCGCGGCAAGCGCGGCGTCCGCGGCGAGCATCGACACAGCCGCGGCGAAGACCCGAGTGCCGGAGATCTTCATCGTCGCTCGAAGTGTAGTGGATACCCTACCGGCCGGGTCAAGCCGGCCGGCGATCGGGCGAGGCGCCGGCGACCGCTGCCTGAATATCCGGCCGCTTCTACCGCCGGACGCCGGAGGCTCGCGTCCGCGAGACCGGTCGCCGAAGCTTTCCGGGCGGACGGTTTGGACCGTATGATGGCGCGCGTCGCAGCAGCAACGCCCGGAGGAGGATCAAGTGATGCGCGCCCTCGTCGCCTATGTCGTTACGCTGGTCGTGTTTTGCGCCCTGGATTTCGCGTGGCTCGGCTGGATCGCCATGGGCTTCTATGCGCGAGGGCTCGGCGCATTGCTGCTGGCGCGCCCCAACATCGCGGCGGCGGCCGCGTTCTATCTGCTCTATGTGCTGGGAGTACAGATCTTCGCCGTGCATCCGGCACTCGCGGCGAGCTCGTGGACGAGGACGTGGGTCGCCGGGGCGATGTTCGGATTCTTCGCTTATGCGACCTACGACCTGACCAATCTGGCAACGCTCAAGGGCTGGTCGCTGCCGGTGACGCTGGTCGACATCGCCTGGGGCAGCGTGCTCACCGCCCTCGCGGCAACCGCCGGTTTTGCCGCGGCGGCGCGGCTCGGCGGCCCCTAGCTCGCGCGCGGATCGCGAATTGCGCGCCTGCCCTCGGTTGCCAGCCCGAGCCGACCGGCATACGATGCTCGGGGTCGCATTTGCCGGAGCACGAGCCATGCCCAAGAACCTTCTCCTCGCCGTTGCGCTCGGCGTCGCCGTCGGCACGCTGGCCGTCCCGGCCCGAGCTCTGGTCTGCAACATCGTGTTCGACCGCAACGATCAGGTGATCTATCGCGACACGGTGCCACCGATCGATCTGTCCGACGACGGCTCGATGGCCCGCGCCGAGATGCGGCATCGCGGCGAATACCTGATGGTGATCGACAGCGACCGCTGCTCGAAGGTCACGCCGACGTCGGCCAAGTCGGGCACCGCTACCGTCGATGAGATCGTCGCCGGCATGCGCCCGTATCTCGGCGCCGGCGGCGGCAGAGCCAGCGCCGGCGGCCAGGCCGCGGGCGGAGTGGCAAGCAATGCGCGCCCGGCCGCTCCAGCCGCGACTTCGTCCCGCGGCACTTCGGCGCGGGGCTACTAGCAATCCGTCGCGCCGTCTCGGCCGCGGCCGGCCGTCGCGCGCCGGCCCAGCTTTCGTCGGTCTAGCTTTCGTATTTGAACGAGAGCGCGACGCGCGCGCGATAGGCGGCGACTTTGCCGTTCTCGACTTTCATGTCCAGCTTGACGACGTCGGCGATGCGCAGGTCGCGCAGCGATCCCGCCGCCGTTTCCACCGCGCGCCGCGCGGCATCCTCCCAGGAAACCTGGCTGGTGCCGACCAGCTCGGTGATCCGATAGACGCTCTCACCGGCGCCGGACTTGTTTCTCCTCGCTTGTGCCATCGCTGTCTCCTGGTCGAACGCGTTGTGGGCGACTCTTTTTATTCCGCGACACTCCGCTTGTCAATGCGCACCGGGCGGTGTCCGCGCTGACCGAACCCGGCCCGACGCGGCAATGCTAGACTGCGCCGATGCGCAAGATAGCGGTCATTCAGCGGGCTCCGATCGTGCTCGACCGCGCAGCGACGCTGAAGGAAGCGGCGCGCTGGGTTGGCGAAGCGGCCGCCGCCGGTGCCGCGCTCGTCGTGCTGCCCGAATCGTTCGTTCCGTGCTACCCGGCGTGGATCTGGCGCCTGCGCCCCGGCCCCGACGGCAAGCTGACCGCGGCGCTGCATGCGCGACTGACTGAAAACGCGGTCAGCATCGGCCGCGGCGATCTGGCGCCGCTGTGCGCCGCGGCCAAGTCGCACGGCGTGACCGTCGTGTGCGGCATGACCGAGCGCGACGACGATGCCAGCCGCGGCACCATCTACAACACGGCCGTCGTGATCGGCGCCGACGGCGAAGTGCAGCATCGACACCGCAAGCTGATGCCGACCAATCCGGAGCGCATGGTGTGGGGCTTCGGCGACGGCTCGACCCTCAACGTCGTCACTACGCCCTGTGGTCGGGTCGCGACGATGATCTGCTGGGAGAGCTACATGCCGCTTGCGCGCTACGCGTTGTATGCACAGGGCGTGGAAATCTACGTGGCTCCCACCTACGACAGCGGCGACGACTGGATCGGCACGCTGCAGCACATCGCCCGCGAAGGCTGCTGCTGGGTGATCGGTTGCGGTACGCTGCTCAACGCCGCCGACCTTCCGGCGTCGCTTCCCGACAAGGTGCGGCTGTACCCGCAGCCGGACGAATGGATCAACGACGGCGACTCGGTCGTCGTCGCGCCCGGCGGAAAAATCGTCGCCGGACCGCTGCGACGGCAAGCTGGCATTCTCTACGCTGACATCGACCTTGCCGCCGTCGCCGCGGCGCGCCGCCGCATCGACGTCGCCGGGCACTACGCCCGTCCCGATGTCTTCCGCTTGCACGTCAACCGGCAGCGCCAGTCGCCGGTCAGTTTCGACTAGACGAAATGTCGGCGACGACCTCCGCGCCTTCGCGACGCGCAGTCCAGCCGGCGACGCTCGCGGCGATGAGGGAGCGCGCGATCGATGCGGCGCGGCACGCGTACGCGCCGTATTCGCGCTTTCCGGTCGGCGCCGCGGTGCTGAGCGACGACGGACGCATCCACGGCGGAGCCAACGTCGAGAACGCATCGTTCGGTCTGTCGTCGTGCGCCGAGCGCAACGCGATCTTCCGGGCCGTGGCCGATGGCGCGCGCCGCGTCGACGCGCTGCTCGTCTACGCGCCGACCGGCAGTGCGACGCCGCCTTGCGGCGCCTGCCGCCAGGTGCTGGCCGAGTTCGGCGCCGATGCTCTGGTCGTCTGCTGCGGCGACGATCCGTCGAACGAGCGCAGGTTCCGCTTGAGCGAGCTGCTGCCGGATTCGTTCGGCGCCGCACACCTGTCGGGTTCGGCAACGCCGTATGACAAGGAGACTTCCTGACATGGATTCACCCTCGAAGAGCGCGATCGTCACCGGCGCCGGCAGCGGCATCGGTCGCGCCGTCGCGCTCGCGCTGCTCAGGGATGGCTATCGTGTCGCGCTGGCCGGGCGCCGCGGCGATGCCCTCGAGGCGACCGTGAGCGCAGCAGGCGCTGCGTCCGGTCGCGCGCTGGCGGTGCCGACCGACGTCAGCGACGCGGCATCGGTCGCAGCGCTGTTCGCGCGGGTGAAGAGCGCATTCGGCCGGCTCGATCTCCTGTTCAACAATGCCGGAGTCGGCGCTCCGGGCGTCAATCTGGAGGAGCTTAGCGTCGAGCAGTGGAAGACGGTGGTCGATATCAACCTGACCGGAGTGTTCCTGTGCATCCAGCAAGCATTCCGGATGATGAAG
>DATEFZ010000108.1:0-18687 GCA_035280325.1 Casimicrobiaceae bacterium
GGCGAGATCGGCGCTCACTTCGAGCAGGCGATAGCGCTGCGGCAGCGTGTCGCGTGCGCCGAGCGCGCCCAGCAGGTCGGCCGCCAGCCGGCCGCTGCCGGGTCCCAACTCGATCACGTCCGCCGCCCGCAGCCGGCCGACGATCTCGGCGGCCTGCGTCGCCAGCGCCGCGCCGAACAGCGGCGTCATCTCGGGCGCCGTGACGAAGTCGCCGGCAGCACCGAATTTGCGCGACCCGGCCGAGTAGTAGCCCAGTCCCGGCGCGTACATTACGGCGCCCATGTAGTCGGCGAACGAAATCCAGCCGCCGGCGCCGGCGATGACGGCCGCGACGTGCGCGACGACACGTTCGGCGTGTTCGCGCGCAGCCGCCGAAGGCGGCGGCAATCCGTCACCACCGTGTGGGGCGAAAGACATCGAATGTGATAGATTGAATGGTTCGAGCCAGTGTAGCCGGAGCGCCGCGTGCAGGGCAAAGTGGTCTTGATCACGGGGGGGGCCAGGCGCGTCGGCGCCGCGACTTGCAGACGCCTGCATGCCGCCGGCGCCAATCTGATGCTGCACTATCGCGAGTCGGCGGGAGAGGCCCGGCTCTTACAGGCCGAGCTCAATCATCAGCGCAAGGATTCGGTGGCGCTGATCCAGGCCGACCTGCTCGACCTAGGCAAGCTGCACTCGCTGATCGATCAGACGGTGCAGACGCTCGGCCGGCTCGACGCGCTGGTCAACAACGCGTCGTCGTTCTTCCCGACGCCGGTCGGCGAGATCACCGCCGAGAGCTGGGACGACCTGGTCGGCACCAATCTGCGGGCGCCGCTGTTCATCGCCCAGGCCGCCGCGCCGGCGCTGAAAAAAACGCAGGGCTCGATCGTCAACATCACCGACGTCCACGCCGAGCGGCCGCTTAAGAACTACGTCGTCTACAGCATCGCCAAGGCCGGCCTGGTTGCTCTCACGCGCTCGCTGGCGCGCGAGCTCGCGCCGGAGGTTCGGGTCAACGCCGTCGCTCCCGGGCCGATCCTGTGGCCGGACGACGACTCGTTCGACGAGCTTTCGCGACAGCGGATCATCTCGAGCACGCCGCTCAAGCGCGAGGGGACGCCGGAGGACATCGCCAAGGCGGTGCACTTCCTGTTGTTCGAGGCGACTTACGTGACCGGCGAGACGATCAACGTCGACGGCGGGAGGCACGTGGCCTTGTAGGCACGGGCTTTCCTTTCGGCGCTGCGCTCCGCCGCGCCACCCGCGCCGCGAGCGCCTCCAGGTACGGATCGACGATGCCGTGCGTCACCAGGGAGACTCGCGCGCGCTCGAGGTAGTCGGCCGACGAGCCGAACGCGCCGCAGGCGGCGCACAGGATCTCGGCCTGCCTGCCCAGCGCCAGCCGGCCCGTGTACTGCGGATGCGCGCGGTCGACGACGAAGGCGAGCGCGGTCAGCGCATGCGCGCCGGCGGCCACCCTGACCCATTGCGGGCGATATGCGCCCGTGACCATCTCGCGCCGCCAGAGCAGCGCCAGCTCGCCTCGCGCGCACTCGGCCGGCAGCCGGTAGACGACGCCCCGGCACGAGCCGCCGCTATCGAGCCCGAGCACCAGGCCCGGAGACGCTACGGTTCCCCGCGTGGCCAGCGACCAGATGCAGAAGCGGCGGTGCCGGCCGCGCAGCATCGCCGGCCTCGCTTCGGCGAACGGGAACAGCGGATTCCACAGCAGCGACCCGTACGCGAAGACCCACCAGCCCGCGTGCGGCGGCCGCCGCGCGAGGGTCGCCTCGAGCGACGTCGCAAGGGCCTGGTCGGACAAGGCGCGAGGCTCTTCGACCGCCTCGACGTAGATCGCCCGCATGCGGCCCTCCTCGAGATCGCGGCGCGACAGCGTCATCGCGTCGCCGCGCAAGGCGGGGAGGTCATCCGGCCTGACGCAGCCGCGTGACCGGTCGCAACGTGCGCGACGCCGTCGCCGGCGCGGCATCCGGCAGAAAGATCGCCTGCAGGTCGTTCAGGAATCGCCGGCCGAGCGGCGTCGGCCGAATCGAGCGATGATCGCGCTCGAGCAGGCCGCGCCGCTCGGCTTCCTGCAACGGTCCTTCCACCAGCGTCAGCGGAAATCCGGTGCGCTCGGCGAACAGCGGCACCGGGAAGCCGTCGGCGAGCCGCAACGCATTGAGCATGAACTCGAAGCCGATGTCGCGGCGTTCAACCGCGCGGTCTTCCAGCAGCGGCCCGCCACGCGCCACAGCGTCGAGGTATTGCCGCGGTTGCCGGTGCCGGACCTGGCGCACGATCCTGTCGGCAAACGAAATCTTGGAGTGCGCGCCGGCGCCGATGCCCAGATAGTCGCCGAACCGCCAGTAGTTGAGATTGTGCCGGCACTCGTATCCGGGACGGGCGTGGGCCGACGTCTCGTAGTGCAGGTAGCCCGCGGCAGCGAGCGTATCGTCGATCGCGTCCTCGATATCGGCCGCGGTGTCGTCGTCGGGCAATCGCGGCGGATAGCGATCGAACAGCGTATTCGGCTCGATCGTCAAATGATAGAACGACAGGTGCGGAGGCGAGAACGCCAGCGCTTCGGCGACATCCCTGGCGGCATCGAGCGGCGTCTGCCCGGGCAGCGCGTACATCAGATCGAGATTGACGTTGCCGAAAATATCGATCGCGGCGGCCGCCGCCGCGCGGGCCTCGTCGGCGTCGTGTACGCGACCCAGCGCGGTCAGCAGCCGCGGTTCGAAACTCTGCACGCCGACCGACAACCGGTTGACGCCGGCCGCCCTGAATCCGGCGAAGCGCGCCCGCTCGAAGGTCCCAGGGTTGGCCTCGAGCGTGATCTCGGCGTCGGGCGCGAGCGCCACGCGCGCTCGCACGCCGGCGAGCATTCGGTCGATCGATTCCGGCGCGAACAGGCTGGGCGTGCCGCCGCCGACGAACACGCTTTGCACCCTGCGTCCCCAGATCGACGGTAGCGCAAACTCGAGGTCGGCGAGCAGCGCATCGACATAGGCGCTCTCGGGAACATCGCCGCGCTTCTGGTGCGAATTGAAGTCGCAGTACGGACACTTCTTCAGACACCACGGAATGTGGACGTAGAGCGAGAGCGGCGGCAGGGCGTCGAAGCGCGGCGCCTGCGGCGGTCCGGCGGTCGCGGCGCTCATCGACGGCGCCCTTCCTGCCGCAATCGCCGGAGCAGCGCGCGAATCGCCTTGCCGCGATGCGAGAGCTGGTTCTTGCGCCCGAGCGGCAGCTCGGCGCCGGTCATGCCGGTGACGGCGTCGAGAAAATGCGGATCGTAGCCGAACCCGCCGGCGCCGCGCGGCGCATCGACGATCGTGCCGTCCCAGCGGCCGTCGCAGAGCATCGGCTCGGGATCGTCGGCGTGGCGCACCAGCGCCAGCATGCAGTAGTAGTGCGCGCCGCGCTCGACGATGCCGTCGAGATCGGCGACCAGCCGGTCGTTGTTGCGGCGATCGGATCGCGGCTCGCCGGCGTAGCGCGCCGACCCTACGCCCGGCGCGCCGTGCAGGGCGTCGACGCACAGGCCGGAATCGTCGGCCAGCGCCGGCAGCCGCGCCTGCCGGCTCGCGTGCCTCGCCTTGGCCAGCGCGTTCTCGACGAAGGTCGGATGCGGCTCGTCGATCTCCTCGATGCCGAGCTCGCTCTGCGCGATCGTCTCGATGCCGTGCCGCGACAAGAGGCGCCGAAACTCGCGCAGCTTGCCGGGATTGCCCGAAGCGATGATCAGTCGACGCACCACGCGTCCCTTATCCCGCGGCACCGGCACCGGCGCTGGCGGCGACGAGCGCGCGCATCAGGCGACGCCCAGCGCGTGCTTCTGCTCGGCGATCAGCTCGCGGATACCCGATTCGCCGAGCGCGATCAGGGTCGTCATGTCGTCGCGCGAGAAAGCGGCGCCCTCGGCGGTGCCCTGGATCTCGACGAAGCCGCCGGCGCCGGTCATGACCACGTTCATGTCGGTGTCGCAGCCGGAGTCCTCGCCGTAGTCGAGATCGAGCATCGGTACGCCGTCGACGATGCCGACCGAGACGGCAGCGACGAAGTCCGACAGCGGCGACCCGGTCAGCAAGCCCTGCGCGCTGCACCACGACACCGCGTCGTAGAGCGCGATGCAGGCGCCGGTGATCGACGCGCAGCGCGTCCCGCCGTCGGCCTGCAGGACGTCGCAGTCGATGCGTATCGTTCGCTCGCCGAGCTGCGACAAGTCGACGATCGCGCGGAGGCTCCGCCCGATCAAGCGCTGGATCTCCTGCGTGCGGCCCGACTGCTTTCCCTCGGCGGCCTCGCGCCGCGTGCGGGTGTGCGTGGCGCGCGGCAGCATGCCGTACTCGGCAGTCAGCCAGCCCTGCCCGCGGCCTTTGAGGAACGACGGCACGGTCTCGTCGACCGACGCGGTGCACAGCACCCGCGTCTGGCCGCATTCGATCAGCACCGAGCCTTCGGCATGGCGGCTGTAGTGGCGCTGGATGGCGAGCGGACGGAGCTGGTCGGCGCGGCGGCCTCCGGTTCGCTGGCTCATGATCTCTTGCCCAAAGAACTCGATTATAGCTGCGCCGCTTTGAAGCGCGGCGCGACTACAGGCTGTGTCGCAGCTTCCACCAGGCCGCGGTGGCGTGCAGACCCTGCTCGAGGGTGAACGGAGGCGTCCATCGTGCGCGATCGCAGAAGCGGCCGGCGTCGACTTCGAGCGAGTCGACCAGACGCTTGAGCATCGCTCGCCGCCCCGCCAGCATCGCCGCTGCGCGCAGCAGCGGCAGCGGGATCCGATACAGGCGAGGTGGGACGGCGAGCTCGCGCGCCAGGCGCTCGATCAGCGCGCTGGTCGATACGCTTTCGGCATCGGCCACCGGCAGCGTTTCGCCGGCCAGCGCCGGCGAAGCGATGGCGGCTTCGATCGCGCTGACGGCGTTGCCGACGTAGAGCAGCGTACGCGCGTTGGCGATCCCGCCGAGCGGCAACGATCGCCCGGCGGCGATCACATCGAGCAGCAGCAGGAAGTTGCCCTTGACGCCCGGTCCGTAGGTCAACGGCAGGCGCAGCACCACGCCCTCGATCGCACCGTTGCGGACCGCCTGCCACAGCAGCGATTCGGCGCCCAGCTTGCTGTGCGCGTACGCATCCTCGGGCTTGGCCGGGTCGCCGGCGCGAAACGGCCGCCCGCGCGGCGTCGCCTCGCCATAGACCTTGATCGTGCTGGCCAGCACGAAGCGCCGCACGCCGGCTGCGCGCGCCGCGTCGAGCAGCCGCCGCGTCACGTGCACATTGGCGACCACGAAAGGCGTGGGTTCGCTCGCTTCGCGAAAATTGCCGACGTGGGCGCGTCCGGCCAGATGGACGATGGTGTCGACGCGGGGCATGATCGGCGCCCAGTCGGCGGCGGCGAAGTCGCCCAGCGGCACGAATGCGCGCCGGCCGGCGTCGTCCGCCGCGAGCTGGCGCACGGCGCCGACATGGTCGATCGCGGCGGCTGCAAGCCGGTCGCACAGCGCGCGGCCGATGAAACCGCCGGCTCCCGTCACCAGCACTCTGCCCGCGCGCGGCGCACTCGCGCTCACCACCAGCGCCATCCGTTCTTGTTGAAGAATCGCACCGCGCTGCGCACGAAATACGCGACGTGTCGCCAGCCCTTGGCGGCTGCCCCGCCGCCGTGGTGCACGGCGCGGACCGACGGCACGTACGCGCTGCGGGTGATGCGGTTAAGCCGGACGCTCCAGTCGAAGTCCTCGAAATAGAGGAAGAACGCGGGGTCGAATCCTCCGGTCGCTTCGATCGCTCGCCGCCGCAGCAGCATGCACGAGCCGCTCATCACCGGCACCGGCGACACGGTCTGGTCCGGAGCGGCCACCGTCATCACGTCGCGCATCTCGTAGCGATCGAGGCGCGCGCGAAACAGTCGTCGCAGCCAGCGCGGGGCCACGCCGCGCAGCGCGAGGTCGGTCACGCTCGGGTAGCGCTTGCACAGATATTCGCGCGCCCCGGCGGCGCTGGTGACCGCAGGCGCGATGACGCCGATATCGGGATGCTCGGCGAAATAGGTGAGCGCCGCCGGAATCGCGCCGGCGTCGAGCTCGACGTCCGGATTGAGCACCAGGTGATAGTGCGTATTGCCGCCGTGCATCACCAGGTTGTGCGCGGCGCCGTAGCCGATGTTGGCGTGGCCGTGCAGGTAGCTCATGGTGAAATCGGAATTGCGGAAGTTTTCCTGCGCCAGCGCGATCACCGCAGCCGCGGTGCCGCGCTCCTCGCTGTTGTCGATCAGGGCGACATTGGCGACGCGGAGCAGCCCCTGCGAGCGCGCCGCTGTCAGCGACGCGGCGAGCGTGTGCAGGGTCCGGTCGAGCAGCGCGAGGTCCGGGCGGTACGTGACGATGCTGATCGTCAGCGTCGAGGGGGCCACGTGGGGAACGAGATTGCTGCGATGGGTTAGAATCGTCGTCGATTGACTCGCCGCCGTCAACCTTTCCCCGGCAGTCGCGCCCGCATGCTCGACTCAGCGCAGCCGTTGCGTTTTCGCGCCGACGATCTGCGTGCTTTCGCGCTTGCGCTGCTCGACCGAGCCGGCGTGCGCGTCGATATCGCGCGCGACGTCGCCAAGGTCCTGGTCGACGGCGACCTGCTCGGTCACACGACGCACGGCCTGGCGCTGCTCGCGCCCTACCTGGCGGAGATCGACGCCGGCCGAATGGCGAAGTCGGGCGAGGCGAAGCTCGTCCGGCGCCGTGCCGCCGCCGAGACCTGGGACGGCGATCGGCTTCCGGGACCGTGGCTCACGCGGCGCGGCGTCGAGCGCGCGTGCGCGATGGCGCGCGACTGCGGCACCGGCAGCGTCGTGATCCGGCGCTCGCACCACATCGCCTGCCTCGCCGCGTACCTGCAGCGCGCCACAGAGCAGGGACTCGCGTTGATCATCGAATGCTCGGATCCGACCGTCGCCGCGGTCGCGCCGCACGGCGGCAGGACGCCGCTCATCACGCCGAATCCGCTCGCCGCCGGATTGCCGACCTCGGGCGATCCGATCCTGATCGACGTGTCGATGTCGATCACCAGCATGGGCTACGTCCGGCAGCAGATGGAAGCCGGCAATGCGTTGCCGGGCACCTGGCTGATCGATCACCTCGGCCGCGAGACCAGCGATCCGGCAGCGTTGTTCACCGAGCCCAAAGGCGCGCTGTTGCCGCTCGGCGGCATCGATGCCGGCCACAAGGGATTCGGCCTTGGGATCCTGGTCGAGGCAATGACCGGCGCGCTGGCGGGCCATGGGCGTGCCGACCAGCCCGAAGGCTGGGGCGCGTCGGTGTTCATCCAGGCGCTCGATCCGGAAGCGTTCGGCGGGCTCGAGGCGTTCAGGCGCGAGATCGACCATCTGGTCGCCGTGGCGCGGGCCAGCGCACCGCGAACGGACGGCCAATGCGTGCGCCTGCCGGGCGAACGCGGTCTGTCACGCTATCGTGAGCAGGTCGCCCGCGGGATCGCGCTATATCCGACGATCCTTCCGGCATTGCGACCGTGGGCGGATCGATACTCGGTCGCGTTGCCCTCACCCTGCGCGGGGTAGACCCGCTATCGGTCGGACGATCGGATTCGCCCGTAGCTGACGCGCAGGATGCCGGCGAGATCGCGCGCCGCACCGATGTCGTCGAAACCTGCATCGCCGAGCAGCGCAGCCAGCGCCTGCGGCTGGTCGTGACCGTGCTCGAGCAGCAGCCAGCCGTCGGGCGCCAGATGCGCCGGCGCCGCCGCGACGATGGCACGGATCGCGTCCAGACCGTCGCCACCGGAAACCAGCGCCTGCGCCGGCTCGTGGCGCAGATCGCCTTCGAGCAGGTGCGGATCGTCCGCTGCGACATACGGCGGATTGCCGGCGATCAGGTCGAAGCGCCGGCCGGCCAGCGACCCGAACCAGTCGCCGGCGACGAACGATACATTGTCGAGCGAAAGCCTGGCCGCGTTGCGCCTGGCGAGCGCAAGCGCGTCGGTCGAGAGGTCGGTGGCGACGACTCGCGCGTTGCGCCGCCGGTCGGCGATCGCCAGCGCCACCGCGCCGCAACCGGTGCCGAGATCGAGCACGTCGACGCCGCGATCGACCGGAATGCGCGTCAGCGCCAGGTCGACCAGCAGCTCGGTTTCCGGGCGCGGGATCAGCACCGCGGCCGTGATCTCGAGATCGACGCCGTAGAACTCGCGGCGGCCGGTCAGATAGGCGACCGGCTCGCCATCGCGGCGACGGCGAGCCAGAGCGGCGAAATCGCGTGCCTGCTCCGCCGTCAGCGCATCCCCCGGATGCGCCGCGAGCCAGGCCCGGTCGCGCTTGATCGCGTGGGCAAGCAGCAGCTTCGCCTCGAAAGGCACCAGGCCGCTCGTGGCGAGCGCACGCGAGATCTGCATCGGACTCGTCATAAGGCGCGGAAAACTGCCTTGCGGCGGGAATGCCGGATGCGGATAATGTCGGCAGCCCGCACCGCCGTCAACGATGCCGGCGTGCTGATCTCGAACATTTCGCCGGAGGACACCATGAAGTCACGTCGCGACCTGCTCAAAGCGATCGGCGGACTGGTGCTCGCGACCGGCGGCTCGTGGCTGGCGAGTCACGCGCACGGCGCCGGCACGGTCGCCCAAGCGGACGAATCGCGAAATGCCGGGGCGGCAGGCGAAATCGATCGCGCCGGCGCGCCCGAGGCGGCAGCGGAGAGCGCGGGCGCCGCGAAGCGCTAGTTTCGATCCGCGCGCTCGCGCGCGAACAGCCTCAGCCGCGTTTCGTAGTAGCGACCCCAGCCGCGGTCGCGCAGTCCCGCCTTCATCAGCACGCGCTGCGAAGCCTTGTTGCCCGGAGCGGTCACGCCGATGATGCGTGCGAGACCGAGGTCGTCGAAGCCGTAGTCGACCAGCGCGCGCGCTCCCTCGGTCGCATAGCCGCGTCCCCAGTGCGCGTACAGCAGCCGATAACCGACCTCGACGTCGGTCGTCGGCGGGCAGTACTTCAGGCAATACCAGCCGATGAAGCGGCCGCTGTCGCGCAGCGAGGCGCGCCACACGCCCAGGCCGGGATACAGCGGATAGTAACGCGTCACCCGCTGCATCGCTTGGTCGACTTCGCTGCGCGGCATCGGCTTGCCGCCGTTGATATACCTGAGCACTCGCGGATCGCTGTCCAGCCGTACCAGCTCGCCGATGTCGGCGGGCGTGAACTCGCGCAGCTCGAGGCGCATCGTTTCCAGCCACGGCGGCGGCGCGCGTTTCATCGCGCCACGCTGCCGGCGGTCCCTGCGACTTCTTCGCCGCCGAGCGCCGCGAGCTGCTCGGCCTGGAATTCCTGCGCCAGCGCCCGCGTCAGCTCGAACAGGTCGCCGTCCATGATCTGGTCGATCTTGTACAGGGTCAGATTGATGCGGTGATCGGTCACGCGCCCCTGCGGAAAATTGTAGGTGCGGATGCGCTCGGAGCGATCGCCGCTGCCGATCAGGCTCTTGCGCGTCGCCGCCTCCTTGCGCTGTCGCTCCTGGCGTTCGCGGTCGACCAGCCGCGAGGCGAGCACCGCCATCGCCTGCGCGCGATTGCGATGCTGCGACCGGTCATCCTGGCATTCGACGACCAGTCCGGTCGGCAGGTGCGTGATGCGCACCGCCGAGTCGGTCTTGTTGACGTGCTGGCCGCCGGCGCCCGAAGCGCGAAAGGTGTCGACGCGGATCTCGGCCGGGTTGATCGTGATGTCGGCGATAGGGTCCGCTTCGGGCAGCACCGCGACCGTGCATGCCGAGGTATGGATGCGGCCCTGGGCCTCGGTCGCCGGAACGCGCTGCACGCGATGACCGCCCGACTCGAACTTGAGCCCGGCGTAGACGCTCTGCCCGACGATCCGCGCGATGACCTCCTTGAAGCCGCCCATGTCGCCGCCGCTTTCCGAGACCATCTCGACCTGCCAGCGATTGCGCTCGGCGAAGCGCGCGTACATCCGGAACAGGTCTCCGGCGAACAACGCCGATTCGTCGCCGCCGGTCCCGGCGCGAATCTCCAGGAACACGTTGCGCTCGTCGCTCGGATCGCGCGGCAGCAGCGCGCGCTGCAAATCGCCTTCGAGCGCGTCCATCCGCCCGCGCGCCGCTTTCGCTTCGTCGTCGGCAAATGCCTTCATGTCGGGATCCGACAGCATGTCCCGCGCCGCGCCCAAATCGCGTTCGGCGTGCAGCCAGTCGCGGTAGAGCGCAACGATGGGGCCGATCTCGGCGTGCTCGCGCGACAGGGCGCGGTAGCGGTCGAGGTCGCGCGTGACGTCCTCGGCGGCGAGCAACCCGTCGAGCTCGTCCAGCCGCGATGCGAGCTGGGTGAGTCTCAAGGAGAGCGATGATTTCATCCTGCCCGCGCTGTCGCGATCCCGCTCCGGCCGGAAAAAGAGATCGGGACCGAGGCCGCCGCGGCCCCGGACGCTTCAATCCTCGTCCGGCAGCTTGTAGACGTGGTGCAGCAACGCGAGTAGCTCGGCGCGCTCGGCCTCGCCCGCGCTGGTCAGCGCCCGCGCCGGCGCGTGCAGGAACTTGTTGGTCAGCCCGCGCGCGAGCTGCTCGATCACCTCCGACGGCGGCGCGCCGGCGGCCAGCAATTTTTTCGCCCGCTCGAGCTCGGCGGCGCGCAGGCCCTCGTGGTGTTCCTGCAGCGCGGCCAGGGTCGGGACGACGCTGCGTCCCTCGAGCCAGCGCAGGAAGCCTTGCGCCTGCTCGGCGATCATCGCCTCGGCCCGCGCCAGCGCGTCGACGCGGATCTGCAGGTTGTCCTTGACGATGTTGGCCAGGTCGTCGATGGTGAACAGGAACACGTCGTCGAATTCGGCTACTTCGGCCTCGACATCGCGCGGCACGGCCAGGTCGACGATGAACATCGGCGCGTGCCTGCGCCACTTGATCGCGCGCTCGATCAGACCCTTGCCCAGGATCGGCAGCGAGCTTGCGGTCGAGGTCACGACGATGTCGAACCGGCCGAGCTGCATCGGCAGCTCGTTCAGGGTGATCGCACTCGCGCCGAAGCGCGCGGCGAGCTGCGCGCCGCGCTCGAGCGTGCGGTTGGCGACGGTGATCGACTTCGGTCCCTTAGCGGCGAAATGCGCGGCAGCGAGATCGATCATCTCGCCGGCGCCGATCAGCAGCAGGTGGCGGTCGGCGAGCGACGGGTAGATGCGCTCGGCGAGCTTGACCGCGGCTGCCGCCATCGATATCGACGCCGTTCCGATCTCTGTGTTGCTGCGCACGTCCTTGGCCACCGCGAACGTGCGCTGGAACAGACGATTGAGCACCAGGCCGAGCGACCCCGCGGCCTCGGCGCTGCGCACGGCCTGCTTCATCTGGCCGAGGATCTGCGGCTCGCCGAGCACCATCGAATCGAGCCCGCTGGCGACGCGGAAGGCGTGCTGCACTGCGCGATCCTGCGGAAGCGTGTACAGGTGAGGCTCGAGCGCGCCCGCCGACAGGTGATGAAAATCGCCGAGCCAGCGTGCGACCGGCTCGGGTTCGGCACCGTTGAAATAGACCTCGGTCCGGTTGCAGGTCGACAGGATCGCCGCCTCCTTGACCTTCGGCTGGCCGATCAGGCTGCGCAGCGCCGCCCCCAGCGCGTCGGGCTGGAAGGCGACCTGCTCGCGCACGTCGAGCGGCGCGGTCGTGTGGTTGAGGCCGAGGGCGTAGAGGGACATCGCTGACACAGCGTCGAAACCGGTCATTTTACCGCAGTCGTCGCGGTGGCCGCTTGCTTCGGGGGCCACTCCCCGCCTTGAGCCATTACGCGCCAGATGTCCGGCCGGATGCGCCGGGCACGCGCCGCGTCTGCCGCGGCAGGATTACCGCGGCCGGACCGGCTCGTTAGTCGCGCTCCAGCGGGCCGCGGACACGCCCTCGGTCGTGCGCGCGAGCTGTGCCAGGCGCCGGTAGAAAGCCGTGGCTTCGCGCGCGCTCGCTAGCTTCGCTTCGTACCGGTGCGCCGTTCGCGGCGGATCGGCGAGCTCCGGATACTTGGCGCGAAAGCGCTCGGCGTAGCGGGTCCATTCGGCGTCGTAGCGTCCTTCCGATTCGTGCACCAGCAGCAGCTCCCCGCAAACGCCGAGGCGCCATCCGGACCGGGCGGCGCGCAGCGAGAAGTCGACGTCGTAGCCGTGGAAACCGTCGAACGTGACGGCGTCGAACGACACCGACTCGAAGGCGCGACGCCACCCGCCGAGGAACACGCCGTCCAGCGAGTGCACTCCGCCGACCAGCGGCCACGGGCTCGAAATCGACACCCGCCAGCCGTCGGCTGCCTGCCGTCGATGGGTGACCCAGCCGTGCACGTGCGGATGTCCTGCCCACGACCACGCCGGCCCGGCGGCGTGCGTTGCGCCGGCGACGCCGACCAAGTCGAATCGGTCGAGCGCAGCAGCGAGCCGCGCGGCGAAGTCGGCGGCAAGAATGTCGATATCGTCGTGCGAAAAGATCAGCACCTCGCCGCGGGCCTGGCGGAGCGCGCGATTGTAGGCCTCGGCCAGCGATCTCGCGTCGTGGATGCCGATGAGCTGATGATCGACGCCGCTCAAGAGACGCCGATACAGCGACGAAACGCGCCGGAACTTGTCGTCGTCGATCGAGCAGACGATGACGCTGACCGAAGGCAGCCGCTGCGCCGCGACCGAATCGCGGTCCTCGAGCATCGACTCGGCGGCGGAGGGATCGACCGTGACCCAGTGCGCCAAGGTATCGACTAGTTGCTGCCCGGCATCGAACAGCAGGGGCTGCGCCGCGAGCGCTCGCAGGAACGAGCCCGCGGCCGCATGCCATTCGCCGCGGCGCTTGCGCGCCAGGCCCAGGTTGTAATGCGCCTCGCCGAAACGGGGTTCCTGCGCTGTCGCCCGCTCGAACGCCGCGATCGCTGCCGGGTCGTCTCCGAGCGCCAGCTCGGCATTGCCCAGCGCGAGCCACGCCGCCGCAAATGCCGGGCGCTCGGCGACGGCCGCGACAAGATGCGCCCGGGCCTCGCCCGGACGCCCGTCGCGCGAGGCGACGATCGCCGCCAGATATCCGGCATCGGCATCTCCGGGTCGGGTCGAGAGCGCGCCCTCGATCAGGCGCTTCGCCTCGGCCAGGTCGTTGCCGCGCAACGCCGCCTGCGCGGCGGCGAGCCTCGCCCGCCAGCCTTCGTCGGCGCCGCCGCTCATGCCTTGAAAAACTCCTCCTTGCCGCCGAGCCAGCGCTCGAGATGCGCGCGCGCGGCTCCGGGTTCGCGGCGCAGCATCTCGTCGGCGGCATCGCGCGCGCTCTCGATCAGCGCGACGTCGCGCTCGAGGTCGGCGAAGCGCAACAGCGGCACGCCCGACTGGCGCGCGCCGAGAAACTCGCCCGGGCCGCGGATGGAGAGATCCTGCCGCGCGATCTCGAAGCCGTCGCTGCCGCCGTAGATCACCTTGAGCCGCGCCTTGGCGAGCTCCGACATCGGCTCCTCGAACAGCAGAATGCAGACGCTTTCGTCGGCGCCGCGTCCGACGCGGCCACGAAGCTGATGCAACTGCGCCAGCCCGAAGCGTTCGGCATGCTCGATCACCATCAACGACGCGTTGGGCACGTCGACGCCGACCTCGATCACCGTCGTCGCTACCAGCACGTCGACTTCGCCGCGCACGAAGGCGTCCATCGTCGCCGCCTTGTCCGCGGGCTTCATGCGTCCGTGCAGCAGCCCGACCCGCAGCTCGGTCAGCGCCGCGGTCAGCTCGCCGTGCAGCGCCACCGCGGTCTGCAGCTCGAGCTTCTCCGATTCCTCGATCAGCGGGCAGACCCAGTAAACCTGCCGGCCCGACGCCGCGAGCTTGCGCACCCGCTCGACGATCTCGCCGCGCCGCCGCTCGCTGACCAGCCTGGTCGTGACCGGCGTGCGGCCCGGGGGCATCTGGTCGATCACCGAGACGTCGAGGTCGGCGTAGAAGCTCATCGCCAGCGTGCGCGGAATCGGCGTCGCGCTCATCATCAGCTGGTGCGCATCTCCGATGCCCTTCTGGCGCAGCGCGAGTCGCTGCGCGACGCCGAAGCGGTGCTGCTCGTCGACGATGGCGAGACCGAGCCGGGGCAGCGTGACCTCGTCCTGGAACAGCGCGTGGGTGCCGACCGCGAGCTGCGCTTCGCCGCCGACGATCGCGGCCAGCGCTTTCTTGCGCTCCTTCGCCGGCAAACCGCCCGACAGCCACGCGATCGACAGCGGCAGGCCGGACAGCCACGACGCGAGCTTGCGGTAATGCTGCTCGGCCAGGATCTCGGTCGGCGCCATGAACGCGACCTGGTAACCCGATTCGATCGCCTGCATCGCGGCGAGCGCGGCGACGATCGTCTTGCCGCTGCCGACGTCGCCTTGCAGCAGCCGCTGCATCGGTTCGGAGCGGCGGAGGTCGCGGCGGATTTCGGCGACCACCCGCTGCTGGGCGCGAGTCAGGGTGAACGGCAGCCGCGCGAACAGCGCCCGCGAGAGCGACGCATCGCCGGCGAGCCGCGGCGCGCGACGCCTGGCGCGCGCACGGCGGTGCATCTTGAGCGAGAGCTGCTGCGCCAGCAGCTCGTCGAACTTGAGCCTGGCCCACGCCGGGTGCGTGCGCCGGTCGAGCGCCGACTGCGCCGCGGCGTTGGCGTCCTCCGGCGGCGGCTCGTGCAGGTAGAGGACCGCTTGCGCAAAACCCCAGAGCCGGCGCGGTCCGCGCGTCCACGGCGGCAGCGTTTCGGCGAGATAAGCCGGATCGGCCAGCAACGCACGGCGCACGAGCTTGCGCAGCGCATCCTGTCCGAGCCCGGCCGTCGTCGGGTACACCGGCGTCAACCGATCCGGCAGCGGTGCGCCCGGTGCCGCGATGCAAAAGCTCGGATGGACCATCTCCAGCCCGAAGTGCCCGTCGCGCACCTCGCCGAATGCCCGCACCCGCTTGCCCGGCGCCAGCGCCTTCTGCTGGCTCGGATAGAAGTGGAAGAAGCGGAGCACGAGCGCTCCGCCGCGGTCGCCACGATCGCCGAGCAGGCAGACGAGCTGTCGACGCCCGCGGTACTGAACCTCGGTGTTGACCACCACGCCCTCGACCTGCGCCGCCTGTCCGGGCCGAAGCGCGGACAGCGGGCAAAGACGCGTATGGTCCTCGTAGCGCAGCGGCAGGTGCAGCACGAGATCCTGTTCGCGCGCGATACCGATGCGCGCAAGCTTGTCCTGCAGCGTGTTTCCCGGCTTCGGCGCCTCGGCTGCAGTCTTCTTGCTACGCACTCTGCTAGGGTTTATCGGCGGACGAAGAGCGGCCTCCGGGCCAGGTCGGCTCGGCGACGCGCGAGAGCTCGAGCACGCCTTCGACTTCGATCCGCGCACCTTTCGGCAACCCGGCCACCTGATAGGTCGCGCGCGCCGGATACGGCGGCGAGAAAAACGTCGACATGATGTCGTTCATCTTCGCAAAGTCGCCGAGATCGACCAGGAGGACCGTCAGCTTGACCATGTCGTCCAGCCCGCCGCCGGCGGCTTCGGCGACCGCGCGCAGGTTGGCGAACACCTGGCGCGCTTGCGCATCGATGCCGTCGCGCAGCTCGCCGCTCGCGGGGTCGAGGCCGACCTGCCCCGACAGGTAGACCGTGCGGCCGACGCGGATCGCCTGCGAATAAGGTCCGAGCGCCTTCGGCGCCTTTTCGGTGTGGATCGGTTCCATGCTGACGCTCCCCCCTCGAGAAGCTAATCTAGCACGCGCGATCCGCTACCGCTCGACCGCGTGCCCGGCGCCGATCCAGGCGTCGATGCCGCCGGTGAGCGGCCGGATGCGCTTGAATCCGAGCTTCTTCAACTCCTGCGCGACCTTGACCGCGGTCGCCTCGTTCGGGCAGGCGCAATAGACGACGACCTCGTCGTTCTTCGCCACGTCGCCGATGCCCTTGGCGATATCGTGGATGTCGACCGCCAGCGCGCCGGGGATGCGACCGGTGGCTTCCTGCGACAGCGGCGAGCGGACGTCGACGATCGCGCCGACCTTGGCCTGGTCGATCAAGCCGCGCAGCTCGTCGACCGATACGCGGTCCATGCGCAGTCGCCGGATGAACAGCCGGCGGCGCAGCCACTTGACCAGGATCCACAAGGCGAAGGCGCAGACTATCAGCATCACGCCGTACTTGCCGAGCGCGGCGAGCTCCGCCATCACCTCGCCGATGGCGTCGCGAAACACGTAGCCCAGGCCGACCCCGACGCCCACCCAGAGGCCGGCACCGATGGCATCGAACAGCACGAAGACCGCGTAGCGCAGCTTGAGCGCGCCGGCGAGCGCCGTCGCCACCGAGGCGAATCCGGGAACGAACTTGGCGAACAGCATCGACGCGGGGCCGAAGCGCTGGAAGATGGTCTCGGTCTGCCGCACGCACGAATCCTGCGACAGCGAGACGCGGCATAGCGTCTTGAGAATGCGCAGGCCGTAATTGCGACCGGCGGCGTACCAGGCAGTGTCGGCGATCAGCGCCGCCACGATGCCGACGACGACGAGCGCCCACAGCGGGTTGCCGCCGGCGGCGGCGTATGCCCCGGCCACGATCAGGGTCGGATAGGCGGGCAGTGGCAAGCCGGCCTGCAGCGCGAGCACGTTCAGGAAGACGAAGCCCAGCCCGAACTGCTGCAGCATCGCAATAAGATGGTTCATCGGATACCCGCCGAAAGTCGGCAACCCATTGCCGTCGACGGCAGGAGCTTACATGGTGGCGACGCGCGCGGGGATCAAGGCTCGCGGTCGCTCTTTCCCGCCCCGGCGTCAACACCGGCGACGATTCGAGCACGCGGGCGGCGCAGACCAAAGACCGCTTGGCGCCTCGCACGGTTCGGGATTATTCTCGCCCCGGCAAACCGGGCCTGCACGCTTTGCATCGTTCCCCGCCGCCGTCTCGAGCGGCATCGACTATCCACCGGAGAGCAAATGGCCGACGCACCTCAACCCAGCGGCGACGTCAAGGAAGCCGACAAGAAAATGCGCGAGCGGGTCGACAAGCTGCTGGCGCAGACCGCCAGCGAGAGCAGCGGCTCGATCCGCTTAAGCGGCAAGGCGCTCGACTACACGGTCAGCGCCGCTTTTCTCCCGGTCGTCGCCGAAGGCTTCGACGGCGCGCTCGGCGAGCCCGAGGCCGCCGTGATGGCCACCAGCTATGCGCTCAAGGGCGCCGACCCGCGCGCGCGTCCGGTGTGCTTCGCCTTCAACGGCGGCCCGGGCTCGGCGTCGATCTGGCTGCACCTGGGCGCGATGGGTCCGAAGCGCGTGATCACGCCAAACGATGCCAGCATGCCGACGGCGCCCTACGCCGTGGTCGACAATCCGCATAGCTGGTTCGACCACTTCGACCTCGTGTTCATCGACCCGCCGCATACCGGCTGGTCGACGACGTCCAGTCTCGACGCGCGCAAGAAGATGGTATCGGTCGACGGCGACGTCGCCGCGCTGGCCGACGTCGTCCGGGTGTGGCTGACGCGCCACAAGCGCTGGGGGTCGCCGGTATATCTCGCCGGGGAGAGCTACGGCACGACGCGCGGGGCGGCGCTCGCCGACAAGCTGCAAGGTGCCGGCGTCGCGCTTTCGGGGTTGATCCTGATCTCGTGCGCGATGGATCTGCAAAGCATCGTCTTCTGTCCGGCCAACGACCTCCCCTACTCGCTTTTCCTGCCTGCGTTCGCCAACGTGTCGCAATACCACGGACTGCTCAAGGGTGCGCTGGCCAAGTCGCCCGAGGCGGCGCGCGCGGCGGCGGAATCCTTCGTCGAGGAGGAATATCTCGCCGCGCTGCAGGCCGGATCGCGGCTGGATCGCAGGCGCTGCGGCCGTGTCGCGCGCCGGATCGCCGAGCTGACCGGGTTGCCGCAGGCGCTGGTCGAGGAAAAGAATCTGCGCATCAGCGAAATGACCTACTTTTTCGAGGCCCTGCGTCCGCAGGGCCGCATCGTCGGCCGGCTCGACGCGCGCGCGACAGGTCCGATGGCCGCGAGCCGCAGCCGCGACTGGGAGTTCGATCCCGGCATCGAGGCGATCGCATCGCCGTACACGATGGCGGCGATGGCGTATTTCGGCGAACAGCTCGGCATGAGCGCCGAGTCTCGCTACGAGGTGCTGTCGATGGACGTGCACAAGGGCTGGAACTGGAATCGCGGCGAGGCCAAGGGCAACGGCTTCGCCACGACGAGTCGCGATCTGGCGCGCGCGCTGCGCCGCAACCCGCATCTGAAGGTCTTCGTCGGCAGCGGCCGCTACGACCTCGGAACGCCGTACAGCGCGACCGACTGGTCGCTGGCGCAGCTCGACGCGCCGGCCGACGTGCTCGCACGGGTCCGGCACCACTACTACGACGCCGGCCACATGATGTACACGCGGGAGGAGGAGCTAACGCAGCTCGAAACCGATCTGTCGGCCTGGCTCGAAACCTGAAAGCGATGCGTCCGCTGCGGCGCCGCCATCGTCGACCCGGCACCGATCGCGGCAGGTGGCGATCAGCGCTGCGCAGTGTGCCGTTTGCGAGCGGGGTGCCCGGAGCCTATAATTTGCACCCTCCGGGGACGTAGCTCAGCTGGGAGAGCGTCGCGTTCGCAATGCGAAGGTCGAGGGTTCGATCCCCTTCCGCTCCACCATTTCACTGCACTTCGCGCTTGACGCGCGCGGCGCCAGTACTCCGGTCGCTCATCCGGGCTGCCTCCCGC
>DATEFZ010000109.1:0-2457 GCA_035280325.1 Casimicrobiaceae bacterium
GGACCCATTTGCCCGGCTCGAGATCCTTGTAGTGCTCGAAAAAGTGCGCGATCTGCCGCGTGCTGACGTCCGACCTCGTATTTGATCGGATCGCCGTGCATCGGGATCTCGACGATGACGTTGCAGTCGTTCGGGACGTCCGGCCGGCGGGAACGCGATCGAGATTCCTCGCGGATCGCAGACGTTCGAGGAAACGACTATAGCGACGGCGTCCGCGGCGGACGCTTGCCGTATCATTGGCCGTCTCCCGGACCACGCAGATTTCCATGCTGTTCGCCCTCGGCTCCCGCAAGGCGCACTTGCGCGGCAACGGCCACTACGTCGCGCCGAACGCGGTCGTCATCGGCGACGTCGTGCTGGAGAGCGAGTCGTCGGTCTGGTTCAACGTCGTCATCCGCGGCGACAACGACACCATCAGCATCGGCGCGCGGTCGAACATCCAGGACGGATCGGTGCTGCACACCGACGCCGGCGTCCCGCTGACCCTGGGCGAATCGGTATCGGTCGGCCATCTGGTGATGCTGCACGGCTGCACCATCGGCAACGGGTCGCTGATCGGCATCAAGGCGGTCGTCCTGAACCGGGCCCGGATCGGCCGCGAGTGCCTGATCGGCGCCAACGCGCTGGTGACCGAAGGCAAGACCATCCCCGACCGGTCGCTGGTCCTGGGCTCGCCGGCCCGGGTCGTGCGGATCCTGGACGCGGACGAGATCGCCAACATGCGCTGGATCGCCGACCATTACGTCGAAAACGCGCGCCGCTACCGGGCGGAGCTGTCGGCCGGATAGCGACGGCGGGCAGGACCGACCTCGCACCCCGAATCCGCGGCGCCCGATCGATGCATCCAACCGGGATGATTCCTCACGCCGCATTCGGCCGGAAGACCCTCGCCGTCGGCCTGACCGCCCTGGCGCTGGCCCTGCTCGCACCCGCCGGCCTGGCGGCCGAGATCGTGAGCGAAACCCGCGCCGTGCACGGCTTTTCGCAGATCGAGCTCGACGGTCAGGCCGACGTCACCCTGCGCCAGGGACAGACCGAGGGCGTGACCCTCGAAGCGACGGCGAGCGCCTTGCGCGACATCAGGACCGAGGTGCGCGGCCGCAAGCTGACGATAAGGGTCGAGAGCAAGCATCACTGGTGGCAATGGTTGATCGGTGCCGCCGCGCGCACGCCGAAGGTGACGATCGATTTCATCCAGCTCGATCGGCTCGAAGCTTCCGGTGCAGTCGCTATCGTCGCCAGCAGCCTGAAGGCCAGCGAGCTGCACCTGGACTTTGCCGGCGCCTGCAGGCTCAAGATCGCCGACCTGCAGGCGAACCGGCTTCGTGTCGACGGTGCCGGCGCCACCAGGGTGGATCTCGCCGGCAGGGTAGCCGAGCAGGACATCGACTTGTCGGGCGCAGGTTCGTATCGCGCCGAGGACCTGGTCAGCGATCGCACCGCGCTGCAGGTCAGCGGTGCCGGCAAGGCCATCGTCAACGCGACCAAGACGCTCAAGGCCGGCATCTCGGGCGCTGGACTGGTCGAATACGTCGGCGATCCCGCTGTCGAACGCGACGTCAGCGGGATCGGCAAGATCAGGCGCCGCTAGGAAGCTCAGTGCACGGCCGATCGCTTCGGGTCGGCGACGACGTCGGCGCGGAACAACAGCGTCATGCCGGTCGCCGGGTCGCGATCGGCGTGCACGCCGGAATGCACGCGCACATCGGCGACGCGGCAATCGCGCATCAGCGCGGCGAGCATGTCGGCGACATCGCCGGCTCGATCGCCGGCGAACAGCGGGCAGCGAAAGCCCTCGGGCGGAGCCGCATCGAACGGGCTGGACAGCGACAGCCGCAATTCGCCGCCGCCCGGCGCCGCCGCCGAACGATGGGCGCTGATCACCGCCGACGGTTCGCCGGTGCGGGCGCGCAGCCTCCGAATCGCATTGCTCGCGAATAGCTGCGCACCGATCTCGCGCTGGGCGATGCGTCCCTCGCGCATCGCCGCCAGCGGCGTCTGCGCGCGGCGGGGGAGCGCCAGCACCGCATGACCGGCGCCCGCGAGTTGGCGAGCGAGCTCCTGCGCCAGCGGCATCGCCCAGCCGGTCGCGTCGGCCGCGTCCAGCAGGTCGACGCCGCCCGCAGCCAGCGCGATGCCGGCGAGGAAGCGCAGGTGCACGCCTTCCTGTCCCGCCTTGACCGCGACCGGCGTCGGCTGCAGCAGCAGCGGATCGGTCGCGCCATCGGCGGCGTCGCGTTGCCATGAAAGAAGCTGCGGCAGGCGCGCGGGGTCGAGCGCATCGGCGGCGACCAGCGCCGGGGCAAGCGCAAACGTCTCCCCGGCGCCGAGCGCGCGATGCTCGCGCAGAATCGCCGCAACGCGCGCGACGTCGTGCAGCACACCGGCGATCTCGGCATCGCCGCCGGTGCCTGCGGCGATCAGCACCAGCGGCAGCGCGAACAGCGTCGCGCCGAG
>DATEFZ010000110.1:0-2608 GCA_035280325.1 Casimicrobiaceae bacterium
CGCATGACCCGGTCGTCGATGCTCGAGGTGCTGCGCGAGGACTACGTGCGCACCGCCCGCGCCAAGGGGCTGCCGCGCCGGCAAGTCGTGCTGATCCACGCCTTGCGCAACGCGCTGATCCCGGTCATCACGGTGATCGGATTGCAGGTCGGGTTGCTGCTCTCCGGGGCCATCCTGACCGAGACCATCTTTTCGTGGCCCGGCGTCGGCAACTGGCTGGTGCACGGCGTCCAGTCGCGCGACTACCCGGTGGTGCAGGGCGGCATACTGCTGATCGCGACCATCGTCATCAGCGTCAACCTGATCGTCGATCTCTTGTACGGCGTGATCAATCCGCGCATCCGTCACGCGTGAAGGCATGACTTCGGCCACCGCTCGCGACGCCGACCTGTCGGTGCCCGCTCCCGGACCGCTCGCCGAGTTCTGGCAGGCTTATTCTCAGAGCCGCGGCGCGGTGATCGGATTGGCGATGGTGATCGCGCTGATCCTCCTGGCGGCAGGCGCCGACGTGATCGCGCCTCACGCGCCGAACGAGCAGTTCCGCGAATTCACGCTTGTGCCGCCGGTCTGGCACGACGGCGGCACGACTCGCTTCCTGCTAGGCACCGACCCGGTCGGCCGCGATATCCTGTCGCGGCTGATCCACGGCACGCGATTGTCGCTGCTGATCGGGGTGATCTCGGTCGCGATCTCGCTGTCGCTGGGCGTCGTGCTGGGCCTGGTCGCCGGTTATGCTCGCGGCATCGTCGAGACGACGATCATGCGGTTGATGGACGTCATGCTGTCGCTGCCGAGCCTCCTGCTGGCGATCGCGGTGGTGGCGATCCTGGGGCCCGGTCTGATCAACGCCATGTATGCCATCGCGATCACCCTGCTGCCGCATTACGTGCGGCTGACGCGCGCGGCGGTGATCGCCGAGACCGGCAAGGAGTACGTCGCCTCGTCGCGGATCGCCGGCGCCGGCCCGCTGCGGCTGATGTTTCGCACCATCCTGCCCAATTGCGCCGCGCCGCTGATCGTGCAGGCGACGCTGGGCTTCTCCAACGCGATCCTCGATGCGGCGGCGCTCGGCTTTCTCGGCCTCGGCGCGCAGCCGCCGACGCCGGAATGGGGGTCGATGCTGGCCGATGCGCTCGAATTCATCCAGCGCGCTTCGTGGGTGGTCACCTTTCCCGGCCTGGCGATCCTGATGACGGTGCTGGCGTTCAACCTGATGGGCGACGGCTTGCGCGACGCGCTCGACCCGAAGCTCAAGCGCTAGCGGCGTCTTTCATGGCGCTGCTGGAAATCGAAGGGCTCACCGTCGAGTTCGGCAGCCTCGCCGAGCCGTTCACCGCAGTCGACGACGTCGACCTCGCGATCGATGCCGGCGAAGTCGTCGGATGCGTCGGCGAGTCTGGATCGGGCAAGAGCGTAACCGCGCTGGCGATGATGGGGCTGGTCGACTTTCCCGGTCGCGTGCGGGCGAGGCGCATGCAATTCGCCGGCCGCGATCTGCTGAGCCTGTCCGAGACCGAGCGCAGGGCGTTGACCGGCAAGGACATCGCGATGATCTTCCAGGACCCGCTGGCGAGCCTCAATCCGTGCTTCACGGTCGCTTTCCAGTTGACCGAGACGCTGCGCGTGCACGGCAGCGGGCAGGAGCGCGCGAGCGCGAAGTTGCGCCGGGCTAGGGCGCTCGAGTTGCTGCGGCAGGTCGAGATCCCCGACGCCGCGGCGCGCCTCGACGCTTTTCCGCATCAGCTTTCGGGCGGTATGGCACAGCGGGTGATGATCGCGATGGCAATCGCCTGCCACCCGCGCCTGCTGATCGCCGACGAGCCGACGACGGCCCTCGACGTGACGGTCCAGGCGCAGATCCTCGACCTCCTGCTGCGGCTGCAACGCGAGCGCCAGATGGCGCTGCTGCTGATCACCCACGATCTGGCCGTCGTCGCCGAGACCGCGCAGCGGGTAATCGTCATGTACGCGGGCGAGCAGGTCGAGACCGGGCCGGTGCCGGAAATCTTCGACGCGCCGCGCCATCCGTACACGCAGGCGCTGCTCGATGCATTGCCGGAGCACAATCTCGACCGGGCCCGGCTCAAAGCCATCCCCGGCGTCGTTCCAGGGCTGGGCGACCGTCCGGAGGGCTGCCTGTTGTCGCCGCGCTGCGAGTTCGCGCTCGCACGCTGCCGCGTCGAACGGCCACGGCTGGCCGGGCCGCGGCAGCGCCAGGTACGCTGCCACTTCCCGCTCGACGCGGCGGGGCGCCCCACCGGTTGGCATCCGTAGCGGCAAGGCGCGCGGGGCGTCGGGCGGGAAGGGACTCCAGCCGCGTGCATCGGCGGCGCAGACGGACGATAATCGCTCCGCAGGTCCGCCGCATCCCGCATGGTTTGCCGCCGAGACGGGACATCGTCCGGCCCGAACCGACAACGAGGAGGAAACACATGAACTGGAAACTCGCACTGGCCGGCACGCTGGTCGGCGCGCTGTTCGCGGCTGCCGCGCAGCCCGCGCTGGCCGAGGATGTCGTCATCAAGGTGTGGTCGCGCGCCGACCGCTCGGGCCCGCTGCGCGCGGGGAATCTCGTCGCCGCCGGCGACACCCTGAACAAGATGCTGGC
>DATEFZ010000111.1:0-6077 GCA_035280325.1 Casimicrobiaceae bacterium
CGCCGAGGCTAGCTCGCGCAAGCGCGGCAGCGAACGCGGCAACGCGTAGAGCACGACCAGCGTGCCCCGCGCAGCGCTCGCGCCGAGCAGCGTCTGCTGACCGCCGCCCGGAACTTCGAACGCGAAGTCGGGCGCCGCTGCCGGCCGCGCCGGCAAAGCCGCGGCCTCCGACAGCGCCCGGAGATAGTCGACGACGCTCCAGATCTCGTCGTCGGACAGCGCGGACGCGAACGCCGGCATCCCCGCTCGACCGTGGGCGATCCACCAGTAGAGATCTCCCGGCCGATGCAGACTCGCGTGCTCGACCAGATTCGGCGGACGCGTCGGCAGCGCCGCAGCCGCGGGCCCGTCGCCGGCCGCGCCCGCGCCGTGACACGCCGCGCAGTTCTGTGCGAACAGGCGCTGGCCGTCCACGATCGCCGCCGTCGTGTAGCGCACCGAAGGCAGCGCGTACGACGTCGGGTACGCGGGCACGAGAACCGGACGGGGTATCGTCGATCCCGGCGCCGATCGCCAGGCGAGCGTATGCGCGAACGGCCAGACCGGCGACCGATGCGCCGCGGGCACCGTCGTCCCCAGCACGCCGACGACCACGACGACCAGCAGGCCGAGAGCGATCTCCACCAGCGCATTGCGGCGCAGCGCGCGCGCCGCTTCCGGATCGTGGCCGGCAAGCCGTGGTGTCAGCACCATGCGATTGACTGCAGCGAACGCCAGCATCACCAGGAGCAATGCCACCTTGACGAGCACGAGCCGGCCGTATTCGGTGCCGATGAGCGCCGGTATGCTGCCGACCAGAAACCAGCTATTGCCCACGCCGCTGGCGACCAGGGCGATCACGTACGCGGTGGCGAAATGAGAAAAGCGTTGCGTTACCCGCGCGCGATCGAGAGCGGGCGCGAATCTAAGCAGGACGACGAGTCCCGGCAGCGCGCCGAGCCAGGCGCCGGCGGCGGCGAGATGCACGGCGTCGTAGACGATCCGGGCGCCGCGCCATCGCCCCTCGGCAGCTGCGGCGTGTCCGGTCCAGGCAATCGCGCAGAGGTACGCCAGCGCGACCAGCGACGACCATGCGAGCCGTGAACGGGCATCGCCCGGCAATGGCTTCCACAGCAGCGCCAGCACCGCTGCGGCGAGTCCGAAGCGCAGCAGCCAAACGTGGCCGAACTGGGTCTGGTAGAGCACCGAGCCCAGCGTCGCCGGAGCGATCGCGCGCAAGGGCGACGTGCCGCTCATCAACGCGGCCACCGCGATCAGCCAGGCCACTGCCGATGCGATTCCGACGCCGATGCTCAGGCGCGCGATCGTCGTCAGACGCCGCACGAGCAGGCCCGAAACCGACGTGCCGGATATCCGACCAACACCGAGCGCGCACGCAAGAGCGATCTCGCCGAACAGCCACAGCGCCGTGCCGAAATGAACGGCGCGGGCAGCGATCAACAGCGTGTTCATGCGCTACCGGCGCCAGCTATCGCGCCCTATGGCGCGACATCGAAGGTGAAATCCCCCTCGGTGGCGTGGGTGTCGACGGACAGCACGCGCCATGTCACCCGATACCGGCCGGGGGCGAGCGGCGGCAGCGAGACGCTCAGCAGCGTCGCGTCGGCCGGGTCGAGCTGCACGTCCGCCTTGTCGACGCGCTGGCCGCTCGCGTTCGATACCTGCAGCGTGCTGAATGCCGATTCCAGCTCTTGGGTGAACCACAGCCTGACGCGGGTCGGCGTGGCGTGCACGGTGCTCCCGACTGCCGGCGAAGCGTGATCGAGGAAGGCGTGCGCGCCGGCCGGTGCGGCAAAGACCGGCGCGCAAGCGACGACCAACTGCAGCCAATATCTCATTTCATGGTCGGAATATCGGCCGTCCCAGCGTTTTCGGGAAAAGATCGTCGAGAAAGAAATGCAGCTGCGCAATCCAGCCGACACGGGTTCCGCTGCGATTGTTGACCGGCACGACCGCCTCGACGGCGACTTGTGCGTAACGACCCGCCCAGATGACGCCGGGATTCACCGTGCCGGTGGTGCCGCTGGCGCCGCGATCGAGCGCCGTCGACATCGCGAACTCGACCAGCGGGATCATCCGGTTGAACGGTTCGCGCAAGCCCACGTCTTGCACGAACGACTGAAGGTACGGGAGACTGTATTCGACCGCGAAACCCCACGCCAGCGTGTGCGGATGGCGCTCGACGCTGACTTCACCCTGATCGTTGATCGACGTTGTTGCCGAGCGTGTCGGGATGCCAAGACCGACCAACCCGGTCACGGCGACCGGGCGCGCGAACTTCATCGACTCGGGCAGGTCGCCGAAGCCCTTGCCGAAGAAGAGCGCGGGGGTGACGGTGCTGAACGACTCGGCACCGACGCGCTTCGATCCGCTGCCGCCGATGTCCCAATCGACGCCTGCCGACAAGATCGTTTCGTGCTCGTCGCTCTGGTAGAACTTGTACTTGATGTTGGCGGCGAGATTGTCGAAGCCGCGCTGGGAGCTGCCGCCGTCGGGCTGTATCACCTTGTAGCTGGCGCCCAAGCCTATCCCGAGGTTGTCGGTCACCCGCTTCGATACGTCGATCGCGAACTCGCTTTCGCGCGCTGCCGGCTCTTCACCCGCCCCCGGCGTCCTGCGGCTCGCAATCGTCGGCAGCGAGAGCTCGTCGGCCACGAACGGATCGTCGGTCGCAAGGGTCGCCGGGAAGAACCGCTTGCCGGCGATGCCGTGGGCGAGCGCCGGACGCGGACCGAGCGTGCAGCAGACGAAGACCGCGAGCGCCGCCAGCGCAAGCGAATGCCTGAGCATGGTGTTCATCTGGTCCTCTCATTGGATGGGATTTCAGGGCCGGGCGTGCCCGTCCCTTGCGGCCGCGGTCATGCTCTCGACCGCGACTTGAACTTCGATCGAGCCGGCTTTCTCGAAGCCCAGGGTCAGCGGAAAACTCTCGCCCGCGCGCAGCGGATGCTTCAAATCCCCGAGCATGACGTGATAGCCGCCAGGACCCAGCACCAGCCGGTCGCCGGGCTTGATGTCGACGCCGGCCACCGCGCGCATGCGCATCACGCCGCCGTCCATCACCATGCGATGCAGCTCGACATCGCCGGCGACGGGCGAGGAGACCGAAAGCAGGCGATCGGTCCGGTCGCCATTATTCTCGACGGTCAGATAGACGCCGCCGGAGCGCGCGCCCGGAGGCGTGGCGCGCGCGAAGGGGTGATCGATTTTGAGCGTACGCAGTTGATAGTCGTGCGCCGGCGCTGCCGCAGCGTAGGCGGCCGCGATGGCGGCCAGGGCTAATGTTCTGATCATGGAATGATCCTTTCGCGGATACCGGAGACACCGCGATCGGCAATCGACCGCGATGCAGCGTGCCGGGTCGCAGCGTTGCCGCTACGGCCGACGGCTCGGGTCAGGCGCGGATCGGGGGCGGGCCGCGCAAAGGCGGCAGTAAAGCGACAGGCGAGGCGCTGGCGGGCCGGTCCTCGCCAGAACGGTTGACCGAAACGAGCGGCCAGCGGACCAGCAGCGCGGTCGCCGCGCCCGGAGCCAGCGTCGCCCCGAGCGAAGCACCGAAACACGACGCGCAATGGGCGTGGAAGTGCCGAGTGTGTCCGGGTACCGGAGACGCGGGCGCCGGCGAAGTGGCGCGGGACGGTGAGGACAGCCTCTCGGGCGATCGATCCGCCGAGCGGCAGAAGTCGCCACCGAGGGAATGCGCCGGCAGCGCGGCGTACGCCGCGACCGGTACGAGCAAGTGGATCGCCAACGCGGCGAACGCCAGTGCGAAACGGCAGCGACGACGACCCATGGCGACGATTCTAGCCCAAGTCGGCGGGCACCGCGGCAGCCGCCGTCGTGCTATGGTTGGGCAACCGATGGGCTCCATGGTCAGCTCGAGAGCGCTCGACCCGCGCTTCGGCGTCGAAATCACCGGCGTCGACGTGTCGGTTCCTTTGACCCACCGGGCCTTCGACCAGTTGTCGAGCGTCTTCTTTGCCGCGCAATTGATGGTGCTGCGCGATCAGCGTCTTACGCCGCAGCAACTGGTGGCCTTCGCGCGCCGCTTCGGGCCGCCCGAACCGCACGTCATCGATCAGTTTCACCATCCGGAAGATTCGAACATCCTGATCCTGTCCAATCGCAGGAAGGATGGTCAGCCGGTCGGGCTCGCCGACGCCGGCACGTACTTCCATACCGATTATTCGTACCTGCAGGTTCCGGCCCGCGCGACGATGCTCTACTCGATCGAGGTGCCGAACGCCGGCGGCCACACGCTGTTCGCCGATCAGTACGCGGCCTACGACGGGCTGCCGGAAGCGATGAAGCGGCGGATCGCGCCGATGCTCGCCGTCCATCACTACGGCAACCGAAAGGAAGCCGACCAGGCGAGCCGGGTCGCGGCATCGGCGCTGACCGACGAGCAAAGGGCGAAGATGCCGCTGATCACGCATCCGCTGGTGCGAACGCATCCGGTCACAGGAAAGAAAGCGCTGTACGCGGTCTCCGGCAGCTCGTACGGCATCGTCGGCATGCCCGACGACGAAGCGGTGGCCTTGCTCGACCAGCTCGCGGCGCACGCGACGCAGCCCCGCTACGTGCAAAGCTACGGCTATCGCGTCGGCGACGTCGTCATCTGGGACAACGCATCGCTGCTGCATTCGGCGACGCTCACCGACCCGGACGATCCGCGCACGCTTTGGCGCATCACGATCAAGGAGCAGTCGGCTAAGCTCGATGCGCCGGAAGTGCTGGCGTCGATGTTCGCGGCACGCACGATGTAATGACTGTCGAACGCGGCGCGGAAAGCGCCGCGAATCGACCGGATGGCCGAATGCGTTCGGCCGGTGGCCTGCGGCTTCGTCGCCGGATTTTGCGTTAAACTACCCTCGCGCCGCCGCATTGAAGGCGACGCCGGAGTCCGTAGGGCCATGGTCCGCAAGTTCCTGTCGTTCGCACTTGCTTTCCTGCTGCTGGGCCTGCAGCAGGAACTGCTGCTGCACCCGCTGACGCACCTGGGCGACCTCAAGGCGAGGCACCATTCGAGCTTGAAGTCGCCGGCGCTCGAAGGTGCCTGCGTCGAATGCTCGCTGTTAGCCGGGGCAGCGCACGCGGCGGCCAACTCGTGGTCGACGGCGACCTGCGGTGTCGCGACTCCCGAGTGCATTGCATTCGAGCCTTCGGCGCGCCACGTCGCCGCCCCCTCCTACTACCAGAGTCGCGCCCCGCCCATTTCCCTCTAGCTCGATTCGGCGCGCCGCTCGTCATTCGCGGCGCCGTTCATCAGACTAGAGGAGTACACCCGTGGCCAGGAAAATCTTGGCGCCCGGCGCTTTGGCGCTGGCGCTGCTCGCCGCTCCGCCCGCATCGGCAGCGAGCGACGCCGATCTCGCGCAGATTCGCGACGAGATACGGCAACTGAAGGAAAGCTATGAAGCGCGCATCCAGTCGCTGGAAGCGCGGCTCAAGGATGCGGAGACCGCCGCCGCCAAGTCCGCCGCGATCGCGCCTTTGCCGGCGGCCTCTGTGCCGGCGCCTTCGTCATCGAGCGGTCTTGCCGCGTTCAATCCGGCGATTTCGGCCGTGCTGCAGGGCCGTTACGCCAACCTCTCGCAAGATCCCGACAGATACGCCATCAGCGGATTTGCGGCAGGCGGCGACATCGGCCCGGGCAAGCGCGGCTTTTCGCTGGGAGAATCGGAGCTCGCGGTCTCGGCCAACGTCGACGACAAGTTCGCAGGCAACCTGATCGTCTCGTTGACGCCGGAGAACACCGTGTCGGTCGAAGAGGCGTACGGAATTCTGACCGCGCTGCCCAACGGCCTCACGCCCAAGTTCGGCCGCTTCTTCTCCGGTCTGGGCTATCTGAACGAGCAGCACCAGCACGTCTGGGACTTCATCGACGCGCCGCTCGCGTACCAGGCATTTCTCGGCGGGCAGTACGGCAATGACGGCGTGCAGCTCAAATGGGTCGCGCCGACCGAGCAATTCCTCGAATTCGGCGCAGAAGCGGGCAACGGCGCCGGTTTCCCCGGGTCCGAGCGCAACAAGAATGGCGCCGGCAGCGGCGTCGTCTACGCACATACCGGCGGCGA
>DATEFZ010000112.1:0-11711 GCA_035280325.1 Casimicrobiaceae bacterium
CCGCACACTTGCGTCAAGCCCGAGTTCCCCGGCCGGCTCGCCTCGACCTCGCACATCAACCAGTTCAACAAGCAGGTCAACGACTACGGCAGCTGCATCCGCAACTACGTCAACGAGGTCAAGGCCATCGCCAACGCGGCCACCGCCGCCGGCAACAGCGCCATCGACGAGTACAACAGCTACTCGGAGGAGCTGAAGGCGAAGATCGAAGCCGCGAAGGAGTAGCGGCAGCTCGGGCGGTTCGATGTCGCCGCGCCCCCCCGATCCGGCGCCGGACGCGCCGGCCAGCGCGCAGGCGATCGCGCAGGCGACGCTCGACGGCTTCAACCGGCACTACGCGCTGTTCCGCGATTGCGCGGCCGCCGCCAAGAGCCATTTCGAGGCCGGCAACTGGCTGGCGATCGCCCACGTCTCGGGTGACCGGATCGACTTCTACGCCCGCCGCGTCGCCGAGACCGTCGCCCGGCTGCGCAGCGAGTTCGGATGCGTGCACGACGACGACGCGCGCTGGGAGGAGATCAAGCGGCACTACGTATCGCTGCTGATCGACCACAAGCAGCCCGAGTGCGCCGAGACTTTCTTCAACACCGTCTCGTGCAAGATTCTCGACCGGACCTACTTCCACAACCGCTGTCTGTTCGTCCGTCCGGCGATTTCGACCGAGCACATCGACGCCGACCCGCCGTCGTACCGTTCGTACTACCCGCGCCGGGATGGTCTGCGCCAGGCGCTGATCGACATCGTGCTCGACTTCCGGCTCGAGCCGCGTTTCGCCGATTTCCGCGCCGACCTCGGCAACATGCTCGCCGCGTTCAGACGGCGATTCAAGCGGCCGTTCCGGCTCGAAGCAAACCACCAGATCCAGGTCCTGTCCGGCCTGTTCTTCCGCAATTGCACCGCGTACGTCGTCGGCCGCGTGATCAACGGCTACAACGCGCACCCGTTCGTCGTGCCGATCAAGCACGACCGCGAGGGGCGGCTCTACGTCGACGCGCTGCTGATGGACGCCGAGCAGCTGGCTCTCCTGTTCTCGGCCAACCGCGCCTACTTCCTGGTCGACATGGAGGTGCCGTCGGCGTACGTGGCGTTCCTGCGCTCGATCGCGCCGGAACGCACCGAGGCCGAGCTCTACACGATGGTCGGCCTGCAGAAGCAGGGCAAGACGCTGTTCTTCCGCGATTTCCTGCATCACCTGAAGCACTCGACCGACAGCTTCATCGTCGCACCCGGGATCAAGGGGCTGGTGATGGCGGTGTTCACCCTGCCGTCGTATCCGTACGTGTTCAAGGTCATCCGCGACCGCATCGCGCCGTCGAAGGACACGTCGCGCGAGAGGGTCAAGGAGAAGTATGTGCTGGTCAAGCACCATGACCGGGTCGGCAGGATGGCGGACACGCTCGAATATTCGAACGTCGCCTTTCCGCGCGAGCGTTTCACGCCGGAGCTCATCGCCGAGCTTCATGCGGTGGCGCCGACGCTGATCGAGGAGGACGGCGCCATGATCGTCGTCCGGCACCTCTATATCGAGCGGCGGATGGAGCCGCTCAACCTGTTCCTGGAAACCGCGACGCCAGGCCAGCGCGAGCACGCGCTCCGCGACTACGGCGACGCGATCAGGCAACTGGCCGCGGTCAATATCTTCCCCGGCGACCTGCTATTCAAGAATTTCGGTGTGACGCGGTTCGGCCGCATCGTCTTCTACGACTACGACGAGATCGAGTACGTGACCTCGTGCCGGTTCCGCGCCCTGCCCCAGCCGCGCAACGAGGACGACGAGATGGCGAGCGAGGTGTGGTACCCGGTCGGAGCCGACGATGTTTTTCCCGAGGAGTTCGCCACCTTCCTCACCACCGATCCTGCCGCGCGCGCCGCCTTCCGCCGCATCAATGCCGACCTGCTCGATCCTAACTGGTGGCAGCACATGCAGGAGCTGGCCGCCGGCTTGCCGCCGGAAGTCCTGTCGTATCCGGACTCGGCGCGCTTCGCCCACGACACACCGCGGCCGGCGACCGCCGCGGCGGCGGCGGGAGCGGTAGAGCCCGAGCTCTAGCGGATCGAAACGCCGAGGCGGCGGGCGATGTCGTCGGCCTGCAGCGCGGCGCCGGCATCGCCCTGACGGGCGGCGCGCAAATACCAGGCGAGCGCGCGCGGCAGATCGACCGCCACGCCGTCGCCGTGCTCGTAGAAGCTCGCGATCAGGTACTGCGCGCCGACGTCGCCGTTCTCGGCCGCCGCTTCGTACCACTTCGCCGCCAGCGCCCAGTCCTTCGGGGCGCCCCGGCCGAGGAAGTATTGCGTTCCGAGCTGCACCTGGGCGTCGACGTGACCCTGGCTGGCGGCGCGCTGCCACCATTCGGTCGCCCGTTCGAGCGAGCGCGCGACGCCGGTTCCGCTTTCGTAGAGCAGCCCGAGGTTGTATTGCGCCTGCGGCATGCCGGCTTCGGCCGCCCTCGTCAGCCATTGCGCCCCGGCGGCCGGATCGGCGGCCCCGCCCTCGCCTTGCACCAGCATCATCGCGAGATTGAACTGCGCCAGCCGCTCGCCGGCGCGCGCATCGCGCTCGAAAGCCGCGCGCGCGGCGGTGAAATTCCCGGCGCGATAGGCGCGCAAACCGTCCTCCCCCGCCTTCGCGTCCTGGACCGCGCCCTGCGCGGCACCGGCGAAGAGAACGACGATCGCCGCGCGACGCGCCAACCGCCCGAGCCATGCCATTCCCGCTCCCGGAGTACAATTGACGGCTGAAGTCAGTCTACCACCCCGCCGGTTCGAGCCTCTTGTTCGTCAGCGCCTTCGATCTGTTCAAAATCGGCCTCGGGCCGTCGAGCTCGCACACCGTCGGTCCGATGCGCGCCGCGTACCGGTTCGTGCACGAACTGGCCGCCGAACAGGCGCTCGACCGCGTCGCGCAGGTGGTCGTCGACCTTTACGGCTCGCTGGCGCTGACCGGGCGCGGTCACGGCACCGATCGGGCGATCCTGCTCGGCTTGTCCGGGGAGACCCCGGATCGGGTCGATCCGGACCAGGTCGACGCCGAGGTGCGGCGGATCCGCGAGCGGCGATCGATCGTGCTCGACGGACAGCACACGATCGCCTTCCGCGAGGAAGAGCACCTGCGCTTTCGCATCGACAAGACGCTGCCGTTCCACAGCAACGGCATGCGCTTCACCGCGCTCGACGCCGCCGGAGCGCGCATCGCACGCAAGGTGTATTTCTCGGTCGGCGGCGGCTTCATCGTCGCCGAAACCGAAATCGGGCAGCTCGCCGACGCGCCGCAGCGGCTGCGCGTCCCGTATCCGTTCAGCAGCGCGGCGGAACTGCTCAAGCAGGGTGACGACGCGCACAAGCGGATTCCGGAGATGATGCGGATCAACGAGCTGGCGCTGCGCAGCCCCGACCAGGTGCGCTCCGGGTTGCTCGAGCGCTGGGCGGTGATGAACGACTGCATCGAGCGCGGCATGCGCAGCGACGGGGTGCTGCCCGGCGGCCTGAACGTGCGCCGCCGCGCCAGGGGCTTGCACCAGGCGCTCGTCGCCAAGCGCACACAACGCGAAAAAAATCCGACCGAGACGATGGATTGGGTGAGCCTATACGCGATCGCGGTCAACGAGGAAAACGCCGCCGGCGGCCGCGTCGTCACCGCGCCGACCAACGGCGCAGCGGGCATCATTCCCGCCGTGATTCGCTACTACCGCGAATTCTACGAGGACGCGAACGAGGACGGGATCGTCGCCTTCCTGCTGACCGCCGCGGCGATCGGCGGCCTGTGCAAGCGCAACGCCTCGCTGTCCGGCGCCGAAGTCGGCTGCCAGGGCGAGGTCGGCGTCGCCTGCTCGATGGCCGCGGCCGGCCTCGCCGCGGCGCTCGGCGGCAGCAACGCGCAGATCGAGAACGCCGCGGAAATCGGCATCGAGCACCATCTGGGCATGAGTTGCGACCCGGTCGGCGGGCTGGTGCAGATTCCGTGCATCGAGCGCAACGCGATGGGTGCGGTCAAGGCGGTCAACGCTGCGTCGCTCGCGCTGCGCGGCGACGGCGGCCATCGGGTGCCGCTCGACGCGGTGATCAAGACCATGTACGAGACCGGCCGCGACATGATGGCCAAGTACAAGGAGACCTCGCTCGGCGGCCTGGCGGTGAATGTCGTCGATTGCTGAAACCGCAGCGAACCGGCGGGTATCGAAGGAGCATGCGATGCGTTCGCAGCCGCTGCTGATCGCGCTGACGCTTGTCGTGGTCGCGCTGCTCGCCGGTTGCGAGCACAAGCCGACCCGCGAAGAGGAGGAAGCGGCGAAGTCTACCTTCGTCTGCCAGCTCAACGGCGAGCGTCTGATCCTTCGCTTCGAGTCGGGGGGCGAGGTCAGGCTGCTGACACCGACCGCCGAACGGATCACGCTCTACCAGATCCCGTCGGCGTCGGGCATCCGCTACAGCAACGGCAACCTCGAATTGCGCGGCAAGGGCATGGCGCTGACGCTGATCGAAAACGGCGCCGCTACCGAGCTCGAAGGCTGCATGCCGTACACGCCGCCGAAGCCGCCGTCGTGAAGCATCAGGTGATGCGATGGAGATGAAGCGGCTCTCCGGCGGCAACCTGCGCGCCGCCGGCTACGACGCGACCCGGCGCGTGCTGGTGGTCGAGCTCAACGGCGGCACCTTCGAGTACGCCGGCGTCAGCGCCGACGCCTGGCGGCGTTTCGCCGGCGCTTCCTCGCCGTGGAGCTTCTTCCGCGACAACATCGAGGAAGACTACCCGGCGAAGCGCATCCGCTAGCGCAGGTGATAGCGCCTCGCCGGCGACGACGTACCCGGCGGTAACGCCGATCTGCATCCGCGGCGTCCGATCATCGAGTGACGATGGCGCAAGATCCCGATTCAGCGCCCGATTGCCGTGCGGCGGCCGATGGCGCCGCCGATTCGCGCGCCGTCCCTCCCGCAACGCGGCAGGCGACGCTGCCGCAGGTCGTCGGCGCGGTGCTGTGGAGTTTTTTCGGGGTGCGCAAGGGCAAGGCGATGCAGCGCGACGCAGTCACGATCCGGCCGCACCAGGTGATCATCGCCGGCGTGCTGATCGCCGCCTCGCTCGTTGCCGCGCTGCTGATCCTGGTACGGATCATCACGCATCAGGCTTAACCGCGCCCGCGCACCCGTCCCGGCCCCGCCGCCGCGTAGCGCCTGACCCAGTCGAAGAACTCGCGGTACCAGAGCCGCGAGTTCTGCGGCTTCAAAATCCAGTGGTTCTCGTCGGGGAAGTACACCAGCCGCGTCGGCACCTTGCGCGCCTTGAGGGTCGAATAGTACTGCAGCGCCTGCGTCGCCGGCACGCGGTAGTCCTGCTCGCCGTGGATGACCAATGTCGAGGTCTTGAAACGCTTCGCGTAGTGGTGCGGCGACTGCACCATCACCCGCGCCGGGTTGTCCCAGTGGAAGGCGCCCAGCTCCTTGGCGAAGAACATGTAGCCGTCGGTCGCCATCATGCTGACCCAGTCGTAGCAGCCGGCGTGGCAGACGAACGTGCGGTAGCGGTCGGTGTGGCCGTTCATGTAGGCGACCATGTAGCCGCCGTAGCTGCCGCCGGTCGCGACCAGCCGGTCGCGATCGATGTACCCTCGGCGCAGCATGAAATCGGTCGCCGCCTCGACGTCGGCGAATTCGCGGCGCCCGTAGTCGCCGTCGATCGTCTGCAGCCAGCGCTGGCCGAAGCCCGACGAGCCGTGATAGTTGACGCCGACGATCACGTAGCCGTGGGCGGCGAAGACCTGCGTGTTCCAGCGAAAGTGCCAGCCGTCGTGGCACGCGGCGTGCGGCCCGCCGTGGATCGAATGCAGCAGGGGCCACTTTTTCCGCGGATCGAAGTTCGGCGGATAGGTGACCCACACCTGGACCGGATCGCCGCCCCAGCCGCGGATCGTGTACTCGCGGCTCGCGCCCAGCGCGGCGCGGGCCAGCAGCGCATGGTTGGGCGAAGCCAGCGGCGCTTCGTTTCTGCCGTCGGCGCCGACGACGAACAGCGCCGGAGGGTGCGCAAGGCTCGAGCGATCGAAAGCGATCCGCGTCCCGTCGCGCGAGACGGCGAAACCGGTGATCGTCCCGCCGGGCGCGACGCGCGCCGGCATCGCGTCGGACAGGCGCAGCCGCCACAATCCCTGACGACCGCGGTCCTCGATCAGCACGTACAACGCGTCGCCCGCCGGCGCCCAGGCGAGCTGGCTGGTCGCGCGGTCGAGCCGGGCAGCGAGCCGGCGCGTGCGCCCGCTGCCTCGCTCGCAAAGGATCAGCCGGCCCTGGTCGTTGAAGGCGCGCTTCAGGTTGTATGCATGCCAGACAAGGTGCCTGCCGTCGGGCGAATAGCGCGGATGCTCGTTGGACAAACCGCTGCCGACGGTGATCGCCCGATGGCGACGGGTGCCGAGCCGAACCGTGACGATGTCGGCCGAGCTCATCATCCGCGGCTCGTCGCCCAGGTCGACGGTCAGCGCGAGCTCCTTGCCGTCCGGACTGATGTCGTAATGCTCGGCCGACGGCTCCCACGGCTGCAGCGCGAGCCCGGTGCCGGCGATCAGGTCGCGCGCGCGCCCGCTGGAGACGTCGGCGGCGAACACGTGCGGCTCGCGGCCGTCGGCGATCCAGTGATCCCAGAACCGCGGCTCGGCGCGTTCCGTGACGTGCGCCTTGATCTTCGACTCCTTGCGCTCGCGCTTGCGCTTCGCCTGGGCGCGGTCGCCGTCGAGATCCGGCCAGACCCAGGACACGAAGGCGATGCGGCGACTGTCCGGAAACCAGCGCAGCGCGAAGGCGCCGGTCGACACCGCCGTCAGCCGGCGCGCTTCGCCGCCGTCCGGCGCGATCAGATAAATCTGCGCTTCCTCGTCGCCTTTGCGCTTGGCGATGAAGGCGATCCATTTGCCGTCGGGAGACCACTGTGGACCCGGATCGTGGTCGCCATCGCCCGAGGCGAGCCGGCGCGCGTTGCCGCCGTCGGTCGGGAACAGCCACAGCTCGGCGGACTTCTCGTTGCTCGCCATGTCGTACGCGGTGACGCTCGCGCAGACCAGGCCGCCGTCGGGCGATGCCGTCGGCGAGCCGATGCGCTTGATCGCCCAGAGGTCGGCGACGGTGAACGGGCGGCGTGTCTTGCGAGGCATGGTTTTTCCGTGACGGCGTTGATCGAGGCAGCGCTGGCCTTTGCTCTTGTCCGCGCGGATTGTACGCTGGCAGCGCCAAGATGCGCGGCTGGAGTAGAATGCCCGCTCCGGCGCCGCGTTCGCGGCGCAACGTTGTTGCGACTGGCGTCATCCGATGAGCAATCCGCTGGAGAGCTGGACCGAGGAGCAGCGCTCGGCGTACCTCTATCGCGCCTGCTCGGCGGCGGAGACCGGGACGCCGCGGGCCGAGCTGTTCATGCGCCTGTCCGGCGAGGCCGAAGCGCAGGCCGCGATCTGGCGGGCGCAACTCACCGCCAGCGGCAAGCCGGCGCCGGCGCCGTTCGTCCCCGATTTGCGCACCCGCCTGGTCGCGCGGCTGGTCAAGCTCCTCGGGCCGAGGCCGCTTCGCGGCGTGCTGGCGGCGATGAAGGTGCGCGGCATGGCGATCTACACGCGCGGCGAGCCGGGCGGCCACATCGCGCCGGTGGCGGGCGGCATCGAGCGCCGGCACCGGGGCCTGGGCGGCGGCGGATTCCTGCGCGCGGCGGTGTTCGGCGTCAACGACGGTCTGGTGTCGAATGCGAGCCTGATCTTCGGCGTCGCCGGCGCGAGCCCGGCACCCGCGCTGGTCGTGCTGACCGGCGTGGCGGGGCTCACCGCGGGCGCATTCGCGATGGCCGCCGGCGAATTCGTCTCGGTGCGCTCGCAGCGCGAGCTGTTCGAGTACCAGATCGGCCTCGAGCGCGAGGAGTTGGCCGAATATCCGGAAGCCGAGGCGCAGGAGCTGGCCCTGATCTACGAGGCGAAGGGCCTCGCGCCGGTGGAGGCGCGGCGGCTGGCCAAGAAGCTGGTCACCGATCCGGCGCACGCGCTCGACACGCTGGCGCGCGAGGAACTGGGCTTGAATCCCGACGAGCTAGGCTCGCCGTGGGTCGCCGCGTTGTCGTCGTTTCTCTCGTTCGCGGTCGGCGCGGTGATCCCGCTCCTGCCGTTCATCTTCGCCGCGGGCGATCACGCGCTTGCGATCACCGGCGTGCTGACCGCGCTGGCGCTGTTCGCGGTCGGCGCGATCCTGTCGCTGTTCACCGGCCGCAGCGCGCTGCCCTCCGGCGCGCGCATGCTGGTCCTGGGCGGACTGGCGGCGGCCGTGACTTTCGGCGTCGGCCACCTGTTCGGCGTCAGCGCGCACTGACCGGTTCGGCGATGCTGCGGGCCACGCTCCGTCCGGGGCGCGAGCAATCGGTCAGGCGCCGGCACCCGTGGGTCTTTTCCGGCGCCATCGCCTCGGTCGACGGCATGCCCGCTCCCGGCGCTACCGTGGCGCTGCACTCCAGCGACGGCGCCTTCCTGGCGACCGCGGCGTGGAGCCCCGAGTCGCAGATCCGCGCCCGCATCTGGAGCTTCGAGCCGCAAACGCCGATCGACGCGGCGTTCATCGCGGCGCGGGTGAAGGCCGCGGTGGGGGCGCGCTCGACGATGATCGACGCGGCGCACGACGGCTGCCGGCTGATCCACGCCGAATCCGACCGCCTGCCCGGCGTCGTCGCAGACCGCTACGGGGAGGTCGTCGTCGTGCAGCTGTCGAGCGCCGGCGCCGATGCCTGGCGCAAGACGATCGTTGCCGCGCTGGTCGCGGTGACAGGATGCGCCTGCGTCTACGAGCGCTCCGACGGCGAAGTGCGGTCGCTGGACGGGCTGGCGCCGCGTGCGGGCGTCGTCGCCGGCGCGCTGCCCGCGACCGTTGCGCTGCAGGAAGACGGCCTGTCGTACACGGTCGATGTCGTGGCCGGGCAAAAGACCGGCTTCTACCTCGACCAGCGCGACAATCGACGACGCATTCGCGAGCTGGCCGGAGGTTGCGACCTGCTCGATTGCTGCTGCTACAGCGGAGGTTTCACCGTCGCCGCGCTCGCCGGCGGCGCCGAGTCGGTACTGGCGATCGACAGCTCGGGCGCCGCGCTGGCGCAGGCACGCGGCAACGTTGCCCGCAATGGGTTCGGCGCCCGGCGTTGCGAGTGGCGCGAGGCCGACGCGTTCGCCGAACTGCGCGCCTTGCGCGATCGCGGCAGGACATTCGACCTGATCGTGCTCGATCCGCCGAAGCTCGCGCCGACCGCGCAGCACGCCGCCCGCGGCGCGCGAGCCTACAAGGACCTGAACCTGCTGGCGCTGAAGCTGCTGCGGCCCGGCGGCCGGCTGGCGACGTTTTCCTGTTCCGGCGGCATCCCGGCCGAGCTGTTCCAGAAGATCGTGGCCGGCGCCGCGCTGGACGCCGGCGCTGACGCCGCGATCGTCGGCCGCCTGGCGCCGGGCGCGGATCATCCGGTGGCGCTCGATTTTCCGGAAGGCGACTACCTGAAGGGCCTGCTGGTGCGCAAGCGCGCCTGAAGGCGCCGGCGCGGCGTTCGCGCCGGCGCCGGGGCGGTCACGATTTCTTGGTCGTCAGGCAGGACTTCATGAACGTCTTGCGCTCGGCTCCCTTCTTGCCGGTCGCTTCCTTGCTGCACAGGCGCATGCGATCCTGCTGCGACATCTTGATCGGCCTGGCGCTTTGCGCGGCAGATGGCGCGTCGGCGGTCCGCGGCGCCTGGCGCGCCGCCTTAGGCGTTCCGGCGGCGTCATCGGCAGCGTACGCGAGCTGGCAGGCGAACAAGCCGATCAGGGCGGCAAGACAGAGTGATTTCATGACGGTCTCCTCGAAGGTGGATGGTGGAAGTGGCTGGGAAATCCATTCAACCACGCCCCGATTAACGCGCGACGAACGCCCGCGTGCGTCGTCCCGACGGCCGATGCCGGCCACCTACTTTCGATCGAGTGACCGCGACGGCAGATAAAACAAGGCCGCATCCGGCTTGGCCGGTGCGGCCTTGTCATTGCGGCCGGGTGGACAGGAGGTCACCCGGCCGAAGCTTTGAATCGTCAGCCTTTCATGCACTCGCTCTGTGCCTTCTTGCGCTCGTCGGCCTTCATGCCGGCGGTCTTCTTGTTGCACATCGCCATCTTGCTTTCCTTCTTCATCGGCTTGGCCGACAGGCAGGTCTTCATGAAAGCTTTGCGCTCGTCACCGGTCTTGCCGGCGGCCTCGGTGTTGCAGGCCTTCATCTTCTCTTGCTGCGGCGTCATCTTGGCGTCGGTCATCTTCTCCATCTTGGTGTCGGCCGCATAAGCCGCACCGCATGCGAACAGGCTGGCCAAGGTCAGGGCGATCAGTGTCTTCATTGCGGTGGTTCTCCTGGAACGGTTGCGGAAGAGGAAAACGCCGAACGGGACCGAGTCTACGGCATGCCCGACGCGCCAAGCAACGGTTTCGAGCGGGCAGGCGGCCCGCTGTGGCGGATTTTCTTGCTGCAGGGCAGCATCACGTTCGACCGGTTTCCGGCTAAAATCGGCCAAGCAAATGAATTGCAAAGAAAAAGTTCCTCAGACGCCGCCATGATCCTGATCCTCGAGCCGAATGCCGACCCCGCGGGCGCCGATTACCGTGCGCTGACCGGACAGCTCGACCGGCTGTCCGGCATCGAATACCGGGTGCACCGCGAGGTCGGCGCCGAGGTCACGCTGACCGAGATCTACCTGATCGGCAACACCGGCGCGCTGACCGTCGAGCAGATGCAGGTGCTGCCCTGCGTGCAGAAAGTCGTGCGCGTCTCGGAAGCGTATCGCGTGCTCGGCCGGCATCAGCACGGCGACGATCGTCCGGCGTCGTTCGAATACAACGGCGTCCACTTCGGCCAGGACAGCCTGCACGTCTTCGCCGGCTTGTGCGCGGTCGATTCGCCGGCGTCGGCCGGCGCGATGATGCAGGCGCTGCAGCGCCACGACCAGGTGTGCACGCGGATGGGCGCGTACAAGCCGCGGACCAATCCTTACGCCTTCCAGGGCTTCGGCGCCAAGTGCCTGCCGTATGTGTTCGAGTTGGCCGGCAAGTACGGCATCCGGGTCATCGCGATGGAGGTGACGCACGAGTCGCACGTCGACGAGATCCGCGCCGCGCTGAAAGCGACCGGCAACCCGACCGGCGTCATGCTGCAGATCGGCACCCGCAATACGCAGAACTTCGAGTTGCTAAAGCAGGTCGGCAGGCAGCAGGAGTTCCCGGTGCTGATCAAGCGCGGGTTCGGCATCACGCTCGACGAATCGCTCAACGCCGCCGAGTACCTGGCCTCGGAGGGCAACCGCAAGGTCGTGTTCGGCCTGCGCGGCATGAAGACCAACATGGGGGATCCGCACCGCAATTTCGTCGACTTCTCGCACGTGCCGGTGGTCAGGAGGCTGACCCGCATGCCGGTCTGCATCGATCCGTCGCACTCGGTCGGCACCCGCGTCGTCGCGCCGGACGGCATCCTCGACATATTTCACGTCGTCGCCCAGGGCGTCATCGCCGGCGCCAACATGGTCCTGGTCGACTTCCATCCGGAGCCGGGCAAGGCGCTGGTCGACGGCGCGCAGGCGCTGCTCCTGTCCGAGCTGCCGCATTTCCTCGACGACGTGGCGCTGGCGCGCGAGGCCTACGTCAGGCGCGCGGCGCTCGCGGCGCGGCACCGGCCCGGGTGAGCGCCGCCGCTTCAG
>DATEFZ010000113.1:0-5476 GCA_035280325.1 Casimicrobiaceae bacterium
CGCTCGACCTGGCGCCAACCGATCTCCGCCAGCGGCCGCGCCCGCCGACCGGCTTCCAGCGCCTGCGCGCTCGCCGCGTTCCCCGCCAGCGCGCGCGCCAGCACGCCCTGGAGGATGGCCGCCATGCGGAACAGGTTGTACGCCATGTAGAAGTCCCAGTCGCCGGCGGCCGGCGAAGCGACCGCCGGATTGCGGCGCAGATACATCGCCACGTACTCGTCCTCGCGCGGGATGCCGAGCGCCGCGAAATCGCAGCCGCGCAGGCCGCGAAACTCGTCGGGCGACAGACGCCACGCCATCAGGTGATAGGCGAAATCTGCCAGCGGGTCGCCCAGCGTCGAGAGCTCCCAGTCGAGCAACGCCAGCACCCTCGGCTCGGCCGGATGGTAGATCATGTTGTCGAGACGGAAGTCGCCGTGCACCAACGCTACCCGGTCGCCGGACGGAATGTTCTGCGGCAGCCAGTCGATCAGCCGATCCATCGCCGCAATCGGCTCGGTCGCCGACGCCTGGTACTGTCGCGACCAGCGATCGATCTGCCGCGCCAGATAGTTGCCGGGCCGGCCGTAGTCGGCGAGGCCGATGGCGGCGTAATCGACCCGGTGCAGCGCGGCGATGACCCGGTTCATCTCGTCGAACACGGCGCGCCGCTGCGAAGGCTCCAGGCCCGGCAGCAGCGGATCCCAGAAGATGCGCCCGGCGACGAAATCCATCACGTAGAACGGCGTGCCGATCACCGTCTCGTCGAGGCACAGGCAGTAGGTGCGCGGCACCGGCACGCCGCTGCCGGCCAGCGCGCGGATCACCCGATACTCGCGGTCGACCGCGTGCGCCGAAGGCAGAAGCTTGCCCGGCGGCTTGCGGCGCAGCACGTACGACTTGGCGCCGGCGGAAACCTTGTACGTCGGATTCGATTGCCCCCCGTTGAACTGCTCGACGCCAAGCGGTCCGGAGAAGTTTGCAACGTGCGAAGCGAGATAGCGCTCGAGCGCGGCGACGTCGAAGCGGTGCGCGTCGGCAACGGCGCGCGTGCCCGCGAACTGGCTGTAGTCGCCCATGGCGGCGGTCCTAGACCGCGGTGACGCCGCCGTCGACGGCGATGACCTGGCCGGTGATGAAGGCTCCGGCCTCGGAGGCCAGCAGCACCGTGACGCCCTTCAGATCCTCCGGTCCGCCGACGCGCTTGAGCGGCGCCTTGTCGGCCACCGCATTACCCATCATTTCGAAAATACCCTTGGTCATCCTGGTCGGAAAGAACCCCGGCGCGATGGCGTTGACATTGATGTTGTACGGCGCCCACTCGGCCGCGAGCGAGCGCGTGAAGCTGATCACGCCGCCCTTGCTGGTGTTGTAGGCGAGCGTCGCCGGCCGTCCCGGCTCGCCGCCGCCGACCAGCCCCAGGATCGACGCGATGTTGATGATCTTGCCTTGCCGCCGCGGCAGCATCGAGCGCCGCCCGACTTCCTGCGTGGCGATGAACATCGCGGTCAGGTTGAGGTCGACGACCTTGCGCCAGGCGTCGAGCGGATGCTCGATCGTCGCCGCGCCCCAGGTCGTTCCGGCGTTGTTGACCAGGATGTCGATCGGCCCGATGCCGGCGATCGCGCGCTCGATCGCGGGCGGGATCGCTTCCGGCTTCGACATGTCGCAGACCAGCGCCAGCGCGTCGACGCCGAACGCGGACTCGAGGTGCGCGGCGGCGGCTTCGAGCTCGTCGCCCTTGCGCGCGGTCAGCGCCAGCCGCGCGCCCATCTCCGCCAGCGCCTCGGCCATCTGCAATCCCAGGCCGCGCGACCCGCCGGTGATCAGCGCCGACTTGCCGGTCAGGTCCAGCCGTTGCCTGAGGCTCATCCGGAATCTCGCTTTGGGGTAAGTTAACATTCTCCCATGCGCGTCTTGCTGGTCGCCACCGCCACCCGATGGATCGGCCCGATGCGAATGCCGCGGGCGCTGGCCAGAGCCGGCTTCGAGGTTCTGCTGCTGGCCCCGCAGGGCTCGCTGGTCGAGAAGAGCCGCTTCCTCGCCAGGACCGAGCGTCTGCCCGACCACGCGACGCCGGTACAGTGGCTGGCCGCCTTCGTCGACGTGGTTTCGGCAACCTCGCCAAGGCTGGTGCTGCCTTGCGACGACGTCGCCTTCCGGCTGCTTCAGATGGTGGTCCAGCTTCCGCCGCCGCAGGGGATCGCGCTGGGGTCGCACCTGCAGGCTGCGGCGCTGGTGCGCGAGTCGCTCGGCGATCCCGACCACTACCGAGTCAGTGTCGACAAGACGCTGCTGCCGGCCGCCGCGCAGGCGCTGGGCGTTCGCGTTCCGCCGCATGCGCCGGTCGGCGATCCGGCCGCCGCGAAAGACTTCGCCGACGCGCACGGCTATCCGATCGTGCTCAAGCGCGCTTACGGATCGGCGGGAGAAGGCGTCGTGATCTGCGCCGATCGCGTAGAGCTCTCGGCCGCCCTGACGACGCTGACCGGTCAGGCAGCGATCGATTTCGAAGGCGATTCGCGGGCGGGCATCCTGGCCCAGGCCTTCATCCCCGGACGCGTCACCTATTACAGCGGCGCGGCGTGGCGCGGCAGCGTGCTCACCGGCTATGCTTCCGACAAGATCGTCGCCTTTCCCGAGCCGATGGGACCGACCAGCGTGATGCGCTATCGCCGCGCGCAGGACCTTCGTGACGCGAGCGAGAAGTTGATCGGCGGCTTCGGCATGAGCGGGATGTTCACCATCGAGTTCATGATCCACGATCAGAGCAGGGAAGCGTATCTGCTCGAGATCAATCGCCGCTTCCCACCCGGTGCCCACCGTGGCGCAATACTCAAGATCGACCTGTGCGCAGCGATGTTCGCGGTGCTGCACGGCTCGCCTTCGCCGTCGCGGTCGGCGCTCGATCCCGACGAGGAAGGCGTGCGCGTCAATTTTCCGCTCGAATGGCTGCGCGATCCGCACAGCCACTGGTTGCGCGAGTACCCGGTCGACGTCCCCTGGGACGAGCCCGAATTGATCGCCGCGATGCTGGCGCTGCGGCACGAGCGATGAATCGCGCCAGGCGTCTGGCCTCGCTTCGAATCCTGCGCGCCGCCGGCGCCGCGGCGCTTGGTTCGCTGCTTGGGTCGGCGCTGCCGGCGAGCCTCGCGCGCGCCGAGGACGCGACCGACGCAGCGTCGTACCCCGACCGGCCTATCCGGCTGATCGTCACCTTCCCGGCCGGGACGACCGTCGACGCGCTCGCGCGCCTGATCGGATCCAGGCTCGAAGCGTCTTTCAAGCAGACGGTGCTCATCGACAACCGACCGGGAGTCTCGGGCAACATCGGCAACGAGCTGGCGGCGAAGGCCGCGTCCGACGGTTACACGCTGGTGATCGCCGGCCTGTCGCTGGTGACGCTGCCCACGACACTCGGCAGGCAGGCGGTCGATCCGATCCGGGCTTTTGCTCCGATCATCAAGGTTGCGTCGGCGCCCTTGATCATCCTGGTCAATCCGTCGCTCGGGATCGATTCGCTGCCCCAGCTCGTCGCCGAAGCGCGCCGCCGCCCGAACCAGCTGACCTACTCGACGGTCGGCATCGGCACGCCGCCGCATCTGGCCGCGGTGTCGGTGCTGGACGCGGCGCGGATCGAGCTCCTGCACGTGCCGTACGGCAGCTCGTCGACGCTGATCCGCGACTTGTTGTCGGGCGAGGTACCGCTCTCCTTCGGCTATCCGACCGGCAAGGAGCCGTACCTGAGAAGCGGCCAGCTCAAGGCGCTCGCGGTCACCGCGGCTCGCCGGCTGCCGTGGCTGCCCGACGTGCCGACGGTCGCCGAGCTCGGCTATCCGGGATTCGAAGTCGCCGGCTGGTTCGGCATCCTGGCGCCGGCCGGCACGCCGCCGGCGATCGTCGGCCGGTTGAACCAGGAGATCGGCCGTGCTCTCGAGCTACCCGACGTGCGCTCGATGCTCTCCGCCCAGGGCATCGAGCCCGCCGGCGGGACGCCCGAGCAGTTCGCCGACTACCTGAAGTCCGAGCTCGCGCGCTGGACCCCGGTGGTCAAGGCCTCCGGGCTGCGTCTGCAATGAACGGGACGCCGGCACGAACCGATCGGCAGCACGCATGGCCGCCAGGCGTTCCGGTGTCGGCGGCGCCGGTGCCTGCGCTGTTCTCGCTTGTCTCGCTGCAGCACGTCGACCTGATCGTGTCGATCGTGTTGACGGTAGCCGCGATCGCCATCGTCGCCGCGCTGGCCGTCTCGTTCTGGCGCGAGCTCTCCAACGACACGATCACTATCGCCCCGATCGCCGTGCCGCGCGAGCTCGCCGAGCGCGGCTACGAACCGCAGGTCGTCGCCGCGCGGCTGCGCGACGCGTATCACGACCTTCACGCGGAATCGGGAACGCGATTCCAGCAGCGCGTCATGCAGCGCGCGCAAGGCGCGCCCGACATCCAGCTTCCGGGAGGCCGCACGTCGATGCGCGGCATCGTACGCTACCTGCGCCAGTTGTTCGGCCGGCCGGGCGCCGAAATCGACGGCGAGATCACGCGCGAAGGCGAGGGCTACGTCCTGCGCCTGCGCTACGCCGGCAGCCGCATCGAGCCGGTCGGAGGCGAGCGAGCGCCGGATGCCGACGTCGGCGACGTGCTGCGCGGCGGCGCCGAGGACCTGATGCTGGTTACCGACCCCGGCACGCTGGGCTGGCGCATCCTGCAGCAGGAGCGGCCCAGCGGCGCTTTCCCGCTGGCCGAGCGCGTCTTCGAACGCGCTTCGCGCAGCGACGTGCCGATCGATCGCGCACGCGGACTGATGGGACTGGGCAAGATCCACGACGAGCTTGGACGCCACGCCGAAGCGGAAGCGTACTATCGCCGCGCCTGCGAAGTCCCCGCCGCCGCCCGCCAGGCATTGCACGGCTATGTGCTGATGCTGCTCGAGGATGGGCGCATCGACGACGCCGTGTCCGAGGCGGTGGCCTATGCGCGCCGCGCCCGCTCGGTCGAGCAGCGCACCGCCGCTGCCGTGGCGCTGATCGACGTGCGCAGGAACGCCGAGGCGCTGGCGCTGATCGATCGCCTGCTGCGGCGCGAGCCGCGGAGCGGGTCGCTCAACTTGTTGCGCGGCCGCGCCCTTGCCGGCTTGCATCGCTGGCCTGCCGCCGTCACCGCATTCGAACGGGCGGCGATGCTCGAGCCTTCGGTGTTCAACACGCGCCAATACCATGCCTGGGCGTTGGCGCAGGCGGGCAGCGCCGACGCCGCGCTCCAGGTTGCGCGACCGATCGCCCATCTGCACAACGGTGACGAATGGGGGCGCTATTGCCTCGGTGTCGCCGAGCTCGGAGCGGGACATCTCGATGCCGCGCTCAGCGCGCTGGCCGCCGCGCACGCCGCATCGCCGACGCGAGCGAGCTACGCCTGCCAGTACGCGCGGGCGCTGGTCGCCGCCGGCCGGCCCGAGCAGGCCCTCGAAGTGATCGCGCCGATCGCGCGCCACCCGGCGATG
>DATEFZ010000114.1:0-9893 GCA_035280325.1 Casimicrobiaceae bacterium
CGCGCCTGTACGGCCGGTCGCGGCTGGTCGACGTGCACGGTGACCCGATCAAGTCCGGCACAATCGCGGCGCGGACCAACTACGTCTTCAACTATCCGTTTGCCGGGACGCCCTGCTTCCTGCTCAATCTCGGCCATCCGGTCGCTGCCGCCGGCGCGGTGCGTCGTGCCGACGGCGCCACCTACACATGGAATGGTGGCGTCGGACCGGGGGAGGCGCTGGTCGCGTACTCGGCGATCTGCGCGCACAAGCTCGCCTATCCGACCCGCGACGTCTCCTTCATCCGCTTCCAGCCCGAGCGCTCGCCGACCTCGGACGGCAACGTCATCCACTGCTGTGCCGACCACAGCGTCTACGATCCGGCGGCGGGGGCGCGCGTCGTCAGCGGCCCGGCGCCGCAGCCGCTGGCGGCGATCGTGCTCGACTACGATCCGGCCAGCGACGGGCTGGCAGCGGTCGGCACCGTCGGCGCCGAGCAGTTCGACGCATTCTTCCGCAAGTACGATTTCAAGCTGGCGATGGAGTACGGACCGGGCAAGGCGCGCACGCCGGCGGGCGACACCAGCGTGGTGCGCGAATTGACCCAGTATTGCCGCCAGACGATCAAGTGCTGAAATCGGCGCTTCGCGCGGAGCCTCAAGAGGAGGGCATCGACGCGTAACCCGGTTGCGCAGCGACGCGCGCCAGCCACGCGCGTATTGCCGGGAAGCGGGCGAGGTCGAAGCCGCCTTCGCCGGCGACGTGGGTGTAGGCGTAGAGCGCGATGTCGGCGACGGTGTAGCGGCCGGCGACCAGAAAAGGCGCGCTCGCGAGTCGCCGTTCCATCACCTCCAGCGCGCGGTAGCCGCCGGCCTGCTTCGACTCGGCGAGTGCGCGCTGCGACCCCGGATCGGGATGAAAGCGGCGTAGGAAGCGCGCGACGGCGAGGTACGGCTCGTGGCTGTACTGCTCGAAAAAAAGCCACTGCAGAACGCGCGCCCGCTCCATCCGATCGCCCGGCAGGAGCGGCGTGCCTTCGGCGAGGTAGCAGATGATCGCGTTCGATTCGGGCAGGTAGCTGCCCGGCTCGAACTCGAGCACCGGTACCTTGCCGTTCGGGTTCCTGGCCAGAAATTCGGGCGTGCGCGTCTCGCCGGCGCCCGGGTCGATCTCGATCCAGTCGTAGGGCTCGGCGAGTGCCTCGAGCACCATCCGCACCTTGTGGCAGTTGCCCGACGCGGACATGCCGTAGACCTTGACCATCGCGCCTCCGTGCCGCGGACTGGGGTTCATTCGGAAGTTTCTTCGGCAATCTGCATTACAATCGCCCGACGCACAAGCTGCCGGGCGGAGGAACTTGACGGCGACGCGTATCGCGGTGCTCGGTCTGTACCGCTCGGGCTCGTCGGCGGCGGCCGGGATACTGCACCACCTGGGCGTCGACCTGGGGGCGCCTTTCTGGGCAGGCTACTACGAGTCGGCGCGCCTGGCGCGGCGACTGCGGCATTGGTGGCACGAGCCCGACATCCAGGAGCGCTACCCGCGCGCCGAGCGGGTGCGCAAGCTCGAAGACTGGATCGGCTTTGTCGAGGCCGGCGGCGCGACCCACATCGGTGCCAAGCATCCACTCCTATCGCTGTGCGGCGACGACCTGATCGCCGCCTGGGGCCCGTCGACCCGTTTCGTATGGACCTATCGGCCGCTCGACGAATCGATCGCCTCGATTCGCCGCACCCACTGGTGGCCCGATCCCTGGGCCGAGCGGTTGCAGGTGCGGTTGTGGGAGGAGGTCAACCGCTTTCTTGCCAGCCGTGAGCACCTGCGCATCGACTTCGCCGACCTGCTGGCCGATCCCGCGCGCGAGGTCGGCCGCATGGTGTCGTACCTGCGCCTGACGCCGGACGCCGAGCGCTTGTCGGCCGCGCTGGCGTCGGTGCGTCGGGACGACGCCGAAGGCAGGCCGCGCCGACTGGATCGATAGCGGCGTCGCGCCGGCAGCGCTTCAGCCGTCGAGCAGGATCGCCGCTGCCACTCGGCGACCCTCGGCGGCCAGAATGTTGTAGGTGCGGCACGCCGCCCGGGTGTCCATCACTTCGAGACCGATACCGGCATCGGCCAGCGCGCGGGTGAGCGCGGGATGCGGAAAGCGCATCGTCTTCCCGCTGCCGAACAATGCGACCTCCGGCGCGAGCGCGGCAAGCGCGGCGAAGTCCTGTTCCGCCAGCGCGTCGAAGCCGCCTCGTCCCCAGCCTTCGATCACGCGCTCGGGAGTCACTACCAGGTTGCCGCGGTATTCGACTTCGCCGATCCTGACGAACCCCGCGCCGTGCCCGGTGAAGACGTTGCCGGTGGCGCGGTCGAGGTGGAACTTCATGGCAAAGCCTGGTGGTGGATCGAGCGAAATGCAGGAGGTGGACCCACGGAAGACGGCGCCATTGTGCATTGCGGCAACCGCCCGAGTCCGCTACGATTATAGCGTCGATCGTCGCCGCATCGCTCGGACGGTCCGGGCGCTTATGCCGGCGGCGGAGGAACCGCATGGCTTCCCCGAACGATTCGCAGTTCGCGCGCATCGCGCGCCTGCCGCCGTATGTCTTCAGCATTACCTCCGAGCTCAAGATGGCCGCGCGGCGGCGCGGCGAGGACATCATCGATTTCGGGATGGGCAATCCGGACGGACCGACGCCCCCGCACATCGTCGCCAAGCTGGTCGAGACCGTGCAGCGCACCGACACCCACGGCTACTCGGTATCGCGCGGCATCCCGCGGCTGCGCCGCGCGATCTGCCAGTGGTACAAGCGCCGCTACGACGTCGACCTCGATCCTGAGACCGAGGCGATAGTCACCATAGGATCGAAGGAAGGCATCGCGCATCTGGGTCTTGCCACGCTCGGGCAGGGCGACACCGTGCTGGTGCCCAACCCCAGCTACCCGATCCACATCTACGGGCCGGTGATCGCCGGCGCCGATATCCGGCAGGTCCAGCTCACACCCGACGTAGACTTCTTCGCCGAGCTCGAGCGCACGATCAAATCGAGCTTTCCCAAGCCTAGGATGCTGATCGTCAACTTCCCGGCCAATCCGACCGCGCAGTGCGTCGAGCTGCCGTTCTTCGAGCGGCTGGTCGGGCTGGCCCGCGAGCACGGCATCTACGTCGTGCACGATCTGGCGTACGCCGACATCTGCTTCGACGGCTGGAGGGCGCCGTCGATCATGCAGGTCGAGGGCGCCCGCGACGTCGCCGTCGAGTTCTTCACCATGTCGAAGAGCTACAACATGGCCGGCTGGCGGATCGGTTTCATGGTCGGCAACAAGGATCTGGTCTATGCGCTGTCGCGCATCAAGGGCTACCACGACTACGGCACCTTCACGCCGATCCAGGTGGCCTCGATCGCCGCGCTGGAAGGCCCGCAGGACTGCGTCGCCCGGATCGCGCAGAACTACCAGAAGCGCCGCGACGTGCTGGTCAAGGGTCTGCACGAGGCCGGCTGGAAGGTCGACATTCCGCGCGCCTCGATGTACGTCTGGGCGGCGATCCCCGAGCCGTATCGGGCGCTCGGCTCGCTCGAGTTCACCAAGAAGCTCCTGGCGAAGGCCAAGGTCTCGGTGTCGCCCGGAATCGGCTTCGGCGAGTACGGCGACGGCCATGTGCGGTTCGCGATGATTGAGAACGAGCCGCGGACTCGCCAGGCGATTCGCGGCATCAAGCAGATGTTTCGCGAAGACGGATTCGCCTGAAGCGCATGGTCAATACGGCGATGAAACCGCTGCAGGTGGGCCTGCTCGGCATGGGCACCGTCGGGCGGGGCACCTGCGACGTGCTGCTGCGGAACGAGGCCGAGATCACCCGCCGGGCGGGGCGGCCGATCCGCGTTGCCCGCATCGCGACACGCACGCTCGCCCGCGCGCAGGAACTCGCGCGCGGCGGCGACGGCGTCGTGGTCGGCACCGATGCGACGGCGGTGATCGATGATCGCGCCATCGACATCGTGGTCGAGCTGATCGGCGGCATCGAGCCGGCCAAGGCATACGTCCTGCGCGCGATCCGCAACGGCAAGCACGTCGTCACCGCCAACAAGGCGCTGCTCGCCGCGCACGGCAACGAGATCTTCGCCGCCGCGCAGAAAGCCGGAGTGATGGTCGCGTTCGAGGCGGCGGTCGCCGGCGGCATACCGATCATCAAGGCGCTGCGCGAGGGCCTCACCGCGAACCGCATCGAGTGGATCGCCGGCATCATCAACGGCACCAGCAACTTCATCCTGTCAGAGATGCGCGCCACCGGCGCGACCTTCGCCGGCGCGCTCAAGGACGCGCAGGCGCGGGGTTACGCCGAGGCCGATCCGACCTTCGACGTAGACGGCGTCGACGCCGCGCACAAGCTGACGATCATGTCGGCGATCGCTTTCGGCGTGCCGATGCAGCTCGACAAGGCTTACACCGAGGGCATCTCGCGTCTGGCGCGCGAGGACATCCGTTATGCCGAGCAGCTCGGCTACCGGATCAAGCTCCTCGGCATCACGCGGCGCGGGCAATCCGCCGGCCGCGACGGCATCGAGCTGCGCGTCCATCCGACCCTGGTGCCGCACAAGCGGCTGATCGCGAACGTCGAAGGCGCGATGAACGCGGTGCTGGTCAAGGGCGACGCGGTCGGACCGACGCTTTACTACGGTCCGGGTGCCGGCGCCGAGCCGACCGCGAGCGCGGTCATCGCCGACCTGGTCGACGTCACGCGCATGCACACGGCCGACCCTGAGCACCGCGTGCCGCACCTCGCATTCCAGCCCGACCAGCTTTCCGACACGCCGATCCTGGCGATCGGCGAGGTCGAGACCAGCTACTACCTGCGCATGCGCGTCGAGGACCGGCCCGGCGTGCTGGCCGACATAACCCGCATCCTGGCCGATCGCGAGATTTCGATCGAGGCGATGATCCAGAAGGAACCGACCGAAGGCGCAGCGCAGACCGACATCATCCTGCTCACCCATCGTTCGATCGAGCGGCGCGTGGTCGATGCGATCGAGCGCATCGAGTCGCTGCCGACGGTGCGGGGCAAGGTGGTTCGCATCCGCATGGAAGACCTGAGCTAGGACCCGTTAACAGGCCCTAACAGAACGGAGCCCGACATGGAAACCGCCGGCGAAGCCGTCGTCTGGGAAGGAAGCCCTTCGCAGCTAACCAACTTCGGCACCTATCTCGCCTGTGCGCTGGTCGCCGTCGCCGTCGTCGTCGCCGGCGTCCTGATCGCGCCGCAGGCGTTCTGGGTGCTGCTGGTGCCGCTCGTGGTCGCCGTCTGGCGCTATCTCGAGCTTCGGTACTTTCGCTATACGGTGAGCACCGACCGCGTCGGACTGACGCGCGGCGTGCTGAGTCGGCGAACCGATTCGATCGAGCTGTACCGGGTCAAGGACACGACGCTGCTCGAGCCGTTCTTCCTGCGCATGTTCGGGCTGTCCGACGTCGTGCTCTCGTCGTCCGACCGTACGACGCCGTTGCTGGTGCTGCACGCGGTGCCGAACGGCCTTGCGCTGCGCGAGCAGATTCGCGCCAACGTCGAGCGGCTGCGCGTCCAGAAGGCCGTGCGCGAGATCGACATGGCGCCGGAGCCGTAACTCGTCTTTTCTCGAGTCATGGAGTACGTCAGCACGCGCGGCGGCACCTCGTCACAGCCGTTTTCGGCGATCCTGCTGGGCGGCCTCGCGGCCGACGGCGGTCTGATCGTCCCGGCCGCGTACCCGCGCCTGGCGGCGGCCGAGCTGGCCGCCCTGCGCGGCCTCGACTATCGCGCGCTTGCCCTGGCGATCATTGCCCGCTACGCCGACGATCTTCCGGCAGCGACGTTGCGCGAGCTGATCGACCGCAGCTACACCGCGGCGACGTTCGGCAGCGACGACATCGCGCCATTACTCGAGCTCGAGCGCGGCGTGCTGCTTCTGCGCGTGTCGAACGGGCCGACGCTGTCGTTCAAGGATATCGCACTGCAGCTCCTCGGCAACCTGTTCGAGGAAGCGTTGGCCCGCGGCCGGCGCGATCTGAACATCCTCGGCGCGACCTCGGGCGACACCGGCTCGTCGGCCGAGCATGCGATGCGAGGCAAGCGCGGGATTCGCGTGTTCATGCTCTCGCCGCGCGGGCGGATGAGTCCGTTCCAGACTGCGCAGATGTACAGCCTGACCGACCCGAACATCTTCAACATCGCGATCGACGGCGTGTTCGATGATTGCCAGGACATCGTCAAGGCGATCGGCGCCGATGCCGCGTTCAAGCGCGACATGCGCATCGGCACGGTCAATTCGATCAATTGGGCACGGGTGGCGGCTCAGGTCGTCTACTACTTCAAGGCCTACTTCGCGGCGACCTCAAGCGATCGCGAATGGGTCTCGTTCGCGGTCCCGTCGGGCAATTTCGGCAACATTCTGGCCGCTCACGTGGCGCGCGAAATGGGGTTGCCGATCCGCCGGCTGATCCTGGCCAGCAACGAGAACGACGTGCTCGACGAATTCTTCAAGAGCGGCCGCTACCGGGTCCGCCGGCCGGGAGAGGTGGTGCCGACATCGAGCCCGTCGATGGACATCGCCAAAGCGTCGAACTTCGAGCGTTTCGTCTTCGATCTGGCCGGTCGCGATGCGAGCGTCGTTCGCGCGCTGTGGTCGCGGCTCGAGCGCGACGGCGGCTTCGACGTGGTCGGCAGCCCGCTGGAAGCGGCCTGGCGGGAGTGCGGCCTGGTCTCCGGCCGCAGCACGCACGCCGACCGGATCGCCACCATCCAGGCGGTCGCCGACCGCTACCGTATCGTCGTCGATCCGCACACCGCCGACGGCATCAAGGTCGGGCTCGAGCAGCGCGAGGAGGGCATACCGCTGATCTGCGTCGAGACCGCGCTGCCGGCGAAGTTCGCGGCGACGATACGCGAGGCGCTCGGCATGGAGCCTGCTCGTCCTGCCGCGTACGCCGGAATCGAAGCGCTGCCGCAGCGCTTCGACGTCCTGCCGCCCGACGCCGACCGGGTCAAGGCGTACATTAGCGCGCGCGCCGGCTAAACGCTGCGACGGCGATGACGCTCTTTCGCGACCTTGCACGCAACCTCGCGCACGGCGGCCGGATTCCGTTCGGCCTGCCGGTGGCGAGACTCGAGTTCCGCATCGGCCTGCCGCAGCTCCTGGTGCTGTTCGTGTTCCTGGCGCTGACCGACGTCGGCGTCGACTGGCTCGGGCGCGACCCCGGCGCGGTCTTCGATTGGCAGGGCGTCGTCTGGGAGGTTTTCTACGGTGCGCTGCTGATGCTTTTGGCAGCGTTCCTGGCGCGCGCCTTCCGGCAGCCGTCGTACGCGCTGGCGCTGCCGGTGATCGTGCTGGCGAGCGAGTGGCCGATCCAGCTCGGGCGGGCGGTCGAAACGATCGGCGGCAGCGCGCTGCCGTTGCCGGGATTCGCGGTTCCGACCTGGTGGCTGCTGAGCGTCTGGATTTTCATCTGGCTGTGGCGAGCGGCGACGGTGAGCCTGGTCGCGCGACCGCGGCACCATGCGCTGCGGGCACTGGCGGCGGCCGTCGTGCTGATCAGCCCGATGTGGCTGCTCGCGCCGCGGCTGCCGGACCCGTCCTGGTGGCGCGTCCTGCCGGACGCCGAAGCCGCCGACTCCGGCTACCCGGGCCCGGCGTCGGAAGAGGCGCTCGCCGCGCAACCGAAGCTCTTCGACCAGGCGCTGGCCGACCTCGCCGACCAGCGACCCGGCAAGACCGACCTGTACTTCGTCGGGTTCGCGCCCGACGCCGCCGAGGACGTGTTTCGCAAGGATATCGTGGCGGCCAAGAAGCTCTTCGACCAGCGCTTCGATACCGAAGGGCGCTCGATCGCGCTGATCAACAATCCGCGCACGGTGCTCGACCTGCCGCTGGCCACCGTCAGCAACCTGCACGACGCGCTCGACGAGATCGGCGCGACGATCGACCCCGACGACGACGTCGTGGCCGTATACCTCGAAAGTCATGGCAGCCGCAACTTCCGGCTGGCGGCGGAATTCCCGCCGCTCGACCTCGATGAGCTGACGCCGAGGATGCTGCGCGACATGCTCGACCAGTCCGGTATCAAGTGGCGCATCGTGATCGTGTCGGCCTGCTACTCCGGTGGCTACGTCGAGCCGTTGAAGGACGAGCACACGCTGGTCATGACCGCGTCGGCGGCCGACCGGACCTCGTTCGGCTGCGGCACCGACAGCGACGCGACGTTCTTTGCCGAGGCGCTCTTCCGGCAGGCGCTGTCGTTCGAGGACTCGTTCGTCGAGGCGTTCGAACAGGCGAGGCGCAGCATCGCCGAGCGGGAGAAGAAGGAAGGCGTCAGCCCGCCGTCGGAGCCGCAGATCTTCGTCGGCGCCGCGATGGCGGCCAAGCTGCGCGAGCTCGAGCAGGCGCTGCGCGAACGCCGGGCCGGTGCGACGATCTGAACGCTCATGCGAGACTTTCGCTGCGGTTCCGCAACGTTCTCGACTTGGTAGAATCATCGAAGCTTGCCGCCGTCGGCGGCGATGAATGCTAGCCTGCGCCATGCCCCAGCCCGCACCGAATGCGCGCCCTCTGGCCGACCTCAAAGTAGTCGAGCTGGGCCAGCTGATCGCCGGGCCGTTCGCCGGCAAGGTGCTGGCCGAATTCGGCGCCGAAGTGGTCAAGATCGAATCGCCCGCCGGCGGCGACCCGCTGCGCCAGTGGCGCCTGCTGCACAACGGGACGTCGCTGTGGTGGTACGTGCAGGCGCGCAACAAAAAATCGGTGACGGTCGACCTGCGCGTCGCCGAAGGCCAGGAGATCGCGCGTCGGCTCGCCCGCGAAGCCGACGTCGTGATCGAGAATTTCCGGCCCGGCACGCTGGAGAAGTGGGGCCTTGGCTACGACGTGCTCGCCGCGGACAATCCCGGGCTGATCCTGCTTCGGCTGTCGGGATTCGGCCAGACCGGGCCGTATCGCGACCAGCCCGGATTCGGCGCCGTCGGCGAGTCGATGGGCGGCATGCGGCACGTCACCGGCTTTCCCGACCGGCCGCCGGTGCGCATGAACATCAGCATCGGCGACGCGCTGGCGGCGTTGCACGGGGTCATCGGCGTGCTGATGGCGCTGCATCACCGCGAGGCGAACGGCGGCAGGGGCCAGGTCGTCGACGTCGCGCTGTACGAGGCGGTGTTCAACATGATGGAAAGCCTGGTTCCCGATTACGATGTGCGCGGCGAGACGCGCGGCCGGATCGGCACCGGGCTGACCAACATCGTGCCTTCGAACACCTATACGACGCGCGACGGCGCGAGCGTGGTCATCGCCGGCAATGGCGACAGCATCTACAAGCGCCTGATGCACGCGATCGGGCGCGACGATCTCGGCGGCGATCCGTCGCTGGCCAACAACCTCGGCCGTGTGCAACGCACCGCGGACATCGACGGCGCGATCGGCGACTGGGCCGCCGCCCATGACCTCGACCAGGTGCTGGCGGCGCTCAAGGCCGCCGACGTTCCGCACGGCAAGATCTACACCGCCGCCGACATCGTTGCCGACCCGCAGTACCTGGCGCGCGAGATGATCCGGCAGGTATGCCTGCCCGACGGCACGCCGATGAAATTTCCCGGCGTCGTGCCGAAGCTGTCGGCCACGCCCGGCGACGTCGACTGGATCGGCCCGGCGCTCGGCGAGCATACCGACGCGGTGCTGCGCAGCGTCGGCTACGGCGACGCCGACATCGCGCGCCTGCGCGCGGCGGGAACGATCTAGCCTCCCAGGGACCTCTGAACAAGTCCAACATGAGCCGCGTTTCTGCCGCAATGGCTTCAGATGCTAGGCGTCGTGGCGCAGCGAATAGCTTGGCCTATTCGCAAGCCGCGCAACGACGCAGATGAGGCCATTGCGGCGAAACCCGGATGGGACGGGGCCTCAGTTGGC
>DATEFZ010000115.1:0-4471 GCA_035280325.1 Casimicrobiaceae bacterium
CGCCGGATCGAAGCCAGGGCAGGATTGTCGCCGTCGACGTCGCCCGCGGCCAGCGCGCGCTGCAGCCGCAGCATGCTCGCCCGCGCATCGGCCGGAACGTCGGCGCGGGCGAGCTCGTCGAGCAGGGCGGTTCGCTCCTCCACCGACGGCGAAAGCCGTTCGACGTAGCGGGTGCACGGCTCGCCGGCCGGCGCCGCTAGTCCGGGGGAAGGATGTAGCTCCACGTTTCCGACACCGCGTTGCCGCCGCCGCGCAGGTACGCGCGCAACTCGACCGGTTTGGCATCGTCGCGCCGCTTGACGCGCAAGGCGAGCCGCCAGCCGCCGGTCACGTCGTTGCGATGCCCGATCAATTCGACCACCTCGCCGTTCGCGTCGGCCGACGCGACGCCCTCGATCTTGGCGTCCGGCGGCAGCTTCTTCAACGCCGGGCCGTCGAAGTCGATGATGAAGCCGATGCTGCCGTCGTCCTTGCGGACATAGCCGCGGCCGCGCCGCGTCTGCGTCACCCACGACGTCGAGGGCCTGGCCCAGTCGTCTTTCTGCCAGCGCAGGCGATACTCGAAATCGTACGGCTGCTGCGGCATCGGCGCGCGATCGGGCACCCAGTAGGCAACGATGTTGTCGTTGGTTTCGTCGGGACTCGGAATCTGCACCAGCTCGACACGCCCGCTGCCCCACGCGCCCCGTGACTCGACCCATGCGCTCGGGCGCAGGTCGTAGCGGGCCTCGAGGTCCTCGTAGTGCTCGAAATCGCGATCGCGTTGCATCAATCCGAAGCCTGCGGGGTTCGACAGCGCGAACGACGTGACCAGCAGCCGCTTGGGATTGACGAGCGGCCGCCAGATCCACTCGCCGGTGCCGGAGGCGATCGAAAGCCCGTCCGAATCGTGCACTTCCGGCCGGTAATCGGGCCGCGCCGCGCGTTGGTTCTCGCCGAAGAAGAACATCGTCGTCAGCGGCGCCAGCCCCGGCTTGCTGACGTGCTCGCGCAGGTACAACCGAGCCTTGATGTCCATCACCGTATCGGTCCCGGGTTTGACCACGAAGCGATAGGCTCCGGTCACGCGTTTCGAATCGAGCAGCGCGAAGATCGTGAGCTCGGTCGCGTTCGGCGCCGGCCGCTTGAGCCAGAATTCGACGAAGCGCGGAAATTCCTCGCCCGACGCGAGTGCCGTGTCGACCGCCAGGCCGCGCGCCGAGATTCCGTAGCGCTGACCTTTGCCGAGGGCACGGAAGTAGCTCGCGCCGAGAAAGACCAGGACCTCGTCCCTGTATTTCGGCGTATTGAGGGCGTAATGGACGCGAAAGCCGGCGAATCCGAGGCCGCTCATCTGGCGCGGATCGATGTCGTTGGCGCCGTAGTCGAACAGGTCGGGGTTGAAGCGCACCTCGCGCACGGCATTGCCGACCAGCTCGTTGATCGTGACCGGGTCCCTGAAGCTCAGCCCCTCGTGGAAGAATGCGATCTCGAACGGCAGGCCTTCGGCGCGCCAGAGCATGCGAGCCGGCTTGAAGCGGATGTCGCGAAAGTGGTCGTAGTCGAGCCGATCGAGCGAGGCCGGAAGCTTGTCGGTGCGAACCTTGTACGGCTCGGCGGCGCGCTGCGCCGCGATCCTGGCCACGTCGTCGAAAGCAAAAGCGCCGGCAACGCTGGAGAAAAGCGTCGCCGCGAGCAGGGCGAGCAGGCGAACCCTGCCGCTGGCACGGCGCGACCCGACGCTCGCCGAACCCATATCGATGTCAGGCGCGGGGCTCCGCATCCCGGGCCAGGCGGAAGCCGGCGAATTGCCAGCGGGCAGCGGCGGGGAAGAAGTTGCGGTAAGTCGAACGGATGTGCGATCGCGGTGTCGCGCAGGAGCCGCCGCGCAGCACGTACTGGTTGCACATGAACTTGCCGTTGTACTCGCCGAGGGCCCCCGCCGCGGGACGATAACCCGGATAGGGTGCGTATGCGCTCTGCGTCCATTGCCAGACGTCGCCGTACATCTGGCTGACCGGATCGCCGGAGATCGCCGCCCGAGGCAAGAGCGACCCGTTCTCGACGAATCGGCCGTGCACCGGAACCCGGGCCGCAGCATGCTCCCATTCCGATTCGGTCGGCAATCGGGCGCCGGCCCAGCGCGCGCAGGCGTCGGCCTCGAACAGGCTGACGTGGCAAACCGGCGCCGCGAGGTCGACCGGCAGCAAGCCGCGCAGCGTGAAGCGATGCCACTCGCCACCCGAGCGCCGCCAATACAGCGGGGCGCCGACGCCTGCCGCGTTCACCCAGTCCCAGCCTTCTGACAGCCACAGCTCCGGCCGCTGGTATCCGCCGTCGGCGATGAAGGCCAGGTACTCGCCATTGGTCACGGGACGGCTGGCCAGCGCGAACGGCGCGAGGTACTCGCGATGCCGCGGCAGCTCGTTGTCGAAGGCGAAGCCCTGCCCGTGGTGACCGATGTCGGCAAGACCACCGTCGAATTCCACCCAGGCGAGCGGCGCCGCAATGTCGCCGCGACGGACGTCGCCGGACGCCAGGTAAGCCGGCTGCAGAGGATTGCAGGAAAGCATGTGCAGCACGTCGGTCAGGATCAGCTCCTGGTGCTGCTGCTCGTGCTGGAGGCCGAGCTCGACCAGCGCGCCGAGTCCGGCGTCGTTGTCGCTGCCGGCAAGGAGGTCCGACAGCGCCGCCTCGACGTGCGCCCGGTACGACATGACCTCGGCGCGCGACGGGCGCGAGATCAACCCCCGCTGCGGCCGCGGATGCCTGTCGCCGACCGCGTTGTAGTAGGAATTGAAAAGCGTCCTGAACGCCGGATCGTAGACCCGATACCCGGCAAGACGAGGCTCGAGCAGGAACGTTTCGAAAAACCAGGTGGTGTGGGCGAGGTGCCATTTCACCGGGCTCGCATCGGGCATCGACTGGATCGCGCAGTCCTCGTCGGACAGCGGCGCGGCCAGCGCCGCCGTCGCGGCGCGGATCGCGGCGAATCGCTCCGCCAGGGCGTCGGCATGGGCGGATCGGCGTCGAGGCTCGATCGCGCGCAGTTTCGCTCGTTCGGTCATCGCTTCGAATCCTTTCGACAGCCGGTCATTCGACGACGATCCTCGCCGGCGGCGCGGTGATGCAACCGATCGGCGCAGCGTTGTCGAAGCCCTCGCGCGCAAACGCTGCCAGCACGTCGTCGACGGCAGCCGGCGCGCAGGCGACCAGCAGGCCGCCCGAGGTCTGGGGGTCGGTGAGCAGCGTCCGGACCTCGTCGCCGCGCGCGCTCAAGCCCACCTCGTCGCGGCAGCCGGACCAGTTGCGGTCGGAGGCGCCGGTCATCGTGCCGCCACGTGCAAGCGCGAGCGCGTCCGGCAGCAGCGGGATGCGGTCGAATTGCACTAGCGCGCCGACCTCTGACCCGCGGCAGATCTCGAGCAGATGACCGAGCAGGCCGAAGCCGGTGACGTCGGTCAGGGCGTGCACCGAATCCATCGCGCCCAGCGCAATGCCTGGCGTATTGAGCCGGGTCGCGCTGGCGACCATCGCCGCGTATGCCTCGGCGCCGAGCCGGTCTTTTTTCAGCGCGGCGCCGAGCACACCGACGCCGAGCGGCTTGCCGAGGATCAGGAGGTCGCCCGGACGGGCGCCGACGTTGCGCTTGATCCGGTCCGGGTGGACAGTACCGATCGCGACCAGGCCGTAGATCGGCTCGACCGATTCGATCGTGTGCCCGCCGGCCAGCGGAATCCCGGCCCTGGCGCAGACCGCTTCGCCGCCCGCCAGTATGTCCCGGATCGTCGCCGCCGGCAGGCGATCGAGCGGCATCGCGACCACCGCCAGCGCGAACAGCGGCGTGGCGCCCATCGCATAGATGTCCGACAGCGCGTTGGTGGCGGCGATGGCGCCGAAATCGAACGGATCGTCGACGATCGGCAGAAAAAAATCGGTGGTGGCGACGACCGCCTGACGGTCGTTCAGCCGGTACACCGCGGCATCGTCGGAGGTCTCGATGCCGACCAGCAGATCGGCCGGCAACGGCGCGGGTGACGCCCGGGCGAGCAGGTCGCGCAGGATCGCCGGCGCGATCTTGCAGCCGCAACCGCCGCCGTGACTCAACTGCGTCAGGCGCGGCCGACGCGGGGCCGACGTGTCCATGGGGAGTGGCTGACTTCGGGGCGGGTCGCGGGAGCAACCATTCTAATCGAAGCCCGTCCGGCCAACGGCTGGCCGCCGCCGCCGCCGACCGAGCGCGGTGTCGCGGATTTGGTCCATTTCCCCTCGCGTCCGGCGGCCCTGACCCCGGACGCTTTCACGTCGGGGGCTCGTTTTTAGTATCCTAAGGAACCTCTGAACAAGTCCCACATGAGCCGCGTTTCTGCCGCAATGGCTTCAGATGCTAGGCGTCGTGGCGCAGCGAATAGCTTGGCCTATTCGCAAGCCGCGCAACGACGCAGATGAGGCCATTGCGGCGAAACCCGGATGGGACGGGGCCTCAGTTGGC
>DATEFZ010000116.1:0-2932 GCA_035280325.1 Casimicrobiaceae bacterium
GCCGCCAACAACGCGCTGCTGGTGATGGCTCCCGAGCCGCTGTACAACAACATCCGCGCGATCGTCGAAAAGCTCGACGTGCGTCGCGCCCAGATCTACATCGAGGCGCTGGTGGTCGAGGTCACCGCCGACAAGGCGGCCGAGTTCGGCATCCAGTGGAACCTGCTCGACGCCAACAAGCTCAACAACACCGGCGCGACGCAGGTCGGCGGCGGGACCAACTTCGGCACCCGCGGCGGCGGCACCAACATCATCGACGCCGCGGTCAATCTCGGCTCGGTCGGGCAGGGTCTGAACCTCGGCGTGATCCGCGGCACGATCAACATCCCGGGCCTGGGCACGATCACCAATCTGGCGCTGCTGGCGCGCGCGCTCGGTTCCGACGCCAACACCAACATCCTGTCGACGCCGAACCTGCTGACGCTCGACAACGAGCAGGCGAGCATCATCGTCGCCGAGAACGTGCCGTTCATCACCGGGCAGTACGCGCAGACCGGCTCGGTGGCGACGGTGACGCCGTTCCAGACGATCGAGCGCAAGGACGTGGGCCTGATCCTCAAGGTCAAGCCGCAGATCACCGAAGGCGGCAGCGTCAAGCTGACGATCTACGAGGAGGTCTCGCGGGTCGAGGACACGACCAACGCCGCCGGGATCATCACCAACAAGCGCTCGCTCGAGTCGACGGTGATGGTCGACGACGGCCAGATCATCGTGCTCGGCGGGTTGATTCAGGACGCGCTGACCGACGGCACCAGCAAGGTCCCGGTGGTGGGCGACGTTCCGGTGCTGGGCTCGCTGTTCCGCTACGACAACCGGCGCCGGGTCAAGACCAACCTGATGGTGTTCCTGAAGCCGACCGTCGTTCGCTCGAGCAGCGCCGGCGCCGCGCTGACCAGCGATCGCTATGACTACCTGCTCGGCGAGCAGCAACGCCTGTCGCCGGGGTCGCGCTTCTTCTGGCGCGATCCGAGCGAGCCGCGATTGCCTCCGCTGACCGCGCCGCCGCCGCCGGTGGCGGTGCCGCCGGCGCCGCAACCCGGCGTCAAATAGGCGGCGGCCAGCGATCGACAGGGCGACGATGCCGGCCCCGAATCCGAACCCGCCTGCCGGCGCCGGCGTAGCTTCCCTGCCGCGCGTGCCCTACGCGTTCGCACGCACGCACGGCTTGCTGCCGCTGAAGGACGACGGCGACGCGATCGTCGTGCTCGCCCGTGGCGACGCCTCGGTCGAAGGGATCGCCGAGTTGAAACGCGTGCTGCAGCGGCCGCTCAAAACGCTATCGGTCGGCGCCGAGCGCTTCGCCGCCGAGCTCGCGACCGCCTACAACCAGGCGGCGCCGGTCGCGCAATTCTCGGAAGACCTGTCGCGCGACGCCGATCTGGCGCGGCTGCTGCAGGACATTCCGCAAGCCGACGACCTGCTCGGCGCGACGTCCGACGCGCCGGTGATCCGGATGATCAACGCGCTCCTGCTGCAGGCGCTGCGCGAGCGCGCGTCCGACCTGCATTTCGAGCCGTACGAGGGTCGCTCGGTGGTGCGCTTCCGGGTCGACGGCATCCTGCGCGACGTGGTCGAGCCGCCGCGCGCGCTGCACGCCGCGCTGGTGTCGCGGCTCAAGGTGATGGCGAGCCTCGACATCGCCGAAAAGCGGCTGCCGCAGGACGGACGGATGGCGCTCAAGCTCGGCGACAAGAGCGTCGACGTGCGCGTGTCGACGCTGCCGACCGGCGCCGGCGAGCGCGTCGTGCTGCGCCTGCTCGACAAGGACGCGGCCCGCCTCGACCTGGCCGCGCTGGGCATGAGCGAGCCGACGCGCGACGCGGTCGATCGGCTGGTGCGCGAGCCGCACGGCATCCTGCTGGTCACCGGCCCGACCGGATCGGGCAAGACGACGACGCTGTACGCGGCGATGTCGCGACTGCCGCGCGGCGAGCTCAACGTGATGACCGCCGAGGATCCGATCGAATTCGCGCTCGACGGCGTCGGCCAGACGCAGGTCAACCCGCGCATCGACTACAGTTTCGCGCGCGCGCTGCGCTCGATCCTGCGCCAGGATCCCGACGTGGTGATGATCGGCGAGATCCGCGATCTCGAGACCGCGCAGATCGCCGTGCAGGCGAGCCTGACCGGTCACTTGGTGCTGGCGACCTTGCACACCAACGATGCGGTCAGCGCGGTGACGCGGCTCGCCGACATGGGCGTCGAAACCTACCTGCTGGCGTCGAGCCTGCTCGGCGTGCTGGCGCAGCGGCTGGTGCGCTGCCTGTGCCCGGTCTGCCGGGTCGCTCAAGCGCCGTCGCCGGGCGAAGTCGCGCTCTTGTCCGGGCTCGGGCTGCCGGCGACGACGCCGATCTTCCAGCCGGTCGGTTGCGCCGAATGCGGCGGCTCGGGGTATCGCGGCCGCACCGGCGTCTACGAGCTGGTGCTGGTCGATCCCGCGCTGCGCCGGCTGATCCACGACCGCGCCGGCGAGCCGGCCTTGCGCGAAGCCTGTGTCCGCGTCGGCGTGAAGAGCCTGCGCGCCGATGGCGCGCGCTGGCTCGTCGACGGGACGACGTCGCTGTCCGAGCTGTTGCGCGTGACCGGCGCCGCCTGACTTCGTCAACGAGACCATCGTCGTCACCTTGCGCAACGTCGATCGCTTCGAGCCGGTGGTGTTCGAATTCTTCCCCGACGCGCTCGACACGCCGGTGCTCGACGACCTGGTCAAGCTGGTGCTGGGCAAGCCGAGCCGGTTCCTGCTGCGCGCGCCGTCGCGCCGGTTCGGACGGTAGCGGCCGGCGGAAGAGGGCGATGCCGTCGTTTCGGTACGAGGCGGTCGACGGCGCGGGCCGCGCACAGCGCGGCTTGCTCGACGCGGCCAGCCCGCGAGCGGTGCGCGATCGACTGCGCGGCGACGGGCTGTTTCCGACCGCGATCGAGCCGGCGGCGG
>DATEFZ010000117.1:0-5060 GCA_035280325.1 Casimicrobiaceae bacterium
CGCCGCCGGCGTCATTCTCGCCCACAACCACCCGTCGGGAGTCGCCGAGCCGAGCCGTGCCGACGAGCTGCTGACGCAGACCCTCAAGCAGGCGCTGGCGCTGGTCGAGATCAGGACGCTCGATCACTTCATCGTCGCCGGAACTCGGACGGTGTCGTTTGCCGAGCGCGGGCTGCTCTGAACCGGATGGCGGGCGGAAGGCCTTCGGTGCCGGGGATAGACGCTTCGGGGCAAACGCTTGAAGCAGCGAGACTTCTCGGCTAAAATCATCGGCTTTCGCCAATTTCAGCGAGTCCGGAGCGAGTCATGGCCCGAGTCTGCCAGGTCACGGGGAAGGCGCCGATGGTCGGCCACCACGTGTCGCACGCCAACAACAAGACCAAGCGCCGGTTCCTGCCGAACCTGCAACGGCGGCGCTTCTGGGTCGAATCGGAGAACCGCTGGGTCAGCCTGCGCCTGACCAACGCGGCGCTGCGCACGATCGACAAGAACGGCATCGACGTCGTTCTGGCCGAGCTGCGCGCGCGCGGCGAGCAAGTCTAGCCATCCTGGAGCAGTGATCATGCGGGAAAAAATCAAGCTCGAGTCGTCGGCCGGCACCGGCCACTTCTACACCACGTCGAAGAACAAGAAGTTGATGCCGGAAAAGATGGAGATCAAGAAGTTCGATCCCGTCGCCCGCAAGCACGTGATGTACAAGGAGACCAAGCTAAAATAAGCCGGCGCGCGCCGCTGGGGCCGCCTCACGGAGCGGCCGTCTCATCAAAAAGCCCGCCTTCCGGCGGGCTTTTTGCACGGCGAAAACGAGGCGCGGCTAGGCGTAGCTTCGCAGCGTCCGCGAAAACTTCTGCAGCGCGACGATGTTGCTCGCCTCGGCGCGATGGCACCAGTCCTGCAGGCGGGCGAGGAGCTGCTCGCGCGATTCGTTCGAGCGCTCCCAGAGTGCGGCGAGCTCCTGCCGCATCGCGTAGATCGTCTTGAGCGCGCTGCTGCGCTCGAGCGTCGTTTCCAGCCGCGCCCGCTCGGTCTCGGGCAGCGCGCCGGCGTCCGACTGGAACCATCGGCGCAGCCGGCGGAAGCTCGGCAGGTCCGGGGTCAGCTCGCCGCGGCGCGCGCGCTCGCGCAACAGCGCAACCTCGTGCGCGTACGCCTGCTTGAGCGACGACGCGTAGCTGGTCAACACCGCGTAGCGATGGGTGATGATCGCCTGCAAGGTTTCGAAGTCGGCGGTGATCTTGGCGCGGTCCTGTCTCAGGCGCGGCGCGACCTTGCGCACCGTCGCCAGCCCGCAGAACTCCAGCGCCCGGATGTACGCCCAGCCCAGGTCGAACTCGTACCAGCGCGACGAGAGCTTGGCCGACGTCCCATAGGCGTGGTGATTGTTGTGCAGCTCCTCGCCGCCGATCAGGATGCCCCACGGCACGATGTTGCGGCTCGCATCCTCGCAGGAGAAATTGCGGTAGCCCCAGTAGTGGCCGAGGCCGTTGATGATGCCGGCCGCGGTGAACGGGATCCACGCCATCTGCACGGCCCAGATCGTCGCGCCGATCGGGCCGAACAGCGCGACGTCGATCAGCAGCATCAGCCCGAGGCCTTGCCAGGAGTGCGGAGTGTAGACATGGCGCTCGATCCAGTCGTCGGGCGTGCCGCGGCCGTACTTGTCCAGCGTCTCGAGGTTCTTCGCCTCGTCGCGGTAGAGCTCGGCGCCCTGCCACAGCACCTTGTCGATGCCGCGGGTCTGCGGGCTGTGCGGGTCGTCGGAAGTTTCGACGCGAGCGTGGTGCTTGCGATGGATCGCGACCCACTCCTTAGTCACCATCCCGGTGGTGAGCCACAGCCAGAAGCGGAAGAAATGGCTGACCGCAGGGTGCAGGTCGAGTCCGCGATGGGCCTGCGAGCGGTGCAGGAAGATGGTGACCGCCGCGATCGTCACGTGGGTCAACGCCAGCGCCGCCACGACGTAACCCCACCAGGGCAGGGGCAGTAAACCGTGCGCCAGCAGGGACAGCGGATCGAAGCTCATCGGTGCGGCATCCTGGGGAGTTCGCAGGGAAAGAAGGCCCCCGCGCCGGTTATCGGACAGAGGCGAGTTTACATGGTTTCACGGCCGGCCGCGGAGCACTGCCGGCGGCCGCTGTCCAGTACAAGAATCACGCCGGAGCGGGGCTGTCGGGCTTGCCCGCGGGCGGCGTCGCGCCGACGATGCGCACCTCGCGCTGCGGATACGGTATCGCGATGCCGTGCTGGCGAAACGCCTTCAGGATCGCGAGGTTGAGCGACGTCTTGAGACTCCCCTGACCCAGCTCCGGATCGTTGATCCAGACCGCGAGCTCAAGGTCGATGCCGCTGTCGGCGAAGCGCAACACGTTGGCCACCGGCGCCAGGTTGCCGCGCAGTATCCGGGTCTCCCTGCCGGCGACCTCGACCATCAGCCGCATCGCCAGCTCGACGTCGCTGTCGTAGCTCACCTGCACCGGCACGCCGACCTTGATGTCCTTGCTGCTGTACGAATGGTTGAGCACGGTCGTCGTCACCAGCGTGTCGTTCGGCACGATCGCCTCGACCCCGTCGAGACTGCGCACCACCACGTAGCGCGAGGCGACGACGCTGACGGTGCCGGTGCGCCCGTCGACGGTGATCATGTCGCCCAGCCGGATCGAGCGGTCGAGCAGGATGGTGAATCCGGAGATGTAATTGCTGGCCAGCTTCTGCAGCCCCAGGCCGATACCGACGCCGAGCGCGCCGCCGAAGACCGACAGCACGGTCAGGTCGACGCCGACCACCGACAGCGCGATCAGCAGTCCGACCAGGATTAGCAGGGCGCGGAAGAACTTGGCCAGCACGACGCGCAGGTTGTTGTCGACGTGCGGCAGCTTCATCAGCCGCTGCTCGAGCAGGCTCGACACCCACATCGACAGCGCGATGACGACGACGACGACGAACGCGTCGCGGCCCAGGTCGAGTACGCTGATCTCGCCCTTGCCGATCGGTATCCGGGCCTCGGCCAGCGAGTCGCCGATGTCCGGCAGCACGCCGACGTAATAGAGCAGCAGCGCGCCCCAGATCAGGAAGGCGAGCGTGCGCTCCGATGCCCCGGCGCCGTGGACGCCGATGATGTTGCGCAAGCCATAGACCAGCAGCCGGATCAGCGCCAGCGCGATGACCAGAGGCAGGGCGAGCGGGAAGAACGCCGGCACCTCCCAGTGCAGGAACAGCGCGCGCCCGATGTAGAGCAGCACCAGCGCCGTCAGCGGGAAGATCATGCGGTTGAAGCTGCCGGCGCCGAGCTGCGCAACGCGGGAATCGCGCGCCGCGGTCAGGTGTACGCGCCGGTCGACCGCCCAGGCGCCGGCGAAGCACACCGCGATGATGGCGAGCTCGATCCAGCCGTTGGTCGTGCGCAGCGAATACTCGATGCGATCGATGTTGAGCGGCGTCAGCATGGGCGGCAGTTTAGTGCAGCGCGGATCGGAACTCCATCGGCGGCCTGGTCGTGCGCGGCGCGGGTCACTTCGACGACTCGGGCGTCCAGGGTCTGGCGCGGCGCTTGAGCCTCTGCCAATTGTCGCGATACGCGGCAGCGAGCGCGGGGTTGTCGCGCAGGATCAGCACGTTCTCGGCGTTGTGCCATTGCGCGGCGACGGTGAAGTTGTAGCTGCCGGTGATCGTGGTCGCGGCCGGCGTGGCGGCGTCGATGATCACGACCTTGTTGTGCGCGGCCTGGAAGTTGGCGTCGAGCCAGACGGCGACGCCTCCTTTGACGAGCTGCGGCAGGACGTTCTGCGGCAGCGCGGCGGCCTCCTGCGCATCGGCGATCACCTGGACGTCGACGCCGCGCTTGCGCGCGCCGACCAGCGCCGCGGCGATGCGGTGGTGGGTGAACGTATAGGCGTTGACCAGCACTTCCCGCGTCGCGCCGTCGATCGCGGCGACGATCAGGTTGTCGATGCGATCGCCGGGGGTGAACGCGGCTTCGATCGACCCGGTGGCGGCGAGCGGTCCGGAGGCGGCGTGACGTCCGTCGGCAAGCGCACCGCCGCCGGCGACAGCAGCGACGATCGCCGGCAGCAGCGAGAAGCCGCGCGCCGCGCGCTTCATGCCGCCCGCTCCAGCACCGCGGCGAAGAATCCGTCGCAAGCGTGTCGCGGCGTCGACAGCTTGAGCACGCGTCCGGTGTCGAGCGCGACGCCGGCCCGGGCCAGCGCGCTTCTCGCGTCGCCGAGCGCGAACGCCGGATGCGCGTCGACGAAACCTTCGACGATCGCTTCGTTCTCGTCGCGCAGCACGCTGCAGGTGGCATAGACCAGCCGGCCGCCGGGCTTGAGCAGCGTCGCGGCGGCGTCGAGGATTCGCGCCTGCTTGGCGGCGAGCTCGGCGATCGCCTCTGCGCCGTGGCGCCATTTCAGATCCGGGTTGCGGCGCAGCGTGCCGAACCCGCTGCAGGGCGCGTCGACCAGCACGCGATCGAGCTTGCCGGCGAGCCTCTTGATTCGCTGGTCGCGCTCGTCGTCGATCAACGTCGGCTGGACGTTGGAAAGTCCCGAGCGGGCGAGCCGGGGCTTCAGCCGCGACAGCCTGGCCGCCGAGACGTCGAACGCGTAGACCCGGCCCTGCGAGCGCATCAGCGCGCCGAGCAGCAGGCTCTTGCCTCCGGCGCCAGCGCAGAAATCGGCGACCATGTCGTGCCGCCGCGGCGCGACCAGCAGGCCCAGAAGCTGGCTGCCTTCGTCCTGGACCTCGAGCGCGCCGGAGGCGAAGAGCGCGTGCTCGAGCAACGCCGGCTTGCCGCAGACGCGCAAGCCGAGCGGCGAGTGCGGCGTCGGTCTCGCCTCGATGCCGGACGCCGCCAGCGCCGCGAGCGCGGCGTCACGCGAAATCTTGTGCGTGTTGACGCGAAGATCGAGCGGCGCCGGCTCGAGCCACGAGCGCGCCAGCGCATCGCGCTCGGCCGCGGGCATCGTCGCGGTCAGCCGGTTCCACAGCCACTCCGGCAATTCGGCCGCCTCGGCCTCGGACAGCGCCGGCCGGTACGCCTTGAATTGGCGCGCCCAGCTCACCTC
>DATEFZ010000118.1:0-6798 GCA_035280325.1 Casimicrobiaceae bacterium
TCGCCGACGAGCCGACCGGCAACCTCGACCGCCGCACCGCCGGCCAGGTGTTCGATCTGATGCTCGAATTGAACCGCAGCGCCGGCACCAGCCTCGTCATCGTCACCCACGACCCCGAGTTGGCGGCGCGCACCGATCGCACCCTGCATCTGGTCGACGGCGTGCTGCGCGCCTAGGTTCCTTCGGGCGCGTAAGCCGGGCGCCGACCCGCCTTCAGCGGCCGATCGGTTCCTCGTCCATCGCCGCGATCTGCTCGCGAAGCTCGAGGATGCGGTCCTGCCAGTAGCGCTGCGTGCCGAACCACGGAAACGCCGCCGGAAACGCGGGATCGTGCCAGCGCCGTGCCAGCCAGGCCGAATAGTGGATGAGGCGCAAGGTGCGCAGCGCCTCGACAAGCTGCAGCTCGCGGTCGTCGAACGGGTGGAAATCCTCGTAGCCCGACAGCACGGCGGCAAGCTGGCGCTCGACGTCGGCGCGGCTGCCGGAAAGCAGCATCCACAGATCCTGCACCGCGGGCCCGCTGCGACAGTCGTCGAAATCGACGAAGTGCGGCCCGGCCAGCGCGCCTTCGCTGCGCCACAGGATGTTGCCGCCATGGCAGTCGCCGTGCAGTCGCAGGCTTCGATACGGGCCGGCGCGCTCGTAGCAGCGACGCACGCCGTCGAGCGCCTGCGAGCACACGCTCTGCCAGACCGCGACCAGATCGGGCGGAATGAAGCCGTGCGCGAGCAGCCAGTCGCGCGGCTCGTCGCCGAAGCTCGCCGCGTCGAGCGCCGGCCGCGCGCGGAACGGCGCGCTCGCTCCGACGGCATGGATGCGTCCGATGAAGCGACCGATCCATTCCAGCGTGGCGCGATCGTCGAGCTCCGGCGCCCGGCCGCCGCATCGCGGATACACCGCGTAATCGAATCCGGCGAATGCGTGCAGGGTCCGGCCGTCGCGGACCAGCGGGGGGACAACGGGGATCTCGTGCGCCGCCAGCTCGCCGACGAACGCGTGTTCCTCGGCGATGGCATCGTCGCTCCAGCGCCCCGGGCGATAGAACTTGACGACGACCGATCCGGGATCGGCCGCGCCGGGGGGCGATGCGCGGTCCTCCAGCCATGCCTGGTAGACGCGATTCTCGTAGCTGTTCAGCGCCAGCAGCCGGCCGTCGCCGCGCAAGCCGATCGCGTCGAGAGCATCGAGGACGCAATCGGGAGTCAGTTTCGCGTACGGCGGCGCCGCATCGTCCATCGACCGCGGTGCCTTCAGTAGTCGACTGGAGCGGCCTCGAGGCTGCGCCACAGATACCAGGTCGCGACCGAGCGCCAGGGACGCCAGGGCTCCGCCACTTTGAGCATCGCGTCCCGGGTCGCGGGCTTGTTGCGCAGGAAGTGCATGCTCATCGCCTTCCTCAGGCCGAGGTCGTCGACCGGCAGGATGTCGGGCCGCAGCTCGTGGAACATCAGGAACATCTCTGCGGTCCAGCGGCCGATCCCCTTGACGTCGACCAGCGCGGCGATCAGCGCCTCGTCGTCGAGGAGTTTCCACTGCCGCGGATCGAGCCGGCCCGACGCGAAATGGCGGGCGAGGTCGGCCAGGTATTCGCCCTTGCGCTGCGACAGGCCACAGCCGCGCAGCGCCGCCGGCTCGGCAGCGGCGACGCTGGCCGCCGGCAGGCGGCGGAACCTGCCCGCCGGTGCATCGTTGGCCAGCGCGACGAAGCGCCGCCAGATCGCGTCGGCTGCCTTGACCGAGATCTGCTGGCCGACGATCGCGCGCGCCAGCGTGGTGAACGGATCGTTTCGACGCGTCAAGTGGATGCCCGGGTGGGCGAGGATCAGCCGCGACAGCACGCGGTTGCGCCGGGACAGCTCGCGGGTCGCATGATCCCAATACGCCGGCTTCATCGACCGGGCCTCGCGCGCTGCGCGCCGCCGCCGGCGTGCGCGCGATCGCGGCGGGCCATCGGCCGGTCGGCCAGAGGCATCACCACCTTGGAACGCAGCTCGATTAGAATCATTCGTCGCGAGCATTATCGCATCGACCGCAGCTCCTCCGGGGAACCACGACATGCAGATCCCGCCGTCCATGCGCATGTGGCAGCTCGCCACCGGCCATTTTCTGCCTCGCTGCCTGCACGTCGTGGCCGAGCTCGGCGTCGCCGATCATCTGTCGGAACAGGCGATGACTGCCGAAGCGCTCGCCTCGGCAACCGGCGCCGATGCCGGCGCGGTCGGCCGAATGCTGCGGCTGCTCGCCACCGCCGGCATTTTCGCGCCGAGCGACGGCGCCTGGGTCCATACCGAGCTGTCGCGCCTGTTGCGCAGCGATCATCCGCAGTCGATGCGCGCTTTCGTACGGATGATCGGCGGCCGGCTGCAATGGGCTTCGATCGGCGAGCTCGAGCACACCGCGCGCAGCGGGCAGGCCGCGGTCGAGAAGCTCGTTCCCGGTGGCATGTGGGCCTACTTTGGCGAGCATCCGGATGAAGGTCGCATTTTCGATGCGGCGATGACGGCCAAGTCGAGCGCCGAGATCGCGGCGCTGCTGCCGAGCTTCGATTTCAGCTCCTACCGCGTCATCGCCGACATCGCCGGCGGCCGCGGTCATATCCTCGACGCGGTCCTCGCTGCGACGCCGGATGCGCGCGGCATCCTGTTCGATCGGCCGGCGGTCGTGGCCGGCGTTGCGGCGCGACCGCGCCTAAGCGCTCAGGGGGGAGATTTCTTCAGCGATCCGCTGCCCACGGCCGATGCCTACTTGTTGAGCAACGTCCTGCACGACTGGAACGACGCCAAGGCCGCGGCAATACTGCGCTCGATCCGGCGCGCGGCACCGCCGCGGGCCGATCTGCTGGTCCTCGAGAGCATCCTGCCGGAAGGCGCGGCCCCGCACCCGGCGAAGGTGCTCGACATCGTGATGCTGGGCTTGACCGGCGGCCGCGAGCGCATGCAGCACGAGTACCAAGCGCTGTTCGAGGCCGGCGGCTTCCGGCTCGATCGCGTGGTCCCGACGCAGGGACCGATCTCGGTGCTGGTCGGCAAGCCGGCCTGAGCCGGGGCAGTTGCGGCGCCGGGGCGCAATGGTACATTACGCGCCTTCACTTTCGGAGCGGGCGATGCGCCGCTTCACCGCCCGTTCGATTTTCGCCAGCTCGCTCGCCATCGCTGTTCTGGCGTGGGCAGCGTCCGGCGCGCATGCGGCTGCGGACCCGAACAAGGTGCTGCACGTGGCGATCGAAGCCGGCGACGACGGGTTCGATCCGTCGCGCAGCACCAACTACTATTCGGGCCTGATCGAAGAGGTCATCTTCGACCGCCTGCTCACCTACGACTACCTGGCCGAGCCGGTCAAGCTGGTGCCGATGCTGGCCGAAGCGATGCCCGAGGTCAGCGACGAGGGCAGGACGTACACGTTCCACCTGCGCAAGGGTGTCTACTTCACCCCCGATCCGGCATTCAGGGACCCCAGGCGCGAGCTGGTCGCCGCCGATGTCGTCTACTCGATCAAGCGCTTCCTCGATCCGAAGAACCGCTCGCCGTGGCGGTTCCTGTTCGCCGGCAAGATCGTCGGACTCGACGAGCAGGAAGCGCAGGCGAAGCAGAGCGGCGAGGGCTTCGACTACGACGCCAAGATTCCGGGGCTGGAAGCGGTCGACCGCTACACGGTCCGCTTCCGTCTCACCGACACCGACTACAACTTCGCCTACATCCTCGCTTCGCCGACCACCAGCATCGTCGCGCGCGAGGTGATCGAGCGCTACAGCGAGGACACCAAGGCGCACCCGGTCGGCAGCGGGCCGTACATGCTGGCGAAGTGGGAGCGGGGCGCGCGCATCGTGCTACATGCCAACCCGGGGTTCCGCGGCTTCGTCTGGGATTTCCAGCCGTCGGCCAATCCCTGGGACAAGGACGTCGTCGCGGCGATGAAAGGGAAGCAGATGCCGCAGATCGGCGTCGTCGACGTCAGGCTGATCGAGGAGGAGCAATCGCGCTGGCTGGCCTTCCTCGGCGCCGAGATCGACTACATCGACCGCTTCGGCTCGTTCTCGGCGATCGCGATCCCGAACAACAAGGTCGCTCCCAACCTGGCCAAGCGAGGCATCAGGCTGTACCGATACCTCGAGCCGGAGATGACCTACTACTACTTCAACATGGTCGACCCGGTGGTCGGCAGCTTCGACAAGGACAAGATCGCGCTGCGGCGTGCGATCACGATGGCGTACGACATCGACGAGGAAATCCGGGTCATCCGCAAGAGTCAGGCGATCCGGGCGGAGTCGCCGATTCCGCCGGGGGTCGTCGGCTTCGACCCGAATTACCGCGCGCCCTACCACTACGACCCGGTGCTCGCCAACAAGCTGCTCGACTACTTCGGCTACAAGCGCGGCAGCGACGGCTACCGGACGCTGCCCGACGGCAAGCCACTGGTCGTGACGCTGTGGTCGACCCCGGAGGCGATCGCGCGCGAGTACGACGAGCTGTGGAAGAAGAGCCTCGACGTGATCGGCGTCCGCTTCGCCACCGAGAAGATCAAGTTCGCCGACCAGATCAAGAAGGGGCGGGCCTGCCAGATGCAGTTCGCCGGAGCCGCCTGGACGGCCGACTGGCCGACCGCGGACAACTTCCTGCAGCTCTCCTACGGGCCCAACGTCGGCGAGGACAATTACGCCTGCTACAAGTCGGCCGCGTTCGACGAGTACTACCGCAAGGCGCAGCACCTGCCTGATTCGCCCGAGCGCAACAAGCTCTACCTGCTGATGGTGCGGCAGATGGCGGTGGACAGCACCTGGGTGATGGGTGCGACCCGCTACAAGAACACGCTGTTCTACCCTTGGTTGCAGGGCTACAAGAAGCACCCGATCCTGCACGCGCCGTGGCCGTTCATGGACATCGACAATTCGCGGCGCCCGCAGTGATGACGCCGGATCGCGGATGAGCGCCGGCTCGCCGCGCCGGCTCGCGGCGCGCGCCGTGGCTTTCCTCGCGGCAGCGCTGATCGCGGCCTGGCCGGTGGCGCCGGTCGCGGCGGCCGATCCCGGCAAGCTCCTGCGGCTCGAGTTCTACGTCGCCGAGACCGGCTTCGATCCGGTCAAGGTTCAGGACTACTACTCGCAGACGGTGTGCGAGGCGATCTTCGAGCCGCTGATGACCTACGACTACCTGGCGCGCCCGTCGAAGCTCGCCCCGCGCGCCGCCGAGGCGATGCCGACGGTCAGCGACCAGGCGCGGACGTACGTGTTCAGGATCCGCAAGGGGATCTACTTCGCCCCGGACCCTGTGTTCAAGGGCAAGCCGCGCGAGCTGACCGCGGAAGACTACGCGTACACGATCAAGCGTTTCCGCGATCCGGCCAACAAGTCGCCCTACGAGAGCTTTCTCGGCGGCATCGTCGGGCTCGACGAGGTCAAGAAGGATGCGGAGCGAACCGGCAAGTTCGACTACGACCGCAAGGTCGAGGGCCTCCAGGTGCTCGATCGCTACACGCTCAGGATCAGGCTCAAGGAGACCGATTACAGCTTTGCCTACATCATGGCGCTGCCCAATACCGGCGCCGTGGCGCGCGAGGCGATCGAGGCGTACTCGGCCGACACCAACGCGCATCCGGTCGGCACCGGCCCTTACATGCTCAAGGAATGGAAGCGGTCGAACAAGATCGTGCTCGAGGCCAACCCGGTGTTCCGCGGCTTCACCTGGCATTTCGAGCCGAGCGCCGATCCCCACGACAAGGTGCTGATCGCGGCGATGGAAGGCAAACAGATGCCGCAGATCGGGCGCGTCGAGATCAGCATCATCGAGGAGCAGCAGGCGGCGTGGCTTGCCTTTGAGAGGAACGAGCTCGACGTGCTGTACCTGCGCGAGCAGTTCTCGCCGATCGCGATTCACGGCGGCCGCTTGAGCCCCGAGCTGGTCAAGAAAGGCGTTCAGCTAAGCCGCACCACCGACCCCGACATCAACTATACCTACATCAACACGACCGATCCGAAATTCGGCGGCTTCACCAACGAGCGGATCGCGCTGCGGCGCGCGATCTTCATGGCCTTCGACAACGCCGAATACATCCGGGTCATCCGCAAGGGCCAGGCGATCGAGGAGTCGTACCCGATCCCGCCGGGGGTCGTCGGCAACGATCCGACCTATCGCTCGATCGTGCCTTACGATCCCGATCTGGCCAACCGGCTGCTCGACTATTTCGGCTACCGGCGCGCCGCCGACGGCTACCGCCTGTGGCCCGACGGCGCGCCGCTGGTCTGGACCTATTCGTCGACCCCTTCGTCGCGCGACCGCGAGCTCGACGAGCTGTGGCAGAAATCGCTCGAGCGCATCGGCGTCCGGGTCCGCGTCGACAAGAACCGATTTCCCGAGGAGCTCAAGCGCGAGCGCGCCTGCCAGCTCCTGTCGCGCACCGCGTCGTGGATCGCCGACTACCCCGACGGCGACGACTTCATGCAGCTCTTCTACGGGCCCAACAGCGGCGAGAACAACAACGCCTGCTTCCAGATGGCCGACTGGGACACCAAGTACCTGCTGACCAAGACGATGCCCGATTCGCCCGAGCGCAACCGCCTGTACCGGCAGCTCTGGCGCATGGTCGAGGTCAACGGGGTGACCAAGATGCACGACACCCGCTATCGGAATATGCTTCTGCAGCCGCAGGTCATCGGCTACAAGAAGCACCCGATCCTGCTGGCCGAATTCATGTACTACGACATCGACAACGGACGCCGCCAGTGAGGCGCGATCATCTGCCACCGGGGCCGAGCCGGCTTCCGGCTGCGGCGCCGCGGCGCGCCGGGGGCGGGCGCCGAGTTGC
>DATEFZ010000119.1:0-6012 GCA_035280325.1 Casimicrobiaceae bacterium
CTACGCCGACCGCAGCCTGGCGACCATGTTCGAGCCGGCGCTGCGCCTGACCGTCGATCCGCCGCGGGCGCGGTTCAGCAGCTGGTACGAAATGTTCCCGCGCTCGGCCGGCGACGGCAGCACGGCCGGGACCTTCGCCGATTGCGCGGCGCGGCTGCCCTACGTCGCCGACATGGGGTTCGACGTCCTCTACTTTCCGCCGATCCATCCGATCGGCATGACGCGCCGCAAGGGCAAGAACAACGCGCTGGTCGCGGCGCGGGCGGACTGCGGCAGCCCGTGGGCGATCGGGGGGGCCGACGGCGGCCATACGGCGATCCATCGCGAGCTCGGCACGATCGAGGATTTCCGGGCGCTGCTGGCGAGCGCGCGTGCCGCCGGCATCGAGATCGCGCTCGACATCGCGCTGCAATGCTCGCCCGACCATCCGTATATCGCCGCGCATCCGGAATGGTTCCGCCAGCGGCCGGACGGAACCCTGCAGTTCGCCGAGAACCCGCCGAAGAAGTACGAGGATATCTATCCGTTCGATTTCGAGAACGAGGACTGGCTGGGTCTGTGGCGCGAGGTCAAGGCGATCTTCGACTACTGGCTGGCCGAGGGCGTGCGCATCTTTCGGGTCGACAATCCGCACACCAAGCCGTTCGCGCTCTGGGAATGGCTGCTCGGCGAGATCAAGCAGGCGCACCCCGACGCGATCTTCCTGGCCGAGGCGTTCACCCGGCCGAAGATCATGCACCGGCTGGCCAAGCTGGGCTTCACCCAGTCGTACACCTATTTCACCTGGCGCAACAGCAAGGCCGATCTCACCGCGTACTTCGACGAGCTGGCGCACGACGCCGCTCGCGACTACTTCCGGCCCAACGCCTGGCCCAACACGCCCGACATCCTGTCCGAGCCGCTGCAGATCGGCGGCCGGCCGGCGTTCATGGCGCGCGCCGTGCTGGCCGGAACGCTCGCCGCCAACTACGGCGTCTACGGCCCGCCGTTCGAGCTGCTCGAGCACGTGCCGCGCGACGCGGGCAGCGAGGAATACCTCGACTCGGAAAAGTACCAGTTGAGGCGCTGGCAGCTCGATCGCGCCGACAGCCTGGCGCCGTTCCTCAAGCGCCTCAATCGCATCCGCCGCGAGCAGCCGGCGCTGCAGCAGGACTGGCGTCTCGATTTTCAGGCGACCGACAACGACCAGCTCCTGGCCTACGCCAAATCGACGCCGGACCTGTCGAACGTCGTGGTGACTATCGTCAACCTCGACTTTCACCACAGGCAGTCGGGCTGGGTGACGCTGGACTTGTCGCGGCTCGGCATCCCCGACGACCGGCCGTTCCAGGTGCACGACCTGTTGAGCGACGCGCGCTACCTCTGGCACGGCGCGCGCAACTACGTCGAGCTCGATCCGGGCTTCTCGCCTGCGCACGTGTTCGTCGTGCGCAGGCAGTCGCGCCGGGAACAGAACTTCGACTACTACGCCTGACCTGCCGATGGAAACGTATTCCGACCTGGTTGCCGATGCCGTGCCGGCAAGCGGCTCGCTGCCGCCGCGGCCGTCGCTCGAGGATCCGCTCTGGTACAAGGATGCGCTGATCTACCAGGTGCACGTCAAGGCGTTCTACGACAGCAACGGCGACGGCATCGGCGACTTCCGCGGCCTGACCGCCAAGCTCGACTACATCCGCGACCTCGGCGTCAACACGCTGTGGCTGCTGCCGTTCTATCCGTCGCCGCAAAAGGACGACGGCTACGACATCGCCGACTACCACGGCGTGCATCCCGACTACGGCACGCTGGCCGACTTCCGCCATTTCATCCGCGAGGCGCACCGGCGCGAGCTGAAGGTGATCACCGAGCTGGTGATCAACCACACCTCCGATCAGCATCCGTGGTTCCAGGCGGCGCGGCGCGCGCCGCCGAATTCGTCCAAGCGCAACTACTACGTGTGGAGCGAGAGCGACAAAAAGTGGCCCGAGACGAGGATCATCTTTACCGACACCGAGAAATCGAACTGGACCTGGGACCCGATCGCCGGCGCCTATTACTGGCACCGCTTTTTCTCGCACCAGCCGGACCTGAATTTCGACAATCCGAACGTGATTCGCGCCGTGCTGCGCGTGATGCGTTACTGGCTCGACATGGGAGTCGACGGCATGCGGCTCGACGCCATCCCGTATCTGTGCGAGCGCGACGGGACCAACAACGAGAACCTGCCCGAGACGCACGACGTGCTGAAGTACATCCGCGGCGAGCTCGACGCCCGCTACCACAATCGATTCCTGCTGGCCGAGGTCAACCAGTGGCCGGAGGACGTGCGCGAATACTTCGGCAACGGCGACGAATGCCACATGGCGTATCACTTTCCGCTGATGCCGCGCATCTACATGGCGGTAGCCGAGGAGGATCGCCACCCGATCGTCGACATCATGGCGCAGACGCCGGACATCCCCGAACGCTGCCAGTGGGCGATCTTCCTGCGCAACCACGACGAGCTGACGCTGGAGATGGTCACCGAGCGCGAGCGCGACTACATGTACCGGACCTATGCCGCCGACAAGCGGATGCGCGTCAACGTCGGCATCCGTCGCCGGCTGGCGCCGCTGATGGAGAACAACCGGCGCAAGATCGAGCTGGTCAACAGCCTGCTCTTGTCGATCATCGGCTCGCCGGTGCTGTATTACGGCGACGAGATCGGCATGGGCGACAACTTCTACCTCGGCGATCGGCACGGCGTGCGCACGCCGATGCAATGGAGCCCCGATCGCAACGCCGGGTTCTCGCGCGCCGACCCGCAGTCGCTCTACCTGCCGCCGATCATGGACGCGGTGTACGGCTACCCTTCGGTGAACGTCGAGGCACAGAGCCGCAGCGCCTCGTCGCCTCTGCAATGGATGCGGCGCCTGATCTCGGTGCGCAGCGCGCATCCCGCCTTCGGCCGCGGCAGCCTGCGCTTCATCCGGCCCGGCAACCGCAAGATCCTCGCCTATGTGCGCGAGTACCACGACGAGATCATCCTCTGCGTCGCCAATCTTTCGCGCTCGAGTCAGCCGGTCGAGCTCGACCTGAAGGCGTACAAGGGCCGCGTCCCGGTCGAGATGCTCGGCCGAACGCCGTTTCCGCCGATCGGCGAGCTCACCTACCTGCTGACCCTGCCGGCATGGGGCTTCTACTGGTTCGTGCTGGCGACCGACGCCAAGATGCCGGAATGGCACGACGAGCGGCCGGTGCGGGCCGAATTGCCGGTGCTGGTGATCCCCGAAGGCTTGCGTGCGCTGCTGGCGTCGCGCCCCGGCGAACCGAGCGACATTCGCGGTTTGATGGCGACCCGGGTCCGCGGCACCCTCGAGCGGCAAATCCTGCCGGATTTCCTTGCCCGCCAGCGCTGGTTCGCCGGCAAGGGGCGCGCCATCGCGTCGGCGCGCATGCCGGCACAGGACGAATGGCGCACCGGAGCCGGCGACTGGCTGCTCGGCTTCGCCCACGTCGAGTTCCAGGACGGCGAGGCGCAGGACTACGCGCTGCCGCTCGCGTTGGCCTGGGAAGACATCGACGCCGAGCGGATCCCGACTCTGCGCTATTGCACGCTGGCGCAGGTTCGGCAGCACGCTCGAGTCGGCGTGGTCTACGACGCCTTCTGGGACAACGCTTTCTGCCGCAGCATCGTCGAGGCGATGGGTGCCGACACGGTGCTGCCGCTGAAGAACGGCCGGCTGGTGTTCAGCCACACCGGCGCGTTCGGCGAGGCCGCCGACGTCGAGGTCCGCACGGCGCGCCATCCGGCCTTCGAGCAGACCAACTCGATGGTGATCCTCGACGAGAAGCTCGTGCTCAAGTGCTATCGCCGTCTGCGTCAGGGAATCAATCCGGAGATCGAGGTCGGCCGCTTCCTGACCGACGCTTCGCCGTTCCCGCATATCGCGCCGGTACTGGGCGAGCTCCGCTACTGCGATCCCGTCGGACGTCCGACCGCGCTGGCGGTGCTGCAGCGATTCGTGCACAACCAGGGCAGCGGCTGGAACTACGTCGTCGAATACCTGCAGCGCTTCCTCGACCAGCAGTTGACGGTGGCATCCGGCGAAGAGGCCTTTGACGCCGCCGATGTGCACGAACAGGCGACGCCGCACGCGGCGTTCCTGCCGCTGGTGGCCAAGATCGGACAGCGCACCGGCGAGCTGCACGTCGCACTGGCCGCGACGACCGGCGATCCGGCGTTCGACCCCGAGCCGGTCTCGACCGGCGACGTCGCGAGCTGGATCGCCGCCGTCGAAGCCGATGTCGAGCTGACCTTCGTCGAGCTGGCTCGGCGCGCGAGCGCGCTTGCGGTGCCGGTGCGCGCCGCGGCGGAACGGCTGCTCGCCGCGCGCTCCGCCCTGACGGCGCGCATCGCCGCCCTCGCGCCGCGCACGACCGGCTTCACGCGGACGCGATTCCACGGCGATTTCCACCTCGGCCAGCTCTTGATCGTCGAGCACGACTTCGTCATCGTCGACTTCGAAGGCGAGCCGTTCCGGCCGCTGGAAGAACGGCGCCGCAAGCATTCGCCGCTGCGCGACGTCGCCGGCATGCTGCGCTCGTTCAGCTACGCGGCGGCGGTCGCCCTCGATGAAGCGACCGGCGATCGGCCGGCCGATCGCGTCCGTGCCGCCGAGTTTCTCGCTCGCTGGGAGCGCGAGACCTGCGCCGCGTTCGTCGATGCATACGCGGGCGTCGCGCGCAACGCGAGCTCGTATCCGGTCACGCCTGAAGACGTCGCCAGGCTGATCGAGCTGTTCGTGCTGGAAAAGGCGCTCTACGAGATTCGCTACGAGCTCGGCGCCCGCCCCGACTGGGTTCGCATCCCGATCGCCGGTCTGCTCGAGCGCCTGGGGCCACGCGCGGCCGCGGCGTCGTGAATTCCGGCGAGCACCCGGGCGGCGCGCCGATCAGCGTCTGGCGCGGCAAGCCGGCGCCGCTGGGCGCGACCTGGGATGGCGCCGGCGTCAATTTCGCGCTCTATTCGGAGCACGCCGAGGGCGTCGAGCTGTGCCTGTTCGATCCGAAAGGCCGGCGCGAGATCGCGCGCATCGAGCTTCGCGAGCGGACCAACTTCGTCTGGCACTGCTATCTGCCGGAAGGGCGGCCCGGGCTGCGCTACGGCTACCGCGTGCTCGGACCGTACGCGCCCGAGCATGGCGATCGCTTCAACCCGCAAAAGCTGCTGCTCGATCCGTACGCACGGCTGATCTCGGGACCGCTGCGCTGGACCGAAGCGCAGTACGGCTACCGCATCGGCAGCCGGCGCGAGGACCTGTCGCTCGATCCGCGCGACAGCGCGAGCGCGATGCCCAAGTGCGCGGTGATCGACACCGCCTTCACCTGGGGCAGCGACGTCCGGCCGCAGACGAGCTGGGAGGACACCGTCATCTACGAGCTGCACGTCAAGGGTTTCACCCAGCTCAATCCCGCCATCCGCCCTCAGCTCCGGGGCACCTACGCAGGGCTGGCGACGGCGCCGGCGGTCGCGCACCTGCTGCGGCTGGGAATCACCGCGGTCGAGCTGATGCCGGTGCATTATTTCGTCGACGACCAGTCGCTGGTGCGACGCGGGCTGCGCAACTACTGGGGCTACAACAGCATCGGCTTTTTCTCCCCCGAGACGCGCTACGCCGCCGGCGATGCGGTCAACGAGTTCAAGTCGATGGTCAAGACGCTGCACGCCGCCGGCATCGAGGTGCTGCTCGACGTCGTCTACAACCATACCGGTGAGGGCAACCATCTCGGCCCTACGTTGTCGTTCCGCGGTATCGACAATCTGTCCTACTACCGGCTCGCCGACGACCGGCGGCTTTACCGGGATGTTACCGGCTGCGGCAACACCCTCAACACCGAGCATCCGCGGGTCTTGCAGCTGGTCATGGATTCGCTGCGCTATTGGGTGGGCGACATGCACGTCGACGGCTTTCGCTTCGATCTCGCGCCCGCGCTCGCGCGCGAGCTGTACGAAGTCGACCGGCTCAGTGCGTTCTTCGACGTGATCCACCA
>DATEFZ010000120.1:0-3184 GCA_035280325.1 Casimicrobiaceae bacterium
GACGCCGCTTTCGCCTGACGCGACAGCGCGAGCGGGCTCGCGGCGCTCGATCCCTCGCGCTTGAGCGCACCGGACGTCGCGCGCGAGCGGCGGACGGACACGGGCCTGGGCGCGTGCGCGCCTGCTGCGATGTCGCGCTTCGCGCTCTGCCGCGTCTTCTCCGACGCCTCGCCTACGGCCGGAGGCTCGAGCGCGACGCCGGCCCGGCGTGCCTTCGACAGACCGATGGCGATCGCCTGCTTGGCCGACCGCGCGCCGTGCTTGCCTTCCCGCACGTGCTCCATTTCCTCACGCACGAATTCGCCGGCCTGCGTGCTCGGCGACTTGCCTTCGGCCTTGTCCTCGGCGGCGCGTTCCAGGGTCTTGCGATCAGGCATCAGATGCTCCTTTGGAGGTAAATGTTACAAGCGGCCGCGCGTCGTCGCCGCCGGCGCGGTCGACCTATTCGAAGCGCCGAACGCTTCGACCGCCGCTCAACTGCTCTTGCAGGAGGGATGATTGCAGCCGCATCCCGCCTTCGACATCGGCGCGCTGTCGCGCGTTTTCTCGCAATATTCCGAGCAATAGCGCTTGCCGGCCGGGACGCTGCATCGGCACGCCGAGTGCGCGCACTTTCCCGCTCCCGCGGTCGATCCCGACGAACCCTGCATCTGCGCCATGACGCTTCTCCTGTAAAAGCGCGCATTCGAGCGCGCTCATTGCCGACGGCAGCAAGAAACGTTCCGGAAGAAGCAGGAGGAACTCAGCCGACGCGCTCGAGCCTGTAGACGAAGTGCTTGGTATCGCCGAAGACGATGTGCGGCAAGACGGCCATCGCGGGCTACAATGCGTCCGGTTCCCGTCATCTTCCGTGACCCGATGCCCGCCGCCATTCCCGCCGTCATGCACTACATCGCCGCTCGCGAGCCCGGGCCGCCCGAAGTGCTGGCGCTGGCCGAAATGGCTACACCCGCGCCGAAGCCGGGCGAGCTGCTGATCGAGGTCGCTTGCGCCGGCGTCAATCGTCCCGACTGCATCCAGCGCGCCGGCCACTACCCGCCGCCCGTCGACGCTTCGCCGGTGCTCGGGCTGGAAGTCGCCGGAACGGTCGCCGCGGTCGGCGAGCGCGTGTCCGGATGGCGCGCCGGCGATCCGGTCTGCGCGCTGACACCGGGCGGCGGCTACGCCGAGTACTGCACCGCGCCGGCCGACTGGTGCCTGCCGTTCCCGTCCGGCCTTTCCGCGGTCGAGTCGGCGAGCCTTCCGGAAAACTATTTCACCGTCTGGAACAACCTGTTCGACCGCGCCCATCTGCAAAGCGGCGAGACGGCGCTGATCCACGGCGGATCGGGCGGCATCGGCGTGGCGGCGATCCAGCTCGCGCACGCGTTCGGCGCGCGCGTCGTCACGACCGTCGGCAGCGCCGAGAAGGCTTCATTCTGCAAGTCGATCGGCGCCGATCACGTCGTCAACTACCGCGAGCAGGATTTCGTGGCCGAGGTTGCGGCGATCACGGCCAAACGCGGAGTCGAGGTGATTCTCGACATGGTCGGCGGCGACTACATCGAAAAAAACCTCAAGTGCCTGGCGCTGGAAGGCCGGATGGCGATCATCGCGTTCCTGCAGGGGAGCCGCGTCACGGCCGACTGGCGGCATATCATGATGAAACGGCTGACCGTGACCGGCTCGACGCTGCGGGCGAGCCCTGCGGCGCGCAAGGCCGCGCTGGCGCAAAGCCTGCGCGACAAGGTTTGGCCGCTGTTCGCCGCGCGCACGATCCGTCCGGTCATCCATCGCGTGTTTCCGCTCGCGCAGGCGGCCGACGCGCACCGGCTGATGGAGTCGAGCGCACACATCGGCAAGATCATGCTCGAAGTCCGTCCACAGGCGCCGGCAGCAGCGCCGCCTCAGTAGGTGGCGCGGCCGCCCGAGAGGTCGAATACGGCGCCGGTCGAGAACGAGCAGTCCTCGGTGCAGAGCCAGGCCGCGAGCGCGGCGATCTCCTCGACATTGCCGAAGCGGCCCAGCGGAATCTTCGACAACATGAAATCGATGTGCTGCTGGGTCATCTGCTCGAACATCGCGGTCTTCACCGCCGCCGGCGTCACGCAGTTGACCCGCACGCCGGTCCTGGCAAGCTCCTTGCCGAGCGATTTGGTGAGGCCGATGACCGCAGCCTTCGACGCGCTGTAGGCGCCGGCATTCGGATTCCCCTCCTTGCCGGCGACCGACGCGATGTTGACGATCCGTCCGTAGTCGCGCGCCAGCATCGCCGGCACGACCGCCCGGTTGCAAAGGAATACGCCGGTCAGGTTGACGTCGATAACCTGCCGCCAGGCGTCGACCGGATAGTCCCACACCGTCGTGTTCGGGCCGGTGATGCCGGCCGAACAGACCAGCGCGTCGATCCGGCCCATCGCCACCGCAGTCGCCTTGGCGGCGTCAGCCACGCCGCCCGCGTCGGCGACATCGACCCGGCGCGTGTCGGTGCCCTTGCCGAGCGATGCCGCGGCGCGCTTGAGCGCCGCGGCGTCGCGGTCCCACAGGCTGATCGTCCCACCGCTGGTTGCCAGCCGCCGCGCGATCGCGAAGCCGATGCCGGTCGCACCGCCGGTCACCACCGCGACCCGGCCTTCGAAGTCCAATCGATTCATCGCTGCACCCGAGCCTTTCTCCGTCCAAATCGTAGCACGCGACTCGGCTCCTACATTCGAATCGGACTGGCGCCGATACCTTCGAGGCGAGGCGAAGTCCATAGTTACCGCGTTCGGATGTACACCGCGTCACAGCGGCGTACCCACCATCCCCGTCAACGAGGAGCACGCCATGGAGCAGACACCGACCCGGTCCACGTCGTACAACGAGAAAGTCGAAACCACCGCGCGGCAAGCGCACCAGACCGTCGACCGCCTGGCCGACGGGGCAGTATCCGGCGTCGGTCACGCCAGCGACGCGATGCACCGCGCGGTCAACAGCACCGCCGATCGCGCGACCCAGGCCGCCGACTGGGCAGCCGACGTGCCGGCACGCGCGAAGCGAGCGAAGAGCGCGTTGACTGAATCGGCCTGCGAATCGATCCGCGCTCATCCGCTGTCGACCGCGTTCGGCGCGCTGGCGGTCGGCTACGTGCTGGGCCGCATCGGCCGCCACTGGTAGGTCCGCTGCCGCCCACGGCAGCGACGGCGCGCTAGCGGCCGGCGGCTCG
>DATEFZ010000121.1:0-2389 GCA_035280325.1 Casimicrobiaceae bacterium
CTGCTGCAGGCGCCGGTGCTGTCGTATCGCCGCGGCCGCGGCGTGCTCGACGACCGCGATCCGCTCGCCGTCACCTTGCCGCTCGGCCACGAATTATGGGCCGAGGCCGACGTCGTGCTCGCGGTCGGCACGCACCTGCACTACCCGCTGCAACAATGGGGCATCGACCGCGAGCTTGCCATCATCCGCGTCGATGCCGACGCCGAAGAGCCGGCGCGCTTCGCCAAGCCGGCCGTGGCGCTGGTCGGCCTCGCCAAGCCGATCCTGCGGCGGCTGCTCGACGCGCTGCCGGCGCAGCTTGCCAAGCGCGCACCGCGCACCGCCGAGATGCAGGAGCGCCAGGCGCGGATGCGCCAGCGGCTCGAACAAAAACTTGGCCCCCAGTTGGCCTATCTCGCGGCGATCCGCGCTGAGCTGCCCGAGGACGGCAGCTTCGTCGACGAGGTTACGCAAGTCGGCTTCGCCTCGCGCCTCGCCTTCCCGGTCTATCGGCCGCGCACCTACATCTCGCCCGGCTATCAGGACAATCTCGGCTACGGCTTTGCCACCGCGCTCGGCGCGCAGGACGCCCGGCGCGACGTGCCGGTGGTGGCGATCAGCGGCGATGGCGGCTTCATGTTCACGGCGAACGAGCTTGCCACCGCCATGGCGCATCGCATACCGCTCACGGCGGTCGTGTTCAGCGACGGCGCCTTCGGCAACGTGCGCCGCACGCAGGAGGAACGCTACGGCAATCGCCTGATCGCCTGCGATCTGACCAATCCCGATTTCGTCGCCTTCGGCAAAAGCTTTGGCGCCGAAGCCGTGCGCGTACCGACTCCAGACGAGCTGCGCACCGCCTTGCGCCGCGCCTTTGCCCGTCGCGACGGCCCGAGCCTGATCGAAGTCCCGGTCGGCCCGCTGCCGAGCCCCTGGGAATTCATCCACATGAAGCGGGTGCGCGGGGTTTGATCAACGAGTAGAGTTCTTCACCAGCGACAAGCGCCAACTGTTTGCGTATCATTAACATTGCCGATGCAGCCGATTACGACGACCGCCGAACTCGCCCAAGCCTGCAACCGGATGGCCGGCCATCCGTTCGTGACGGTCGATACCGAGTTCCTGCGCGAGAGCACCTATTACCCGCTGCTCTGCGTGGCGCAGATGGCCTCGCCCGATGAAGCGGTGGTGATCGACGCGCTGGCGCCGGGCATCGACATGGCGCCGTTCTACGCGCTGATGGCCGACGACAAGATCATGAAGGTGTTTCATGCTGCGCGCCAGGACATCGAAATCGTCTGGCATGCCGTCGAGCACATTCCGCATCCGCTTTTCGACACCCAGGTCGCCGCCATGGTGCTGGGCTATGGCGATTCGATTTCCTATGACCAGCTGGTGCAGCGCATCACCGGCGACACGCTCGACAAGTCGCACCGCTTCACCGACTGGACGCGGCGGCCGCTGACCGACGCGCAGCTCACGTATGCGACGTCCGACGTGACGCATCTGCGCCAGGTTTATCTGGCCCTGGTCGAGGATCTCAAACGCCGCGGGCGCGTCGATTGGGTCGCCGAAGAAATGGGGGTGCTGACCTCGCCGGACACCTATCGGATGGAGCCCGACAATGCCTGGCTGCGGCTGAAGACCCGGGTCCGCAAGCCGCGGGAACTCGCGGTGCTGATCGAGGTCGCCGCCTGGCGCGAGCGCGAGGCGCAGACGCGCGACGTGCCGCGCGCGCGCGTGCTCAAGGACGAAGTGATCGCCGACATCGCCGTGCAGGCGCCGGCGACGCTGGAGAAGCTCAAGCACTTGCGCTCGCTGCCCAAAGGTTTCGAGCGCTCGCGCTGGGGCGAGGCGATCGTCGCCGCGGTCGAGCGCGGGCTCGAGCGCGACCCGAAGACGCTGCCGCTGCAGCAGCGTTCGCAGCCGGCGACGAACGGCGCCGCCGTGGTCGAGCTCCTCAAGGTGCTGTTGCGCATGATTTCCGAGCGCCATCACGTCGCCGCCAAGGTGATCGCCACGGTCGACGATCTGGAGCGCATCGCCGCCAGCGACCGCGCCGACGTGGCGGCACTGAAAGGCTGGCGTCGCGAACTGTTCGGCGACAAGGCGCTGGCGCTCAAGCATGGCAAGCTCGCGCTCGCCGTCGAGAAGGGTCAGGTCGCGGTGGTGGAGCGCGACTAGTGCCGCAAGCTCACGAGAGGACCGGTACTGAACGACGGGGGGCATCATGATCCGTTTTGCCGCTGGATTGATTGTTGGGCTCTTGCTCGGCGCTTGCGCGAGCGCCTATGCGGCCCGCTGCTTTGGCGACGGCACCGCCTTTGGCTGGACTGTCAGCAAGGACGGTGATGAGGTGTGCAGCGACCCGACCATCGATGCTGCGACCAAGGAAATTGAATGCGACTGA
>DATEFZ010000122.1:0-8761 GCA_035280325.1 Casimicrobiaceae bacterium
CGTCGGTAAGCGTTACGTTGCGCAGGCCGTCCTCGAGCCAGCGCCGCTCGGCGCCGGCCAGCCGGTGCCATGCATCGGCGCCGACATACGGCGAGCGCAGCAGCGCCGCCGCGGCACCCGCCGGAAGCGTGCCCACCGAGAGCGCGATCAGGTCGAGCGCGGCGCCGGCCAAAGGCGCAGCAGAAAGCGGCGCGCCGAGCGAGATGTCGAATGGCGCCCGGGCGCGCGTGCCGCCGGGCAGGATCGACGCCGGGTCGAGGATGTCTTGCGCCTGCGCGAGCACCGTGTCGCGTCGCAGGGCGAGATCTTCGACCACGATGCCGACGCGAATCCCGGGCCGCGCCGCCACCGCTGCGCGCGCCCAGCCCAGCGCAGCCGCGATCTCGTCCTGCGGCGTCGCAGCCATCGTCCGGACCATGCGCGACGGACGCGCCGGCAGCGGATCGACGTCGCGTATCTCGACGCCCCCCGACGCCAGCGCGGCAAAGAGGCGCCGCTGCGCCGGCGTGCGCTCGGCAAAGCCGGCCAGCAGCAGCGGCGGCATCGCTCCCAGCTCCGCGCTCCGGCGCGCGATCCGATCGGACGCCTGCGCGAGGTCGAGCACGTCGAGCCGCCGCTGCCGCGCGAGGCAGGCGTCCGCCCAGGCCGCGAACACGGCAGGATCGTCTGCCTCGGCCGAGCCCCGGTCTGCCGCCCAGCCGCGCCAGCTTGCGCCTCCCTCCCCCCACTGGTGCACCAGCGACCAGGCATCCTGCGCGAGCGCGGCAGCGCCGCGCAGGTCGGCCAACGCGGCGCCGGACTCCTCGATGATCCCTTGCCATAGCGCCATCGACTGCGACGCCTTGAGCAGGCGCGGCGATGCCGCCGCGCCGGGATTCGCGTCCAGCGCCGCCCAGAGCGAGGCGATCCAGACCGGGTAGGCGAGAATCGTCGGCGTGGGCCAGGCGCGGCGGCCCGACGCGGCGAGCGCGGCATCGAAATCGGCATGCAGGTGGCGCGCCAGGCGCTGGTTCGGCGTGACGGCGATGGCACCGTCGGCCAGTGCGGATTGGAGCTCGTTCACGCCCGCCATGGTAGCCCGAGGCCGCCGCCCGGCCTTGTCAGCGGACGATCGCGACCGCAAACTCGCATCGCCGGCGCCGCTCCGCGGCGCGCGACACGAGGAACTTACCGATGGCTGCCTACCTGCTGGTCGACATCAAGGTCACCGATCCGGTGAAGTACGAGGTTTACAAGCGATTGGGACAGGAGTCCATCGAGCGGCACGGTGGCCGATACCTAGTGCGCGGCGGGAAGTCGGACGTCCTCGAGGGGCAATGGCTGCCGAGCCGGCTGGTCGTGGTCGAGTTTCCGACCTACGAGCAGGCGCGCGCGTTCTACGACTCGAACGACTACCGCGCGGCACGCGCGGCACGCGAAGGCGCTGCGCAGATGAACATGGTGCTGGTGGGCGGCGTCTGAGCAGGACTTTCGCCGATGCGAACGCCGGTCGGGTCCGGCGTCGTCAGTCGTCGCCCGCGGCGCGGCTGAGCGGCTTGCCGTCGGAGAGTGACCAGGCCGGCACCTCCGCATCCGGCGCGCCTGCGCCAACCGCCATCAACTCCCGGCCGACAATCGCGCCACGCACACGCGGCTGCCCGCTTGCCGGCATCGCCGACCATTCACCGCACCAATCGTCGTCGCGCACCGTCGGCCAGACGCCTTCGACCACGTAGGCCTTGGCGGTCTGCGGGTTGAGCTGCGGCGAATGCCGACGGCACTGGCCCCACATCGTCGAGCGGCCGTCGGTGGTCCGGGCCGGCTTGCGGTCGTAGAACTGGCAATTCAAGCATTTGTCCACGCTGTTCCTTCCCTGTTCTTGTTCATCGGCATGTGGCGCTTATCATGCGTGCGCCGGTCGGTGACCTGGTACTCTGTGCGACAGCGTATGCGGCGATGCGCCTCGCAACCCTGGTCGGTCGGATGATCCGGGCGGCCGAAGCGATCAGCCTGCCCAGGCCCTGAACGCCGTCAGCAGCGGCGCCGGAACTTCCTGCACGCGCCGCGGCGACGGCTTTTTCGCTTCCTCGTCGAGGATCGCCTTGAGCTCGGCATCGGCTTCGGCGGCCGTGCGCTCGAGCTCTTCGTCGTAGACCAGGCGCTGCTCGGGGTTCGACAATAGCGCGTGCGCTTCGTGAATCAGCCGCACCAGGGTCTCATCGGCGTGCGCGTCCAGACGCTGCTTGATCGTCCGGTAGGCGGCTTCGATCCGCGCCGTCGATGCGCCCGGCGGCAAATCGAGATAGTCGTAGTAGGTGTACTCCACGGTTTGGCTCCCTGCTTCCTGATCCGGTTTGGCCTCGCGGCCCGATGGCCACGCCTACGCAACATCCGTGCCATGCTCCGGTGGAACCGCAGAATTAGACGCCAAGCAATTGATTGTTTAACTGAAGGCGCCAACGCTCGGGCCGTGGGTCCGAACGCGCGACAAGCGACCTGCTGCCTGCCGCGGCGCCCGACGGGGTGCCGCCGGACGGCAAACAACCGCGCTAAAGCATGCGCAACGATGTCGCGCGCGCCGGCGGCGGAAACGCGCGCGCCAGCGCCGCGAGCGCGGCATCGTCGAGATGCAATTTCGCCGCCGACACGTTGTCGTGAACATGCGTTGCGTTGGCGGCCTTCGGTATGACGGCCGCGCCTTGCTGCGCGAGCAGCCACGCGATCGCGACTTGTGCCGGCGTCGCCTCGAGGCGTTGCGCGATCGTCTTCAGCGCTCGCGATGCCAGCAGCCGGCCCTGATCGAGCGGCGAATAAGCCATGACGGCGATGCGCCGCCTGCGGCAAAGCGGCAGCAGATCCCATTCGATTCCGCGCTCGCCCAGGTGATAGAGCACCTGATTGGCCGCGCACGCCTCGCCTCCCGGAAGCGCCAGCAGCTCCTCCAGGTCGGCGCGGCCGAAGTTCGACACGCCCCAGGCGCGAATCGCGCCCTCGCTGCGCAGCGCCTGCATGCCGGCGATGGTCTCGGCCAGCGGCACGTCGCCGCGCCAGTGCAGCAGATACAGATCGAGATAGTCGCTGCGCAAGCGCTTCAGGCTGCGCTTGCAGGCCGCGATGGTGCCGCGCCGGGTCGCATTGTGCGGGTAGACCTTGCTGACGATGAATACCCGCTCGCGCCGGCCGGCGATCGCTTCGCCGACGATCTCCTCCGCCGCGCCGTCGCCGTACATCTCCGCGGTGTCGATCATCGATACGCCGAGCTCGAGGCCGAGCGCGAGCGCGGCGACCTCGCGCGAGCGCAACGCCCGCCGTTCGCCCATGCGCCAGGTGCCGAGCCCGAGCGCAGGCATGCCGGCGCCCGAGGGCAACGCGATCGTCCGGTCGAGAGCGATCATCCGGCTCACACGATACCCGGCGGGCGCCTCGGCGGCCAAGCCCATAGGCGACGGGCTACAATAGCGCCATGCCTCTCGATCCCGCGCAGACGCCGACGCACACCGTGGTGCGCGGCGCGTGTCCGCACGATTGCCCCGACACCTGCGCGCTTCGCGTGACGGTGGCCGACGGGCGCGCGATCAAGGTCGAAGGAGACCCCGACCATCCGACTACGCGCGGCGTGCTGTGCACCAAGGTCGCGCGCTATCTGGAGCGCACCTATTCGCAGGATCGCGTGCTGCATCCGCTGCGCCGCGTCGGCAGCAAGGGCGAGGGCCGCTTCGAGCGCATCGGCTGGGACCAGGCGCTCGACACCATCGCCGGGCGCTTCAAGGCGATCGCCGCCTCGGCCGACGGTCCGCAGGCGATCCTGCCGTACAGCTATGCCGGGACGATGGGACTCCTGCAGTACGGCTCGATGGACCGTCGATTCTTCCACAAGCTCGGCGCGTCGCTCCTCGATCGCACGATCTGCGCGACTGCAGGCAAGGCCGGCTACGCCGCGACGATCGGCGCGTCGATCGGCACCGACCTCGAGCAGTTCGAGAACGCGCGGCTGATCCTGATCTGGGGCTCGAACCCGGTCGTGTCGAACCTGCACCTGTGGAGCCGCGTGCAGGAGGCCAAGCGCCGCGGCGCCAGGCTGGTCGCGATCGATCCCTACCGCAGCCTGACGGCCGAGAAGTGCCACGAGCACTTTGCGCTCCTGCCCGGCACCGACGCCGCGCTCGCGCTCGGCATGATGCACGTCCTGATCGCCGAGGACCGGCTCGACCACGACTACATCGCACGTTATACGCTGGGCTTCGATGCGCTCGCCGAGCGCGTGCGCGACTATCCGCCGGCGCGGGCGGCTGCGATCACCGGCCTCGAGGAAGCGCGGATCGTCGCCCTGGCGCGGGACTACGGCACGATTGCGCCGGCGGTGATCCGCCTCAACTACGGAATGCAGCGGCACGCCGGCGGCGGGATGGCGATCCGCACCGCGGCATGCTTGCCGGCGCTGGTCGGCGCCTGGCGGCATCCGGCCGGCGGCGCGCTGCTCTCGTCGAGCGGCACGTACCCGATCGACAGCGCGGCGCTCGAGCGGCCCGACCTGCTGTCGCACCAGCCGCGCACGATCAACATGTCGACCATCGGCGACGCGCTGCTCGGCGCCGCTGATCCGCCGATCCGGGCGCTGTTCGTCTACAACTCGAATCCGGTGGCGGTGGCGCCGGAGTCGGGCAAGGTCGTCGCCGGTTTCTCGCGCGAGGATCTGTTTTGCGTCGTTCACGACGTGTTCCTCACCGATACCGCCGACTACGCCGACATCGTCCTGCCGGCGACGACGCAGCTCGAGCACGTCGACGTGCATTCGTCGTACGGGCACCTCTATGCGCTGGCCAACAATCCGGCGATCGCGCCGCTGGGCGAGGCCAAGCCGAACACCGAGGTGTTCCGCCTGCTGGCGGCGCGCATGGGGTTCGACGACCCGTGCTTCGCCGAGAGCGACGAGAGCATGGCGGCCAGCGCCTTCCGGTCCGACCACCCCCGCGCCCGAGGCATCGACTGGTCGACGCTCAAGGCGCGCGGCTGGCAGCGCCTCAACGTGCCGTCGCCGTTCGCGCCTTTTGCCGAAGGCAATTTCCCGACGCCGTCGGGCAAGTGCGAGTTCTACTCGGAGTCGCTGCGCCGGCAGGGAATCGATCCGCTGCCGACGTACACGCCGCCGCGTGAATCCGCCGCCGGCAATCCTGCCCTGGCCAGCCGTTTTCCGCTGGCGCTGTTGTCGCCGCCAGCGCGCAATGCGCTGAATTCGACCTTCGGCGGACTGCCGGTATTTCTGGAAACCGAAAAAACGCCGTGGCTCGATATCCATGCCGACGACGCCTCCCGAAGATCGATCGAGGACGGTGCGAGAGTACGGGTGTTCAACGATCGCGGCGCTTTTGTCGTGACGGCGCGGGTGACCGATCGCGTGCGGCCGGGCGTGGTCGTCGCGCCGTCGATCTGGTGGCGCAAGCTCTCGCCCGACGGCACCAACGCCAACATGGTGACCGGACAGGCGCTGACCGACATGGGCCGCGCGGCGACGTTCTACGACGCGCTAGTCGAGGTGGCGCCGGTCGACGCCCGCCGCTGACGCCGCTCGGCCCCGCGGCTGTAAGCCGACCGCGCGGCGCTACGCGTACTTGCGCACCAGCCCTACCATCACGCCGAAGATTTCCAGCGTTCCCTCGGGGCGGATCACCGGATAGGCCTTGTTCTCCGGGCGCAGGATGAACCGACCGCGCTCGAGGTCGAGCCGCTTCAGCGTGAACTGGCTGTCGACGATGGCGATCACGATCTCGCCGCGCCGGGCCGTATTGCGCTTCTCGACCACCACCAGGTCGCCGTCGAAGATGCCGGCGTCGATCATCGAGTCGCCTTTGACCCGCACCAGCACCGTCTGCGACGGGCGGTCGATCAGGTAGTCGTCGATGGTCAGCGCCTCGCCGGCGGCATCGTCGACCGGACTCGGCAGCCCGGCCTGCACCGGCGACTCGGCCAGCGGCCGCTCGAAGAATCGTCGCGTCGGCGCCAGCCGGCGATCGGGCGTCGATTCGATCAAGCCGCGGAGCTTCAGGCGAGCCACCAGCGCCGCGACCGACGACTTGGAGCGCAGCCCCAAGAGTCCGCCGATCGACGAATACGACGGAAACGCGTGGTGCCGCGTGTAGTAGTCCTGCAGCGTGGCCAGGTAGGAACGATCGTTCGACATCGGGTGTAGACTAGCGAACGAACGTTCGATTTGTCAAGCCCGCCCTTTCTGTGTTCGCCCCGTCCGTCGCGTTCGTCGATCTCGAGACCACCGGCACCTCCCCGGGCGCCGACCGCGTGACCGAGGTCGGCATCGTACGCGTCGACGACGGCGACCGGGTCAGCGAATGGTCGACGCTGGTCGACCCGGAGCGAAGCATCCCGCCCGGCGTTCAGGCGCTGACCGGTATCACCAATGCGATGGTCGCCGCGGCGCCCGCGTTCGGCCGGATCGCCGACGACATCGCCGGGTGGCTGGCCGGATGCGTGTTCGTCGCGCACAACGCCCGCTTCGACTACGGGTTCCTGAAGCGCGAGTTCGGCCGGCTCGGACGCGCGTTCAGCGCCCGGGTCGTCTGCACGGTGAAGCTGTCGCGACGGCTCTACCCCGGCGCCGGCAGGCACAACCTGGACGCGCTGATCGATCGTCATGGCCTGCCGGCCGCCGATCGCCATCGCGCGCTCGGCGATGCCCGCGTCCTGCTCGCCTTTCTTCGCGCGCTCTACCGGGAGTGGGCGCCGGACGTCGTCGATGCGATCGTCGCGCGCATGCTCAGGACGCCGAGCCTGCCGCCGCAGCTCGCCGCCGACGCGCTGGAGCGGATTCCCGAGGCGCCCGGTGTCTATCGCTTCTACGGCCTGAATCCGCTGCCGCTGTACATCGGCAAGAGCGTCAACCTGCGCGACCGCGTGACGGCGCACTTCTCGGCCGACTACCGCAGCGCCAACGACCTTCGACTGTCGTCCGAGATCACCCGGATCGAAGTCGAGGAAACCGCCGGCGAGCTCGGCGCGCTGCTGCGCGAAGCGCAGCTGGTCAAGGCGCTGCTGCCCGCCTACAACCAGCGACTGCGACGGCGCAACGAGATGGTCGCGCTGCGCGTTGCGGCCGAGCCGGCGCCGCCCGACTACGTCCCCTCCGATGCCGTCGATCCTGCCGCGCTCGACAACCTGTACGGTCCTTTCGCCTCGCGTCGCGGCGCGCGCGAAGCGCTGCGCGCGGCTGCCGCGCGTCATGCGCTTTGCTGGACCGCGCTCGGGCTGGAGCGGCGCAGCGGACCATGCTTCGCGCGCCAGATCGATCGCTGCGCCGGTCGGTGCGTCGGCGCCGAGACGCCGGCCGAGCATCACGCCAGGCTGCGGATGGCGCTCGAGCCGCACGCTTTGAGGCCATGGCCGTACCCGGGCCCGGTCGCCGTGCGCGAAACGAGCCTCCTGCGCGAGCGCACCGACGTGCACCTGTTCCGCGACTGGTGCTGGCTGGGCACGGCGCACGACGAGGGCGATCTCGAGGAGCTGATTTCCGAACCGCCGCGACCCGCGTTCGATCTCGACGTCTATCGCGTGCTGGCGCGCCGGCTACCCCGCATGCGGTCGCCGGCCATCGTTGCCGTCGGCACCGAGTCGGAGGCTGGCAGGAGAACGATCCTCTAGCGATTCCTCGGCTGGACGACCAGTCGCCGCGGCGTCGGCAAAATCGGCTAAGCTCTCCGCGTTTTTGGTCCGGACGCGCCCCGATGGCCGAGCATGTCATGCCGAATCTGCCGAAGATCAAGCTGCCGTGGATCCTGCGCCTGACGGCGCCCCGTCGGCTGGCGATCGTTCTGGCGGCTGCGCTGGTCGCCTACCTGGCCTTGGTCCCTTGGCTCAATGCCGCGACCCGGCTGCTGCTGGGCTGGGACGTCGGCGCTCTGGTCTATCTTGGCCTGGCGGGGCTGGTCGTCGCGCGCGCCGACGACGACATGACCCGGGTGCGGGCGCAAATGCACGACCAGAACGGATTCGTCATCTTTCTGCTCGTTCTGACCGCGGCCAGCGCGAGCTTCGTGGCGATCGGCTTTCTCGCCGGCGATCTCAAGGCGCTCGCGTTCTGGCCGCGCGCCGGCTACCTGACGCTCACCGTTGCCGCGCTTTTCATGTCATGGGTGCTGATCCACACGCTGTTCGCGTTCCACTACGCGCGGCTGTACTACTCGCGGCCGAACAACGCCAGGCAGCACCGTCGCGGGCTCAAGTTTCCGGACGAGGGGGAGCCGGACTACCTCGACTTCGCCTACTACGCGTTCGTCATCGGGATGACCTGCCAGGTTTCCGACGTGGCGGTCATGGCGCGGCACATGCGCCGGATCACGCTGATCCACGGCGTGCTGTCGTTCATCTTCAACATCACGATCCTGGCGATGAGCATCAACATCATCGGCAGCCTGCTTTAGCGCCTGCCGTGAACCGCCCGTCCAGCTCAGCGGCTGACGTAGAGCTGCGGAAACTCGTGCTTCAGGTGGGCTAGCTTCGGCAGGTCGTTGATCACGATGTACATGCTCTCCGGGTGCCGGGCCAGGTAGTTCTGGTGATAGTCCTCCGCCGGGTAGAACGCGCTGAGCGGCATCACCTGGGTCACGATCGGGCGCGAATAGACGTTCGCCTTCTGCAGCTGGTCGATGTACGCCTGCGCGATCTTCTGCTGCTCCGGATCGGCGTAGAAGATCGCCGAGCGGTATTGCGTGCCGACGTCGGGCCCCTGGCGATTGAGCTCGGTCGGATCGTGGGCGACCGAGAAGAACACGCG
>DATEFZ010000123.1:0-4140 GCA_035280325.1 Casimicrobiaceae bacterium
ATCGCGGCCGCGGCGCCGCCGACAGCGCTGGGGCGGAGCGCGAGCCGATGATCGGCCACCGCGCTGGTCGACGTCGGGCAGCTCACGATCGCGTACAGCCGATTGCCGGCGGAAGGATGCTCCGCGCTCGCCCGCCGCTGCATGAAGTCGCGGGCGAGACGCACGCCGCCCGGACCGGAACCGAGAAAGTCGGCGTCCAGGCTCACGACGACGTCGGACTTGTCCAACCGGTAGCGCGCATCGACGACCTCGCCGAACGCCATCCGCGCACCGTCGTGAACGTTGTCGCGGTTGATCGGCTCGTACTGATGCCATCGCGCCGCGGGATAGCGCGCGATCAGCGTGGCGAGCTGCGCCGCCAGCGTCGGCGAGGTCACCGTCTCGGTCAGCACGCGCAAGCCCTGGCCTCGCGTTTTCGCGAGCGCGAGCCGCGCATCCTGCATGGCGGCGAGAAAAGCCTCCCAGGTGCTCGGCTGGCCGTCATGAATCACGGTGCGCGAGCGGTCAGGGTCCCACAGATCGAGGACTGCCGCCTGGGCGAAGACGTCGGTCGCTCCCAGGCTCGCCGGATGCGACGGATTGCCCTCGATCTTGGTCGGCCGGCCCATGTTGCTTTCGACCAGCACTCCCGTGGCGAACCCGCCCAGCGTCACCGCGGTCGCGAAATACCTGGGCTGTCCGGCGACCGCCGGCTGCGGCGCCTTGACGTAGGGCAGGATCCGCTCCTGCGGCTCGCGGCTGCATGCGCCCAGACCGGCGAGCGACACCGAGGCCGCCATCACCTTCAGGAACTCGCGACGATCGAAATCGAAGCGGTCGGCGAGGCGCGGAAACTCGCGCCGCAGGTATTCGCCGAAGGCTTGAATATCGGCCGCTTCGTCGAGGCTGCGCCAGAGGCGGGCACGGTCTTGCGGGTCGGAGAATTTCATCGTCGTTGCCGCGTCAGCGGTGGCAGATCGAGCAGTCGGTCAGGCTGTCGACGTGGATGTGATTGGCGGCAACCAGCGCTTTGCCGAGCGCGATCTGATCGCCGGCCGGCCGCCAGTCCATGTCGAACACCTTGTCGTGCGGCCGCAGGTACTTCTGCGGCGCGCGGTGGCAATCCAGGCACCACTGCATCTCGAGCGGCGCCGTGCGCCAGGTCAGCGGCATGCGGTCGACCGGACCGTGACAGGTCGCGCAGCCCACGCCCTTGGCGATGTGGATGCTGTGATTGAAATAGACGAAGTCCGGCAGGTCGTGCACGCGCCGCCACGGCAGCGACCGGCCGGTCTCGAAGCTCTCGATCACCGGCGCGAGCATCGGCGAATCGGTGAACAGCTGCGAATGGCAGGTCATGCAGGTGTGGGTCGGCGGCAGGCCGGCGAACGCCGACGTTTCCACCGACGTGTGGCAGTAGCGGCAATCGAGCCCCACGTCGCCGACGTGGTGCTTGTGACTGAACGGCACCACCTGCTCGACCGGCGTGCCCACGGCGGGGTGCGGCGCGATGCTGATCCGCCACCCGAGCAGCAGGACGAAGACCAGCAGCAGCACCGCCAGCGCGCCGAGCTTGAGCGCGAGAACCAGGCGCGGCTGGAAGACCTGCGCCATCGTTGCTTCAGCTGCGGCGCCGGCCGGCGCCGGGCACGGGTTCGAAAAATACCCACTTTACCTGCGGAAACGACGCCAGCAGCGCTGTTTCGCAGCGGGCGATCGCCGCCACCAGCTCGCCTGACGTCGCGGCTGGCCGCATCTCGGCCTTGACCGCGAGCATGATCGCCTCGCCCTGCTGCTGAGTGATCATGGTCCGGACACGCACGATCTCGTTTCGGTGCTCGAGGAAGTCCAGCAGCGCCCGCCGCGTCGAGGGCGACGCGCTTTCGCCGATCAGCAGGCTCTTGATCTCGGCGCCCAGCGTCAAGGCCACGACGACCAGCAGCGCGCCGACCGCGATGCTGCCCACCGCGTCGTAACGCTCGTCGCCGGTCGCCATCGTCGCGAGCACCGCGGCCAGCGCGAGCGCGAGGCCCACCAGCGCCGCCGCATTCTCGGCGAACACGACCAGCAGCTCGCTTCTTCGCGACTCGCGGAACCATTGCCACAGACTTTGTCGGCCGCGGAGCCGGTCGATCTGCTTCAACGCAATGATTTGCGAGACGCCTTCCGCCACGGCCGAGATGGCGAGGATCGCCACCGCGACCCACGGCGCCTCCACCGCCGCCTGCGACTGCAGCTTATGCATGCCCTCGTAGATCGAGGCGATGCCGCCGATACTGAACAGCAGCATCGCCACGATGAATGACCAGAAATACGTCGCGCGGCCGTGGCCGAGCGGATGATCGGGCGACGCCGGCACCTTCGCCTGGCGGCGTCCCCACAGCAACAATGCCTCGTTGCCGGTGTCGCCCAGTGAATGCAGGGCTTCCGCCAGCAGCGCGCCGGAGCCGCTGAAAAACGCGCCGGCAAACTTGACGATTGCGATGATGATGTTGGCGCCGAGCGCATAGACGATCGAGCGAGTGGGATCGGACCGATCGAGCGATCGCGCTGCGCCGGTCGTCTCTGCCTCGCTCATCCCGATCTCCCACGCTTCGCTGCCGCCGGCGTTCGTCGCGCCAAGCGAAGCGCCAAGGCGTTTGACCTGCATCCTGACGCAGAGCGGAGCGCCACCGAGGATCTAGGCTCGAGCAAACCGGTTGTTGCGCCGGTCCGGCAAGCCCTCCGCGCTAGCGTGCGAACTCGTCTAAAGCCCTAAAGCCGACCAGGGCCCAGCACGCCGCCGAGCGCTGGGCCTGCTTGCGCACATCGGCGACCGCGTCGGCGTCGACCGCCGAGGCATGGTTGCCCAGGCGGTGCGAATGTAGGTCATCAGATCGGCGATCTCCTGGTTGGTGAGCTTCCAGCCGAACGCCGGCATGGCGAGCGCAGTCGGCTTGTCCTTGGTCGCGACGACTTTTGCGCCGTCGATGATTGTAGCTCTCGGGCCGTGCGCTCGGGAATCTGCGCGTCGATCTTGTAAGTTTTACAAGCACCTCGCCGCCCTCATGATCTGTCCGCGCGCTGCCGCGACCATTGGCTTGCTACAGCGCGTCGCGCCGGCACGAGTTGTGCATAATGGCGATCGACCGCGCGCCGGCCAGCGTCGCCGATCGCCAAGTCCCGCATCCGGAGATCCGCCATGAAGGTACTCGAACGCCCGATCGTCCCGATGGACGAGATGACCGTCATCCTCGGCGCGCTGAACGCGCTGCGGCGCGGCGACGCCGGGGTCCGGTTGCCGGAAAACTGGGTCGGCGTCTCGGGTCGGGTCGCCGACGTGTTCAACGACGTCGTCGAGCGCAACGAGCGTATGGCCAGCGAGCTCGAGCGGCTGTCTCGCGTCGTCGGCAAGGAGGGCAAGCTCGGCAAGCGCGGGACGCTGGGCGACGTCACCGGCTTCTGGCGCGATTCGATCAGCGCCGTGAACATGCTGATCGACGATCTGGTGCATCCGACCAGCGAGACGGCGCGAGTGATCGGCGCGGTCGCGCAGGGCGACCTGGCGCAGACGATGGCGCTCGAGGTCGACGGCGAGCCGCTGCAGGGCGAGTTCCTGCGCACCGCCAGGACGGTCAACAAGATGGTCGATCAGCTCGGCTCGTTCGCGGCCGAGGTGACGCGGGTCGCCCGCGAGGTCGGCACCGAAGGCAAGCTCGGCGGCCAGGCCAAGCTGAAGGGCGTGGCAGGCACCTGGAAGGACCTGACCGAGAGCGTCAACTCGATGGCTTCCAACCTGACCGCGCAGGTGCGCAACATCGCCGACGTGACCACCGCGGTGGCCGGCGGCGACCTGTCGAAGAAGATCACCGTCGACGTCAAGGGCGAGATCCTCGAGCTCAAGAACACGATCAATACCATGGTCGACCAGCTCTCGAGCTTCGCTTCCGAGGTCACCCGCGTGGCCCGCGAGGTCGGCACCGATGGCAGGCTGGGCGGTCAGGCAGACGTGAAAGGCGTTGGCGGCACATGGAAAGACCTGACCGACAGCGTCAACTCGATGGCGAGCAACCTGACCGGTCAGGTGCGCAACATCTCGGAAGTGACGATCGCGGTCGCCAACGGCGACCTGTCGCGCAAGATTACGGTCGACGTCCGCGGGGAAATTCTGCAGCTGAAAGA
>DATEFZ010000124.1:0-12296 GCA_035280325.1 Casimicrobiaceae bacterium
GCTTCGGGCCACGCCTGCGGAGCGCGGAGCAGGGGCCCCGCGCGATCCTGGCGCGGGGATGCGACCGCGCAGCAGGCGGCCCCCGCCTTCGCTGCGCACGTTCCGAGGCGCGACGCTACGGCGGGGGGATCCCGGCAAGCCACCGTCGCGGCCACGCGGGACTTGTTCAGAGGTTCCCTAACAGCGCCGGCTGGCGATGAGCACGCTGACACAGGACCTGGAAACGGTTCGCGACTGGGTGCGCTACGCGGTGTCGCGCTTCAATGCGGCCGGCGTGTCCTTCGGACACGGGCTGGCCGACGCCTACGACGAAGCGGTCTACCTGGTGCTGCACACGCTGTCGCTGCCGCTCGACCGGGTCGATACCTTCCTCCCCGGGCGCGTGACGCAGGAAGAGCGCGCCGAGCTCGCCCGCGTGATCGAGCGGCGGGTCGACGAGCGCATCCCGGCGGCGTACCTGACCCACGAGGCGTGGCTCGGCGGCTTCCGCTTTTTCGTCGACGAGCGCGTCATCATCCCGCGCTCGTACATCGCCGACCTGCTGCCCGACGGCCTCGGCCCCTGGCTGCCCGATGCGGGCGCGGTGCAAAGCGCGCTCGACCTGTGCACCGGGTCCGGATGCCTCGCGATCCTGCTCGCCCATCACTACCCCAACGCCGACATCGACGCGACCGACATCTCGCCCGACGCGCTGACCGTCGCCCAGCGCAACGTCGCCGAGCACGGGCTGCAGGATCGCATCAACCTGATCCGCTCGGACCTGTTGTCGAACCTGACCGAGAAGACCTACGACCTGATCATCTGCAATCCCCCGTACGTCACGGCGATGGCGATGGAGGAGTTGCCGCCCGAGTATCGTCACGAGCCCGTGCTGGCGCTGGCCGGCGGCGACGACGGCCTCGATGCGGTGCGCGTCGTGCTGGCCAAGGCGCCGCAGTTCCTCGCCGCCGGCGGTCTGTTGGTGACCGAGGTCGGCCACAACCGCAGCGCGACCGAAAAGGCTTTCCCGCGCCTGCCGTTCACCTGGCTCGCGACGCAGGGCGCCGACGACAGCGTTTTCCTGCTCAGGCGCGAAGAGCTCGCCGCCTGAGCCGCCGCGACCCCCGCCGCGATCAGCGTCGACCGTTCTAGATTCCGAAGAACTGCCGGATCTTCTGCACCAGATCCGACGCGCGCGAACCGGTGGCGCGCGCCCGCGCCTCGGCCGAGAGCGAGGCCAGCGTGGCATCGTTGGCAGCCTGGCGGGCGGCGAGCGTCTGCGACAGCCCCTCGGCGAGCTCCGGACGTGCTTTCAGGATCGCCTCGAAACCGGGCTTGTCCAGCCGGTAGCACAGCACCTCGCCTTCGGCGATCACCGTGGCGGTGCGCGCCTGGCCGGTCAGCAGGCCCATTTCGCCGAAGTACGACGGCGCCGTCAGCGTGGCCAGCCGCTGTCGCGCCGGCTCGCTGCCCGGCGCCGCATTGCGGAAGATGCCGACCCGTCCGCGCGCCAGCATGTAGAGCGACTCGGCGGGCTCGCCTTCTGCCGTCACCACGTCGCCGGCGACGAACGGCGCCGGCTTCAACTCGGCCGACAGCGCGCGATGCTCGGGCTCGGTCAGCGGCCGGAACAACTCGATCGTGCCGAGCAGCGCGACGCGCGCGTCGCGCTCGCGCGCCGCCTCCTGCGTGCGAACGTCGGCTGTCGCGCTCCAGAAGTTCTCGATCCTCGTGATCGGCACCTCCATGCCTTCGCGCGAAAGCGCGGCCAGCGCGTGCAGGCGGACGACCGAATCGGTGTATTCGTCCTGCGTCAGGTCGGTGAGCCAATAGCGGACGACGTACTTGATCGCGCTCGCCTCGAAGGCGGCGCAGATGCACGACGGCGCGGGCGCCCGGGCGACGTTGGGCATGTCGGCGCGGGCGAGCGCCGAATCGATGACCTCGATCACGCGGCTCGGCGGCCATTCGTAGCCGACGCTGATCTCGACCGGCCGGCGCAAGGGGATGCGCAGATCGCCGCGGCGGGCCAGCACGTTCATGCGGTTCCTGACCAGCAGCGAATTGGGAATGATCAGCGTCTCGCCGTTGTTGGTCGCGAGCGAGGTGTACCGCCAGCGGATGCCGACCACCTGGCCCATCGCGCCTTCGACCCGCAGCCAATCGCCGATGCGATAGGTGTTGTCGAGCTGCAGCGCCAGGCCTCCCCACAGGTTGGCCAGCGTCTCGCGCAGCGACAGCGCGATGCCGCCGCCGACGATAGTCGTCGTCGTGACCATGCCGACCAGGTTCACCCCCAGCGCGTCCATGCGGACGATCGCGTAGACGATCATGGTCAGCGCGAACGCGACGTCGCCCAGGATGCGCGGCAGCGCCATCCGCGACAGGAGTCCCTGGAACACGAAGGCGAGCAGGATGCGGACGAAGCCGATCGCGGCCAGCGCGAGCAGCGCCTCGCGCGCGATGGTGCCCGCGTGCGTGCCTTCGAGAGCGCTGCCGAAGCGCACCAGCGCGGCGATGCCGGCGACCCCGAAAATAAGCAGGATCGCCATCGGGATCAGGCCGGCGCGCGACTCGGGCCTCCAGCGCACGGTGATGAGCGCCATCAGGATGCCGACCGCGGCGAAGAGCAGCGCGTCGTGGAGCGTCGCAGCGATATCCATTTACGCCAATCGCTTTCCTCTCCCCGGGAGGCCCGGCGACCGCGTGATTATAGAGCCCGGAGGCGCGGCGCGTTCTCCGGCCAGTTCGACCAGCAGCGAGCCGGTACAATGGCGGCCGCATGAGCGCGCCCCGAACCGGCGGCAGTATCCTGGTCGCCAATCTTCTCGCCCAGGGCGTCGACGCCGCGTTCTGCGTGCCCGGCGAGAGCTATCTGCCGGTGCTCGATGCCTTGTACGACGTCCGCGACCGGTTGCGACTGGTCGTCTGCCGGCACGAGGGCGGCGCGTCGTACATGGCCGAGGCCTACGGCAAGCTCACCGGGCGGCCGGGAATCGCGCTGGTCACCCGAGGTCCCGGCGCATCGAACGCCGCGATCGGCATCCACACCGCGGCGCAGGACTCGTCGCCGATGATCGTCTTCGTCGGCCAGGTGGGCGGCGACTTCGCCGACCGCGAGGCTTTCCAGGAAATCGACTATCGCCGCATGTACGGCAGCAGCGTCAAATGGGCGGCGCAGATCGATCGCGCCGACAGGATTCCCGAGTACGTCGCGCGCGCGTTTCGCGTCGCCCAGTCGGGCCGCCCGGGACCGGTGGTGCTGGCGCTCCCCGAGGACATGCTGAGCGCGACCGCGACCGTCGACGACGCGGCGCGCATCGCGCCGACGCAGCTCCACCCGTCGGCGGCCGATGTCGCCGCTTTGCGCTCGCGGCTCGAGCAGGCGCGCGCGCCGATGCTGGTCGTCGGCGGCAGCGGCTGGAGCGCATCGGCCTGCGCCGACCTGGCGCGATTCGCCGCGGCCAACGACCTGCCGGCCGCCTGCGCGTTTCGCAATCAAGACCTGATCGACAACGACAGCGTCAACTATGCCGGCGACCTGGGAATCGGGCCGAATCCCAAGCTCGCGGCGCGGGTGCGCGAGGCCGACGTCCTGCTGGTCGTCGGCGAGCGGCTGGGCGAGATGGTCACCGGCGGCTACTCGCTGCTCGCCGTGCCGGACCCGGTGCAGACGCTGATTCACGTGCACCCGGGCGCCGACGAGGTCGGCAAGGTCTACCAGCCGGCGATGGCGATCGCGGCTTCGCTGCCGGCATTCTGGGCGGCGCTGGCTGCGTTGCCGCCGATCGCCAGGCCGTCGTGGAGTGGCAGCGCGGGCACCGCGCACGCCGAGTATCTCGCCTGGCAGACGCCGCGACCGATGCCGGGTCCGCTCGACCTCTGGCAGGTCGTCGCCTCGATGCGCGAGCGGCTGCCGGCCGACGCGATCGTCACCGGCGGCGCCGGCAACTACGCGACCTGGATGCACCGCCTCTACCGCTACCGTCGCTATCGCAGCCAGCTCGCTCCGTACAGCGGCTCGATGGGCTACGGCGTCCCGGCGGCGATCGCCGCCAAGGTGGTGCACCCCGGGCGCACCGTCGTCTCGTGGAACGGCGACGGATGCTTTCTGATGAACGGCCAGGAGCTCGCGACCGCGGCGCAGTACCGGCTCGCCATCGTCTTCGTCGTCATCGACAACGGCATGTACGGCACGATCCGCATGCATCAGGAGAAGCAGTACCCGGGGCGGGTCTACGGCACCGACCTCGCCAATCCGGATTTCGCGGCGCTGGCGCGGGCCTACGGCGCGAAAGCGGAGACCGTCGCCGGCACCGCCGAGTTCGCGCCGGCATTCGAGCGTGCGCTAGGCCACGACGGTCCGTCGCTGCTGCACCTCAAGATCGATCCGCAGGCAATCACGATGAACGCGACGATCGACCAGTTGCGCGCGGCGGCGATGAGCACGTCCCTGCAACCATGAGCTCGCCGGCCGGCGCTCCCGCCGCGCTGACGGTGGCCGGCCTGTCGGTCGAGTTCCGATCGTCCGAGCGGGTCGTGCACGCAGTAAGCGACTTGTCGTTCGCTATCGGTCGCGGCGAAACGGTGGCGATCGTCGGCGAATCAGGATCCGGCAAATCGGTGACCGCGCTGTCGCTGATGCGGCTGGTCGAGCACGGCGGCGGGCGCATCGTCGCCGGCCGGCTCGAGTGGACGCGCGCCGACGGGAACCGGATCGACCTGGCCCAGGCTTCACCCGAGACGATGCGCTCGATCCGCGGCGCCGAGATCGCGATGATCTTCCAGGAGCCGATGACCTCGCTCAACCCGGTGTTCACCGTCGGCGAGCAGATCGCCGAGTCGATCCGCCTGCACCAGGAGCGCGACCGCCAGGCCGCGCGCCGCGAGGCGCTGGCGATGCTGGAGCAGGTCCGCATACCCGACGCCGCCGCGGTGCTCGAGCGCCATCCGCACCAGCTTTCCGGGGGCATGCGGCAGCGGGTGATGATCGCGATGGCGCTGTCGTGCCGGCCGCGCCTGTTGATCGCCGACGAGCCGACCACCGCGCTCGACGTGACCATCCAGGCGCAGATCCTGCAGTTGATCCGCATGCTGCAGCAGGACATGCAAATGGCGGTGCTGTTCATCACCCACGACATGGGCGTGGTGGCCGAGGTCGCCGACCGGGTCGTCGTCATGCTCGGCGGCGAGAAGGTCGAGGACGGAGCGGCGACGCGGATATTCCATTCGCCGCAGCATCCGTACACGCAGACGCTGCTGGCCGCGGTACCGGCGCTGGGGGCGATGCGCGGCACCGATCTGCCGGCCCGCTTTCCGTTGATGCGGCGGGAACCATTCGCCCGACCCGCTCCGCCGGGAACCGTCGCGCCCGCGCGCCGCGGCGTCCCGCTGCTCAAGGTTCGCAACCTGAGGACTCGCTTTGCCGTGCGCGGCGGACTCCTCGGCCGCGTGCGCCGACGCGTGCACGCGGTCGAGCAGGTCAGCTTCGACCTCTACCCGGGCGAGACGCTCGGCCTGGTCGGTGAATCCGGCTGCGGCAAGTCGACCACCGGCCGCTCGCTGCTGCGGCTGGTCGACATCGACAGCGGCAGCATCGAGCTCGAGGGACGCGACATCGTCGGGCTGTCGTCCGAGCAGTTCCGCCCGCTGCGGCGCGACATCCAGATGGTGTTCCAGGATCCGTTCGCCTCGCTCGACCCGCGGCTCACCGTCGGCTTTTCGGTCGCCGAGCCGCTCTATCTGCACGGGGTCGCCTCCGGCCGGTCCGCCGATGAGCGCGTCGCCGCGCTGCTCGAGCAGGTCGGTCTTTCGCGCGATCACGCGCAGCGCTATCCGCACGAATTCTCCGGCGGCCAGCGGCAGCGCATCGCGCTCGCCCGCGCGCTGGCGCTCGAGCCCCGGATCATCGTCGCCGACGAGGCGGTGTCGGCGCTCGACGTGTCGATCCGCGCCCAGATCGTCAACCTGATGCTCGATCTGCAGGCCGAGCTCGGCCTGTCGTACCTGTTCATCTCGCACGACATGGCGGTCGTCGAACGGATCAGCCACCGGGTCGCGGTCATGTACCTGGGCCAGATCGTCGAGATCGGCCCGCGGCGCGCGGTGTTCGAGGATCCGAGGCACCCGTACACGCGCAGGCTGCTGGACAGCGTGCCGGTCGCGGACCCGGCGCGACGGCGGCGCCAAACCGAGCTATCATCGCAGGAGATCGCGAGCCCGATCCGCGCCGTCGGCGACGAACCGGTCGTCGCACCGCTGGTCGAGGTCGCACCCGGACATTTCGTCGCCCGGCATAAGATCGCCGGCGCCTACTGACCCTCGCTCGCCACCGCACCACCGGAGGATCCGCATGAAATCACGCCTGCTCGCCGCCGCTCTGACGCTGGGAATGCTCGCCGCCGGACCGGCGCTCGCCACCAAGGACGTGGTGTTCGCGGTGGCGTCGACCTTCACCACCACCGACCCGTACGACGCCAACGACACGCTGTCGCAGGCGATGGCCAAATCGTTCTACGAGGGTCTGTACGGCTTCGACAAGGACATGAAGATGATCCCGGTGCTGGCCGAGAGCTACACCGTGAGCAAGGACGGCCTGGTCTACACGGTCAAGCTGCGCAAGGGCGTCAAGTTCCACGACGGGACCGACTTCAAGGCCGATGCGGTCAAGGCCAACTTCGACCGCGTGACCAATCCCGACAACAAGCTCAAGCGCTACGGCCTGTACAACAACATCGCCAAGACCGAGGTGGTCGACGACTACACCGCCCGCATCACGCTCAAGACGGCGTTCTCGGCATTCATCAACAACCTGGCGCACCCGTCGGGCGTGATGATCAGCCCCACCGCGCTCGCCAAGTACGGCAAGGACATCGCCTCGCACCCGGTCGGCACCGGGCCATTCAAGTTCGTCGAATGGAACCGGACCGATTTTCTCAAGGTCGCCAGGTTCGACGGCTACTGGCGCAAGGGTTACCCGAAGGTCGACACGATCACCTGGAAACCGGTGATCGACAGCAACTCGCGGGCCGCGGTGATGCAGACCGGGGAAGCGCAGTTCACCTTCCCGGTGCCGTACGAGCTCGATCAGGTGCTGCGCGCCAAGCCGCAGCTCGAGGTGGTAGCCGCGCCGTCGATCGTGCTGCGCTACCTGTCGATGAACGTCACCCAGAAGCCGTTCGACAACCCGAAAGTGCGCGAGGCGATCAACTACGCGATCAACAAGGCCGCGCTGGCCAAGGTCGCGTTCAACGGCTACGCGACGCCGGCCGAAGGCGTCGTGCCGCCGGGCGTCGAGTTCAGCGTCAAGCTCGGCCCCTGGCCGTACGACGTGGCCAAGGCGAAGAAGCTGATGGCCGAGGCCGGCTACCCGAACGGGTTCGAGACCGAGCTGTGGTCGGCGTACAACCACACGATCGCGCAGAAGGTGTCGCAGTTCCTGCAGCAGCAACTGGCCCAGATCGGCATCAAGGCGAAGATCACCATGCTCGAGGCCGGGCAGCGGGTGCAGAAGGTCGAAAGCTGGCCCGACCCCGCTACGGCGCCGGTACGCCTCTACTACGTCGGCTGGTCGGCGTCGACCGGAGAGGCCGACTGGGCGCTGCGGCCCCTGCTCGACTCGGAGTCGTGGCCGCCGAAGCTGTTCAACACCGCGTACTACAAGAACGACAAGGTCGACGGCGACATCAAGGCCGCGCTCGCCACCAGCGACCACGCCGAGAAGGCGAAGCTCTACCGCGACGCGCAGCAGACGATCTGGAACGATGCACCATGGGCGCCGCTGGTGGTCGAGAAGCTGCTGTCGGCGCACAACAGGAAGCTGACCGGCGTCTACGTGATGCCCGACGCCTCGTTCAATTTCACCGATATCGACCTGAAACCCTGATCGACGGCGGCGCGACGAGTTTCGCGCCGCCCTAGTCCTGGTCGCTCGACCGTCGTCGCGAATCGATGCTGCAGTACATCGTCAAGCGGCTGCTCGGCCTGATTCCGACCTTGCTTCTGGTCGGTGCGCTGGCGTTCTTTTTCGTGCATCTGCTGCCCGGCGATCCGGCCCGGCTCGCCGCCGGCCCCGACGCGACGCCGGAAACGGTCGAACTGGTGCGCCAGGACCTGGGACTCGACAAGCCGCTGCCGCAGCAGTTCTTGCGCTTCGTCTCCGGCGTGCTGCGCGGCGACTTCGGGCGATCGCTCACCACCCGGCGCCCGGTCGGCGTCGAGATCGGCGAGCGCTTCATGCCGACGTTCTGGCTGACGATCGCGGCGATGTCCTGGTCGGTGCTGTTCGGCATGGCCATCGGCACGGTGTCGGCCGTCTGGCGCAACCGCTGGCCGGACCGGATCGGCATGGCGCTGGCCGTGTCGGGCATTTCGTTCCCGGCCTTCGCGCTCGGCATGCTCCTGATGCAGATCTTCGCCGTCGACTTGAACTGGCTGCCTACGGTCGGCGCCGACACCTGGCGGCACTACATCCTGCCGTCGCTGACGCTCGGCGCCGCGGTCGCCGCGATCATGGCGCGCTTCACCCGCTCGTCGTTCGTCGACATCCTGCAGGAAGACTACGTGCGCACGGCGCGGGCCAAGGGCCTGAGCGAGCCGACGGTGATCGTCAAGCACGCACTGCGCAACGCGCTGATCCCGGTCGTCACGATGATGGGCCTGCAGTTCGGGTTCCTGCTCGGCGGCTCGATCGTGGTCGAAGTGGTGTTCAACTGGCCGGGCATGGGTCGGCTGCTGGTCGACGCGGTCGACATGCGCGACTACCCCGTGATCCAGGCGGAGATCCTGCTCTTCTCGCTGGAGTTCATCCTGATCAACCTGATCGTCGACATTGCCTACGCCGTGATCAACCCGGCGATCCGCTACCGATGACGACCGTCGCCGCGGCCGGCCTCGAGCGCGACGCGGTGCGCACGCCGTGGAGCGAGTTCTGGCGCAAGTTTCGCAAGCAGCACGTCGCCGTCGCCGCCGGCGGCTTCGTGCTGCTGCTGGTCGTCGTCGCCGTCGCCGCGCCGTGGATCGTCCCGTACGACGCCGAGAACTACTTCGACTACGACAGCTTGAACGCGCTGCCGTCGCTCAAGCACTGGTTCGGCGTCGATCCGCTGGGGCGCGACATCTTCAGCCGCATCCTGATGGGGACGCGGATTTCGCTGACCGCCGGATTCGTATCGGTCGCAGTGGGTGCGCTCGTGGGTACCGCGCTCGGCCTGATCGCCGGATACTACGAAGGCTGGGCCGATCGCATCATCATGCGGATCTGCGACGTGCTGTTCGCCTTTCCCGGCATCCTGCTCGCGATCGGCATCGTCGCGATCCTTGGCGGCGGCATGGCCAACGTCATCATCGCCGTGTCGATTTTCAGCGTGCCGACGTTCGCCCGCCTGGTGCGCGGCAACACGCTGTCGCTCAAGCACCTGACGTTCATCGAAGCCGCCAGGAGCCTCGGCGCGCCGGACCGCACGATCATCGCGCGCCACATCTTTCCGGGCACGGTCGCCGCCGTGGTCGTCTATTTCTCGCTGCGGATCGGCACCTCGATCATCACCGCAGCCAGCCTGTCGTTCATCGGCATGGGAGCGCAACCGCCGACGCCGGAATGGGGCGCGATGCTGAACGAGGCGCGCGCCGACATGATCACCGCGCCGCACGTGGCGCTCTTTCCCAGCCTGGCCATCTTCCTGACGGTGCTGGCGTTCAACCTGCTGGGCGACGGCCTGCGCGACGCGCTCGATCCGAAAATCGACCGCCAGTAGCGCAGCCGGCTACGGGATCGTCACGCCGATCGTGGTCACCACTCCGGCGCCGCCGATGACTATCAGCTCGGTGCAGAACCGCGCGTAGCAGAAACCGAACGCGGGGATGATCGCCGGCGCCACGCCGGAATGGTTGAGCGGTATCTTGTCGCGATACTGCCCTCGATAGCCGTGCACCAGACCGCCCAGCACCTTGATGTAGAACGGCTGCTCGGGAAACGGGCGATAGCGCCAGCCGCCGAACAGGGCTTGCGTCGACTGACCGAACGAATTGTCGAACGCCGCGGCGCCGAGGAGCCATCGGTCGGACAACCGGTATTCGCCGTAGAGGAGCTTCGGATACTTGACGTGCCCGGGATCGTAGTGGAAATGGATGTTGACCAGGCTGGTCTGCAAGTAGAAGCGGTCGCTCGACCAGGGCTCGACGCCGACGGCGGCCGTTGCATGGTTCGCCGCTGCGAGAGCGGCGCCGGCTTGCTGCGCCGGCGCTGCGCCGGCGTGCAGCGCCGCGAGCAGAACGACCAGGAAGAGCGCCGGCCGCAACGGCGTGGATCGGCCGGAAAACCTCTGCATCAGGCGATGTCAGCCTAGACCGGGCAGGCGATCGACGGACCGAGGCGTTCCTTCGCGATCGTGATGTCGGCGACGTCGGACAGCGAGACGCCGTTCTTGATCGCGGTGATCTCGGCCAGAATCGAGATCGCGATCTCGGGTGGCGTGCGGCTGCCGATGTAGAGGCCGATCGGCCCGTGCAGCCTGGCGATTTCTTCGGACATCAGGTCGAACTCCTCGAGCCGGCGCCGCCGCTTGGTGTTGTTGGCGCGGGAGCCCAGCGCGCCGATGTAGAACGCCGGCGACTTGAGCGCTTCCATCAGCGCCAGGTCGTCGAGCTTCGGGTCGTGGGTCAGCGCGACGACTGCGCAGCGCTCGTCGAGCTTCATCGCCACGACCGTATCGTCGGGCATCGACTTCACTAGCGTGACGCCGGCGATGTCCCAGGCTTCGCTGTACTCGTCGCGCGGGTCGCAGACGGTGACCGCGTAATCGAGGCCGACCGCGATCCGGGCCAGATATTTCGACAGCTGGCCTGCGCCGATGATCAGCATCCGGTAGCGCGGGCCGTGCACCGTGACGAGCGTTGCCCCATCGAACGCGAGACCGTCCGACGCGCGCGCCGGGCTTAAGCGTACGGCAGCGCTGTCCAGGTCGAGCACGCGGGCGACGAGTCGGCCTTCCCCGACCATCGCCAGCAGCTCGTCGATGCGGCTCGCGCGGCTGAGCGGCTCCAGCACGAGCTGGATCGTGCCGCCGCACGGCAGCCCGAACTTGCGCGCGTCCGCGGCCGATACGCCGTAGGTGACCGCCTGCGGCCGGGTCACGTAGGCGCCCTCGCGGCGCGAGCGCTCGACGATGTCGTCTTCGATGCATCCGCCGGAGACCGAGCCGACGACCTGCCCGTCCTCGCGCACCGCCAGCAGCGCGCCGGGCGGCCGAGGCGACGAGCCCCAGGTGCGCACTACGGTGACCAGCAGCACGCGTTTGCCGGCAGCCAGCCATTCGGCCGAGCGCTTGAGGACTTCGAGATCGACGCTATCCATGCTCCGGGGTCTTCATGAAATTCCCGATGACGCTATTCTACCTCGTCTGCAGCCACCAGTAGACGGCGATCACCAAGATGATCAGCGCGATGATCGCCAGGCGCAGTCCGATGCCGCTCGACGCCGCGGTGTTTTCGGCAGCAGGCGCGGCGGCGGCCGCCGCCACGGGCCCGCCGACGCGCTCGACGAAGCGAGCGAAGAAATCGTCGGCGACTTTGGCCGCGGCGCCGTCGACCAGGCGCGAGCCGATCTGCGCCAGCTTGCCGCCGACCTGCGCGCTCGCTGCGTAGTCGATGCGCGTGCCGCTATCGGCCGCGACCAGCGCGACCTTGGCGCTGCCGTTGGCGAATCCCGCCGCGCCACCCTGCCCTTCGAATTTCATCGTGTACGACGTCGGCGCGACGACGTCGGCCAGCAGCAGCCTGCCCGTGAACCTGGCGCTGACCGGGCCGACTCGCGCGGTCATCGCCACCTTGTATTCGCCGTCGGAGACGCGCTCGATCGATTCGCAGCCGGGGATGCACGCGCGCAGCACTTCCGGATCGTTCAACGCCTGCCAAGTGGTCTCGACATCGGCGGGAACGGTACGGCTGCCCTTCATCTCCATGCTGGAATCCTTTGCGTCGAGTCACGCCGCGCGCCGCAGGCCGGCCGATCGACCGCGGGCCGCCGGTCGCCGCGCCAGCGCGTAGGCCAGCTCGCGCATGCTTTGCAGGTTGTGCACCGGCAGAAAATCGTCGACGAACGGCAGCATTGCCCGGATTCCGGCCGGCCGCGCCTCGAAGCCGTCGTAGCGCAGCAGCGGATTGAGCCAGATCAGTCGGCGGCAGGATCGGGAAAGGCGGTCCATCTCCTGCGCCAGGCCGTCGCCGACGTCGCTGTCCAGCCCGTCGCTGATCAGCAGCACGATCGCACCCTGCCCGAGCAGCCGGCGTGCCCAGCGCCGATTGAACTCGCCGAGGCA
>DATEFZ010000125.1:0-29371 GCA_035280325.1 Casimicrobiaceae bacterium
GGATCGGCGGCGCGCGGCCTGCCATACCAGCTCGCCACATTCGCGGCGGCCGGGTTGAAAGCCACCTACTTCGTCGATCCGCTGTTCTCGTTCGCCCTGGGGCTCGCCCCGCTCGCCGACGTCGTGGCGCTGATCCGGCAGAACGGGCAGGAGGTGGGCCTACACCTGCATCCGGAGTGGTTGACCGATCCGCGCTGCCCGCCGCTGCCGGCATTCGCCGGACCTCAATTGCACGCCTACAGCGAGACCGACCAGCAGACGCTGATCCGCGTCGCGCGCGACCGCCTCACGGAGGCGGGCGCCGCGCCACCGTCGGCGTTTCGCGCCGGCAACTGGGGCGCCAACCTCGCCACCTTGCGCGCGCTGAAGCGATCCGGCATCGCGTACGACACCAGCCTCAACGCGCGCTTCGGCTCGTCGTTCGTCGACATCGACAGCGCGACGCGCGACGGCTATACCCAGCCGGTCGAGATCGAGGGCGTCTGGGAGTTTCCAGTCACCCAGTTCATCGACCGCCGACCGGACCGGCGGCGGCCGCTTCATGTATGCGCGGCGAGCCTGGGCGAGTTCTGCGCCGTGCTCGAGCACGCCGCCGCCAACGACTGGTTTGCGGTGGTGATCGTCCTGCACAGCTTCGAATTTGTCCGCATCGACCGCCTGGCCGCGGGCAAGGATGCGGCGTCGCAAAAGCTGCTGGCCGGTCGCTTCGAGCGCTTGTGCGACTATCTGAGCGCGCATGGCGACAGGTTCGAGACCTGCCATTTCGCCGATCTGGATCGCGCCGGGCTGGCGGCGGCTGCGCAGGTGCCGCTGCTCGCGTCGTCGCGCGGACGCACCGCGTGGCGGCAGCTCGAACAACTCGTCTCGCGCATCTACTAGGCAGTTTCCACTTTGTCATCCGTGAGCACCGAGGCCGCGCGCTGGGAGCCGGCGCCCTTCGTGCTGTCGTTTCGCCTCGGCGAAATAACGCTGTTTCGACGACGGTTTCGCGGCCTGGCGCTGCTCGATCATTTCTTCAAGCTCGGCGACGATCCGGCTGAGCCGCGGCCGCCGTTCGACCGCCTCGGCCGCGACGTCGACGTGATCGTCACGCGCTCGCATCCGATTCAAGACTCGATTCCCGACGTATCGGCGCAGCAGGGCGTGCTGCGCTACGTCTTCGGCCGCTATACCCGTTTTCACACCGGACTCGGCGGCGATTTCGCCGGCTATCTCGCGAAGTTCAGCCCGAAATCGCGCAGCACGCTGCGCCGCAAGGTCAGGCGCTTCGTCGAGACCGGGCCCGGCTGCGAGATGCGGGTCTATAAAGAGCCGTCCGACATGCAGGCGTTCCACCGGCTGGCGAGCGACGTGTCGGCGCTCACCTACCAGGAGAAGCTGCTCGATGCAGGGCTGCCCGGCGAGCCCGCATTCGTCGACGAGCTGACTGCGATGGCCGCGCGCGACGCGGTGCGGGCGTACGTCCTGTTCCTGCAGGGGAAGCCGATCGCGTACCTGTGCTGCCCGATCGTCGACGGCGTGCTGCTGTACAGCTATCTCGGCTACGATCCGAAGCACGCCGACCGGTCTCCGGGAACGGTGCTGCAGTATCTGGTGTTCGAGTCGCTGTTCGCCGAGCAGCGCTTCGTCGCGTTCGACTTCACCGAAGGACAGGGCGAGCACAAGAAGTTCTTCGGCACGCAGGCCACGCCCTGCGCCGACATCTGCTATTTGCGCGATTCGCTCTCGGCGCGATTCTGGATCGGGTTGCACCGTGCGTTCGATCGCGGGTCTGTCGCGGCCGCGGCGCTGCTCGAAAGCGTTGGCTTGAAGGCGCGCCTGAAGCGATTCTTCCGGCAACTTTGAAGCCAACAAGATTGGAACCGAGACTCGGGATTCTCGTCGCTCTGTCAGGCCACTGTCAGCGACCGCGACGAAGCGTGTAACCCGGCCAAGCACATTCTTACCGTTTCAGCGAATAATGTGCATGCAGTTCGGTGCTTGTCGAGGATCGTTTGGCGATGGGAAAGCGCCGACGCCGATAGCGAACCGCCGAGCCTGACCCTACTCTAGCCATAGCAGCCGTCGTGCCGGACGGCGTGATCTCGCGCACGCGTTTCGCGACGCCGCCCTTCCTGGCAAGCCTCTTGCGTGAGCGATGCCGGGGAGTCGCCGATCCGCGCCGGGAATGGGTTCGTTCGCCTGGGCGTCCAAGCGGATCGGGATTCCGGTGTGGTTCACAAAACGGTGACTGCGGAAGCGCGTAGAGATGAATCGCCTCACCAAGAAGCTGGCCAATCTAGTCGTTGGAGATTATTCCGCTTATCACATCTACTCGTTTGCCGCGGGCAACGACAAGGCACCGGATCGCTACGCGACGCGGTTTCGGTTTGCGAGCGTCGGACAGGCCGAGGTCGAAGCAAGCCATGATCCGACAATCACCGAGCGCGCGAGCTACCACGGTCCGGAGACTTACGCCTACGCCTGCTTCGACGGAGCCCGAATCGTCGGCGTCTGCTACTTCTGGTACGGTGCGCAGTATCGCAAGCGAAACTTCTGGCCGCTCGGCGACAGCGAAGCCAAGCTCGTCGAACTCGTCACGGTGCCGGATATGCGCGCGCGGGGCGTAGCGACCCATTTGATCGTCCACGCCGCCGCCGACATGCTGGCGAAGGGGTTTAGCCGTCTTTTCGCAAGGATCTGGCACTCCAACAAGGCGTCGGTGACCGCCTTCCGGCGAGCCGGCTGGGCACGCGTGGCAATCGTCATCGAAATCCATCCGCTGCGGCGCAGGCTGCCGTTGCGGATAACGCTTCGCCAGCGGTACGCCTGACCAGGCGCGAAGCGGCGCTACGCCGCTTCTTCAGATGGCGAAGGCCGCCAGGTTCCCGGATAGAACCAGCCCTGCCACTTGGCCGGATCGGCCGCGACGATCGGCTGCAAAAGCTCGACGTATCGGGCGGTGATCGCCGGCAGCGCCTGCTCGAGCGCAAGCGCGCCCGTCGGCATCAGGTCTGGCCCGAGCTCGACCCGATACCCGCCGCTGTCGTCGGCGCGCGCGAACACCGGAACGAGCGCCGCGCCGGTCTCGCAAGCGAGTCGCGGCGCGCCGAGCGCCAGACGCAGCACGCCGCCCAGAAACGGATACGCATGCGATTGCCTGCCCGACCCGATCGCCATGATAGAGACGACGCCGTTGTCGCGCAGGATCTGCGCGAGCACGTCGAGTGCCGGTCGCGCATTGCCGTAGACGACGCGCACGCGGCGCGCGAGATAACGGTTTTCGACGCGGACGCGGATCGGATTGAGCCAGCGCGTGCCGAACCAGGTCGGCGAGAAGGGGTGCGACGGCGTGCTCAACTGAGTGAGCGAGTAGGGCTCGAGCGCCTTGATCATCGCCAGGAACGCTCCGGCGAACGGACTGAACCAGAGCACCGCGCCGCGCAAGCGCCCGAGCGCCTGGTCGAGCGATTCGCGGCCGGCGATATCGAACCGGGCGTTCCAGCCGCCGGGCAGCAGCTCGCGGATCGCCTGGATGTTGGCCAGATAGTCCCAGGCAAACGTCGCGCGGGCGCGCGATTCGGCGTCCTGATCGCCGAAGGCGGTCGAATGCGCGAGCAGCCGCTGGCTGCGCTTCTGCACGCGCAGATGCGCGCGCGCCAGCGACTCGGCGCGAGCGGGCCATCGTTGCGCCGGCGCGGTCGCTGCGAGCAGGCAGCAGAAAAGCTTGGCCGCGGTGAGCAGGTCCTTGCCGGCGATCCAGCCGTGATGTATCGAACGCACCGGCTGGATGATCGACGTCGCCGGTCGTTGCCGCGTTGCCGTCCCGGCCGGTTCGGAATCACGCATCGTGCGCTCCAGTCACGCCGAATCCGCGGCCGGTAGCGGCGCGTCGGCGCCGGCCCGGTCGGCGGATCGATCGCGAACTCGTCGCCGGATCGCGTACGCCAGCTCCGGCAGCCTGCCGCGGAGGCCGGGCTGAAACGCGATCCAGTCGACCAGCCGGAACGACGGCCGCGCGCCCCAGCGGCTCTTGTATCCGGGGTCGCCGAGGCCGATGTTGACACGCCTCACGAGCTGCGACTCGATGGCATCGCGAAAGACGCACTTGTACAGGATCGAACCGGTCCCGTAACGGCGCACCTGCTCGGAATAGTTGTTGGCGACGATGTGGCGCACGTCGCTGCAGTCGATGCAGAGGCAGAAGCTCACCGGCTCACTTTTGAAGTACATTATCCAGACCGACACGACGCTGGCCGCGCTGGAATCGGCGAGCAGGCTTTTCCAGAACGCATGGTTCCGATCACCGAAGAAGCGCAGCTTGCCGCCTTCGCGCCATTGCCACGACTTGCGCTCGATGGTCGCCAGGTCGGCGACCACGCCGGCCCACGACGCGGCGGGCATGTCGCGCGCGCAGCGGATGTCGACGTCACCGTCGCGACGCATCTTGCGCTCGTCATAGCTCGCATCGTCGCGCAGGCTCTTGCTCAGTCGCCGCTCGAATTCAGCCCAAGTCGCCGGCAGCTCGACGGCGTAGGTCTCGCCGAGGTTGACCCGATGCACGCGCCAGCCGCGGTCCCGCAGCGCCAGGTTCAACGCGGCGATCGCGGCGTGCGTTTCCGGCACCGGGCCGTAGCGCAGCGCGGCGATGTCGCGCGAAGCGGTGAACGCCGAGGCCAGCGCGGCCATCGCTTCGCTGCCGGCGTTTTCCGGGATGACCGGCGAGCGGAACGGCCAGTAGAAGCCGCCGAGCGACGCCACCGCGAATCCCGCTTGTTTTTGCGTGGCGAGCGGAAACACCGCCAGCAACCGCCGGTCGGCGGCGCGAACGGTCAGGTATCGCAGCGGCGGCAGCCAGTTCTGGTGCGGCAAAAACGATTGTCCCCAGGCCTTGATCCAGGCGGCGCTGACGAAGCGGCTCGCCGGCAGCAGCTCGGCGGCCAGCGCTCTCCATTCGGCGTCGTCGGGCGCGCAGGCGCTGAACTCGGTGCTGCAACCGGCGCTCATGCCTGCCTCGTTTCGCTTCGTCGCCGCATGCAGCGGCGGCTTCGGCGATGACCGAGCCGGCCGGCTGGATCGGCGTCGACGCGTCGCCGTCGGCTGCGATCGATCGTCTCGGCGCCGATCTCGATGCGAGCCTGCTGGCCGCCGGCGCGACGCTGCACGGCGACCCGCGCTGGGTGGCCTCGCTGGTCGACGGAACCGACAAGGAGGCCAGGTTCTACACGCTGCGCAGCGCGCAGGAGCTCAAAGGGCTCGCCGCGTTCTTCGTCCACCCGTCCGAGGTGCGACTGGCGCTGGGCGAGCTCGCGCTCGCATCGCGACCGGTGCGTCGCCTCGACGCGCCGGCCGCGCCGCTGGTCGACGCCGGCGGCGATCGACGCCTGGAGATCGCGCAGCTCACCGCGCTTTTCGCCGGCGTCCGCGAGCAGCTTGCGCCCGACGAGGTCATCTTTCTCGAATCGGTCGCGCAAGGGACGGCGCTGTTCGACCTGGTCGCCGGATCGCGCGCACCGGTCTCGGGATTCCTGCCGCTGCAAAACGGACGGCTCTATCGGCATCGCCGCGCGGCGATCGCCGACAGCCTCGACGGCTACATGAAGCAACTGGTCAAACACACCCGGACCGACCTGCGCTCCAACCGCAAGCGATTCGCCGCGCGTGCGAGCGCCGGCGGCCACGGCACGCGATGTTTCCGCACGCCCGACGAAGTGCCGGCGTTCGTTGCGGCTGCGGCCGCAGTATCGCGCAAGACCTGGCAGTATCGGTTGATGGGAGCGGGCTTGCGCGACGAGCAAGCGCTCTGCCGGCGCTATGTCGCCCTCGCGCAGCGCGGCTGGTTCCGCAGCTACGTTCTCTACGTCGGTGAAAAGCCGATCGCCTTCCAGCTCGGTTTCGTCTATCGCGGACGCTTCTACTCCGAGCAGATGGGCTACGACCCCGACTGGGCTCCCCACCATGTCGGCATCTTCCTCCACACCGAGATTATCGCCGATCTGGCGGCATCGAACGGCGCCGTGCGCGAGCTCGATTTCGGCAATGGCGACAGCCTGTACAAGAAGCGACTAAGCACCACATCGGAGGTTGAAGGCTACTTCTATCTGATTCCCTCGCACCGGCGTGGGCGCTTGCTGGTCGCGGGCATCCGGACGACCAATGCCGTCTCGGCGGTTCTGGGCGCGGTGCTCGGGCGTTTTGGGCTGCGCACGAAGGTGCGCGACTTGATGCGCAGGCTCGGGGTCGGTCAGTGACGACATCTTCCGCCCGAAGGCGATTTGACGTAGCGTACAAGCAGGCGGTTCCACTCGCCGATCGTCAGGAGGACCTTGCGCTTGTCCTGCATTCCGATTGAGACTAACCCCACAGTTCGCGGCGGCCTGCCTGCGACATTGCGATCGCCGCCGATCGGGGCCGGGTCGGCCCGCGGCATTCGCTGATGCCCGACCAGGTCAGCGAGGAGGACGTTCGGCGCTCGCCGGGCAGGCGAACGCTGTTCCTGCTGCGGCGCCTGGGTTTCGGCTACTCGTGTTTCAAGGTGTTCGAGTTGCCGCTCGATCGAGCGGCTGCGACCGGCGGCCCGGCGTTGCCGGACGGCTATCGGTTCGTGGAATTGTCGGCGCTCGAGGTGGCCAGCTGCCCGTTCGCCGAGCTGAGGGAGTGTGAATGGTATGGGGGGCCCGGCTCGCACCTGTTCGGCATATTGCGCGACGACGTGCTGGTTTGCATGCAGTGCCTGTGGTTCGGCGAACGCTATCGGCAGAAAGCATTCTGGCCGCTCGGCAGCGACGACGCGGCGTCGGTCCATCTGGTTACGGCGCCGCCCGAGCGCGGCAAGGGGCTCGCCACTCAGCTCAAGCGACACAGCGCCGAGCGATTGCGCGACCGTGGTTTCGCGCACCTGTACAGCAGAATCTGGTGGACCAACACGGCGTCGCTGCGGGTCAGCGAAAAGGCCGGCTGGTCGCAGGTCGGGACGGTGCTGGAGCTCGAGGCGCCGTGGCGGCAGGAGCCGATCCGCCGCGTCTTCCATCGCCACCGATAGGCGGCCGCGGTCGGCCGAGAGGGGGCCCGGTTGCCGAAACTGATCAGCGCGATCCACGCATTCAGGGCCTTGCGGCCCAGTCCGGCCAGCCGGGGCTACACCGCCTCGATCGCGCGATTCGCGCGGCTCTATTGGCGGCGGCGCTTTTCTCCGTACGAGATTCATTTCTACGATCTGCTGCGGCCGGAGCTCACCGACGCGGCGCTCGCGCATTACATGTCGAAGGAAGAGATGATCGCTCTCGACAGGCGGCACGTGCTCGATACCTATCTGTGCACCAGCGCCGACAAGGCGGTGTTCTACGCGCTCTGCCGGCGCGCCGGCGTGCGCTGTCCCGAGCTGTTCGCGGTATTCGACCTCCCTTGCGGCTGGACGCCGGATGGCCGCGTGCTGCGCTCCGAAGCCGAGTGGTGCGCGCTGCTCGAAGGATTGCCGCGCGATTTCGTCGTCAAGCCCGCCCTCGGGCTGCTCGGCGGGGGCGTGACGGCGTGGACCCGGCAGGCGACCGGCTTCCGGAGCCACGACGGGCGCGACTGCACGGCTGAAGAGCTGTACGCACTGCTTTGCGACAGCAAGCGACAGAATCTGTTCGCGACCGGATACGCGCATCATTCGCTGCGCCTGCGCGAAGCATGCCACAAGGCGATCATCCAGGAGCGCGCGTTCGCGCATCCCGACATCGAGCGGCTCACCAGATCGGCTGCGCTGTCGACGTGCCGCCTGTTCATCGCCCATGATCGCGACGGCCACGCCGAGGTGATAGGGACGGCGATGCGTCTGGTCAACGGCGGCAACCTGGTCGACAATTTCGATCAGGGCACGAAGGGAAACCTGTGGTGCAGCGTCGACCTGGCGACCGGGCGCATCATCGAGGCCTTCGCCAAGGCCGTCGGAGCAGACAGGCTGACGCGGATCGCGCGGCATCCGGCCACCGATTGCGCGCTGGTCGGGTTCCGCATCCCGTACTGGAACGAGACGGTCGAGCTCGCGCACCGTCTGGCGACCGTGTTCCGCCCGCAGTCGCTGCTGCACTGGGACATCGGCATCACCGCCGCCGGCCCGATCGCGATCGAGGGCAATGTCGGCGGCCAGATGCTGCCGACGCCGCTCAACCGGCCGCTGCACCTCGCCGGCGACTAGGCTGCCAGGCAACGGGAAGACCGTTCAATCGGCACTGCGGGGACGACGTTGCCCAAACTGACCAGCGCGGCGCTCGCGCTCGATGCCATCAGGGGCTCGGCCGCTCGTCACGCCTTGGGCTATGCGGACCTCTTCAGAAGATTCGTCCACCTCTACCGCGCAAGGCGCTTTTCACCGTACGAAATCCATTTCTTCGATCTCTTGAATCCGGCATTTTCCGATCAGGCGCTCGACAACTTCATGTCGCGAGACGAGGGCATCGACCTCGACCGCAGGCACGTGCTGGAGACCTATCTTTGCGTGACTTCGGACAAGACCGTGTTCTATGCGATGTGCGCTGCCGCCGGCGTGCCGGTTCCCGGGCTGCTCGCCGTGTTCGACCTGCCGTCGGGGTGGACGCCAGGCGGCCGGCTGCTGCGATCGCAGGCCGAGTGGCGCGAATTCATGCGCTCGCTGCCGCAGGAGTTCGTCGTCAAGCCGGCGCTCGGGCTGCTGGGGAAAGGGGTGACGGTTTTTCGCCGCGAGCAGGATGCGTTCGTCGCTCACGACGGACCGCGGCGGAACCCGGACCAGCTTTACGAATTCCTTTGTCGCGGCAAGAAGCAGAACCTGTTCGCGGCCGGGTTTTCGCACTATTCGCTGCGCCTCCCGGGCGAGAGCCACAAGGCGATCATCCAGCAACGCATCCGCGCTCATCCAGCGATCGCGCAACTCTCCGGCTCGGACGCGCTTTCCACCTGCCGCATCGTGACTCAGGCCGGCGGCAGCGGCGACAGCCGTGTTCTCGCCTCGGCGATCAAGGTCATCAGCGGCGGCAATCTGGTCGACAACTTCGACAAGGGAACTCTGGGCAATCTGTGGTGCAATATCGATGCCGCATCCGGCCGAATCACCGAAGCCTTCGTGAAGGACGGACCCGTCGACCGGCTCACGCGCATCACCAGGCATCCCGGAACCGGCCACGAGATCGCCGGTTTCGCCATTCCGGATTGGGATCGAGTCGTGCATCTCGCGCATCATCTCGCCGCGGTGTTCCGGCCGCAGCCGCTGATCCACTGGGATATCGGCGTCGCAACCGGCGGCCCTGTGGTGATCGAAGGCAACGTCGGCGGACAGACGATGGTGACGCCGCTCAGCCGTCCGGTGCGCGAGCTCCTGGCGGGCCGCTAGCGGCGGCTTCAGCCTGCCACGATCGTCCGTCGCCGATGCGCATAGAGCAAGTCCAAGCCACGCCGATCGACGGCGATCGCATCGAGGTGAGCGCGGTCTGCGACGGCGAGCCGCTCTACTACCGGCTGCCGGCGACGCGTTTGCTGCATCAGGCGATCGGCGACGCGCTGGTGCTGTCGGTGCTCGCTCCGGCAATGCGCGCGGGAACGCCGCTTCGCCTGCCCGACGACGTGCCCGTGTCGTCACGCCTGGCGGCGGAGCTCGACGGCATCCAGCGCGTGTACATGAGCTGGAATGCGGGACTGAAGCGGATCCGGCTGGAAGCCCCGTTGTACGAGCCGGAGCCCGCGAGCGGTCCGGTCGGCCTGTTCTATGCCGGCGGGGTCGATTCGTCGTTCAGCCTGCTTTCGCACTTCGACGAAGTCGAGTTGATGATCATCGCCTTCGGATTCGACCATACGATGTCCGAGGCCGAGGTCGCAGCGAGTCTCGAACGAAACGGACGCTTCGTCGAGCGCCTGGGCAAGAAAATGATCGCCGTCGAGACCAACCACAGCCGCTTCGTGAGCAACCTGGGCGTAAGCCGCAATTTCGTGTTCGGCGCGACCCTGGCGTCGATCGCGTTGCTGCTCGGCCTGCGCCGCGGCTATATCGCGTCCAGCCATTCGGCCAGCAACGTCATGCCCGACGGCTCGAACCCGGTGCTCGACGGTCGCTTTTCCAACGGCGTCACCGAAATCATCCACGACGACGTTTCGGTGGGACGTCTCGACAAGACCCGCGCCGTCGCCAGGCGGCCCGACCTGCTGGACAATCTGCGCGTGTGCTGGGAGCTGCCGAACGAGAACTGCGGCGCATGCCCGAAATGCGTGCGCACGATGACCGCGCTTCGGCTGTGCGGGGCTACCGGGCCGTTCCCGCCGCTCGACGATCTGCGGCGAATCGGCGACATGGCGGCGCGATCCGAGGTCGAGTACATCGTCAGCATGCTGATGGCGGCCCGCGCCGCGGGCGATCGCGCCGTAGAACGCGAGCTTCGCCGCGGCCTGCGGCGGCACGACTGGAGGGAAGCGCTGCGCTATCTCGATCGGGCGTTGTTCGGCGGCGCGCTGCGCGGGGCCCGGCGGCGCAGGAGCGACCCCGAGATCGGATTGATCAAGATCGAGCTGCGGCCGGATCTCGATCTGCCCTGAAGCGGTCTGCCGAGCCGATCAGTCGCCGAAAATGCGACGCCAGTGCTCGGCCGGCATCAGGAACGGCGCATAAAGCGGCGGATCCCAGCGCGCGTTGGCCTCGATGATCAACGGGCCACTTTCGGTGAGCGCGATATCCCATCCCAGCGTCGGCAGCTGTGGAAACACGCGTTGACCGTTGCGGGCGAGCTCGATCGCCTCGGCCCAGTGCGGCAGCCTGAAGCCGTCGAACGCGATGCCGGTGTCCGGATGTACCGCCACCCGCTTCATGCCCGATCCGCATTCGTGGATGTTGACCGCGCCGCGCAGGACGCCGTCGTCGCGATCGCCGTACGCGATCAGGTTGCCGGTGGTCCCCATCGAGAAGTTGTCGGTGATCGTCCTGCCGGCGAGGACCTTGATCATGTAGAACAGGATCGACACGCCGCCGTCGGGAGCGAGCAGCGTATTGACGCGCATCGTCTGCAGACCGCGCCGACCGCTCAGCGCGGCGAGCCTGTCGTCGTCGAAAACGCGGCGCTGGACGACGATGTCGGCTTGGCCCGCCCCTGGCGAAAGCGCCGACACGAGGCCGTCGATGTCGACGTCGTCGGTACCGTCGGCGGCGCGGAAGCGATTGCCGTTGCGCTGAAACGCGGCGAAGCCCGATCCGTAGGCGCCGTCCTTGTCCTTGCGGATGAAGTGCTGCGGCAACCGGGCCGACAGGTAATCCCGCCAGGCGGCATCGTGCTCGATCGCACGCCCATCGCTGTTGTAGCGCCGCCCGTTGCGCGTCCAGCCGTAGATCTCGGGGATCGGCAGGTTCTTCTCGCGGCAGATCGCGTAGAACTCGTCCTTGTTCTCGGTCAGACGCTGACGCTCGGGCGGATTGAACCTCGCCAGCCTCGCCAGCGAGCGCTCCTTGCTGATCAGGACCGGCATCGTCGCGGTGATCGACGGCGCGAACAGCGCGTAACCGATGATCTCCTTGCGCGAAAACTGGCCGGCCGCATAGAGACGCAACGATCGCAGCAGCGCCAGTGAGAAGGGCACGCGATGGAACGCCGCCCCGCGGCGCAGCGCGGCGAGGAAGCCCGCGATCCTACTCAGGGCGCGCGCTCCGGTAAGCCCGCCCCGCGCAACGGGTGGGACTGGAACCACAGCTCCAGCATCATCAGCACCCAGACCAGCGTGCCGTAGTATCCGGGATGATCGGCGAGCCGCTCGCCGAGCAGCGGATCGAAAAGCTCGCCGCGGAAGATGCCGCGCCGGCGCAGGCTCGCCAGCGAATCGCCGGCGAGCTCGCGCAGGGGCGCGTGATCGCGCAGCCACAGTCCGGCCGGCAGCCCGAAGCCGTGCTTCTGCTTGGCGATGGTCGGGCCCGGCAGGAAGTCGCGCAGCGCTTCCTTGAAAAAGTAGCGGAGCCTCGTGCCGCGCAGCTTGAAGTCGGCCGGCAGTCGTGCCGACAAATCGACGACCGACTCGTGCAGCAGCGGGAAGGCGACGTCGACGCCGGCGAGATCGCAGGTCCGCGTCACCTTGGGCAGGTCGTTGTCGGCCAGCGTGAACTTCAGATCGAGCTCGAGCATCCGGTTGATCGCGCTCTTCGCCTGCGACGCCGCGTACGCGGCGTCGAGCTGAGCCAGCGGCTCGGCGCGGTCGACCGCGGCGAGGAAGTCGGCGCTGAAGACATTGTCCGGGCCCAGACGCTGCAGCAGGTTGTAGCTCTCGAGGCGCGCCGGCATCGGCAGGCTCGCCTGCGCCACGTAGCTGCGCGCCTTGCCGAGCAGCGGCACTCGGGCCAGCGACGGAGGCCCGAGCAGCAGCGCCTCGATCCGCCGCCGCAGCGACGCGGGAAGACGATCGTAGCGGGCGAGCTGATGTTGCTTGGCGTACCGGCTGTTGCCGCCGAACAATTCGTCGCCGCCATCGCCGCCGAGCAATCGGGCCACGCCGTCGTCGTGCGCCAGGCGGGCGCAGAAATAGGTCGGGACGGCGGAGGCGTTGCCGAACGGCTGATCGTACGCGGCGGCGATCAGCGGCACCGCGCACACGACGTCGTCCGGCGTCACGTAATATTCGTGATGATCGGTCGCGAAGTGCGTTGCCGTCGTGCGGGCATAAGCCATCTCGTCGTAGCCGGCCGCCGCGAAGCCGATCGAATAGGTGCGCGCGGGAGCGCCGGTGACGCGGCCGAGCGTGCCGGCGACGGTCGAGCTGTCGGTCCCGCCGCTCAGGAATGCACCGCAGCGATCGCCTCCGGCGAACGCCGCGACGCTCTCGTCGAGCGCGGTGCGGAGCTCCGGCTTGAAATCGGCGACGCGCCCGCCCTCGGGCTCGGTGTAGCGCATCCGCCAGTAGGCTTCGCTGGTCGCGCGGCCCTGCTCGAATTTCAGCAGGTGTCCGGGCTGCAGGCGCGTCTGCTCGCGATATGTCGTCGCCGGCCCGGGAACCATGTGGAAGTAGACGTAGTCGTAGATCGATTGCGAATCGATGGTCGCGCCGGCGTCGGGATGCGCAAGCACGATATCCGAGCTCGCACCGAAGATCAGCGTTTCACCGATGGACTGGTAGACCAGGCTGCGGACGCCGATGCGATCGATCGCCAGCACTACGGTGTCGCTGCGGGCGTCGACCAGCGCCAGCGCGAAATCGCCTCCGATCCGCGCCAGCAGCCGGCTGTCCTCGTCGAGCCAGGCGTCGACCAGGTCGTGACAGAACGATTGCAATCGGTCGCCGTCGCGCGCCGTCGTGCGCGTGCGCTGCAGCCAGAACGGATGCCCCTGGATGGCGACGCGTACCGGTCCGACGGCGAGCGTCGCCGCGGTCCCGGGCGGGCCAACGGCGGCGAGGCAGAATCCGGGTCCGAGCACACGCGTCCGCGCCCCGGTGCCGCGCCACGCGAAGCGCCGCATCATCGCTTCGCCAATCGCTTGCGGATCACCGCCCGCGTGGCCGTGCCAGCCGCAAATACCGCTCAAAGTCGCTCGCCTCGATCCGGATCGTGGAGATTTCACAGCCCGCCGGCCGAGGCGGGAACGGGACTGGAAATGTCGCCGCGTCGCTCGGAAGCGGGTCAAGGCCCGGCTTGATCCGGCCGAAATCGACGCGCCAGCAGCTTCCGGTGCCCGCTCATCCCGCCGGCACGCCCGTACGTCGGGTCCCCGGTACGCGCGAGAAGCGGTGTGTTTGTAATACTTGCCGGTCCCGCCACCGCTGAACCAGAAGCAATGGTATCAGAACGTGTCGGCATGCTTCCGGCGTCCTTGGTCGACGTCGAAAGTGAAATATTTGCCGATCGCGTCCGGACAACAGGTTCCCGCGCCGTACATTTGCCGCGCTTGTCGTTGACAGCGCGGCCTGTACAACATTTTTTTCACCGCCGGCGTGGACGTTCGGCGCCTCGCTTGGTACATTCGTCGCTGCCCGCTCGCAGTCGCGCCGTGCCGGATTCCCCTGGTGAATATTCCGCAATGCTTCCGCAGAGTAATCCGCAACGCCGGTTCGTCGGCTGCGTTAGATTTTCATGCTACATCGGTCGCCGCCTCGCGGCGGGATGTCGACCGGCCGGCGCTGCAATGACAGGACTCGCTTGATCAGCTTTCTCCGACAGAATGTCGCCGCGGCTACCTTGCTGCTGCTGGCCGCGGAACTGTCGTGGCTGGTCATGGCGGCCGTCGCGGTCATCGTCTTCCTGCAGCGCACGCCGCTGCCCGAGCCGATTCACGCCCTGCCAGCGTTCGTCTACGCGCTGCTGGTCGTGACGTTCAACATCGGCTTCGGCGTCTACCGCCGCAAGGAAAAGCTGGCGCGGACCTCGTACTTCACGCGTGTTTGCATTGCCTCGACGTTCGGTACGCTGGTCGCCTACGTGCTCGCCGACTGGCTTCCCGGCGGCGACCTGTTCCGTGACAACGTCGGAGCGGCGGCGCTGCTGGCGATCGCCGGCCAGATGCTGCTGCGGCACACGGTGATGCTGCCGCTGGTCGACGCGCTGCTGCCGCACCGGCTGCTCGTCGTCGGAACCGGCCAGCAGGCGCGGCAGGTCGAGACCTCGCTCGACGGCGGCAACACCGGCGTCAAGCTGGTTGCCTTCTATCCGACCGACGAGCCGGAGGAGGTGGCCGTGATGCCGAGGCGGATCATGGACCGCGGCGGATCGCTGTCGCACACCGCGCGACAGCACGGCATCGACGAAATCGTGGTGGCGGTGCGGCAGCAGCGCGGCGGCGTGCTGCCGCTGCGCGAGCTGCTCGCCTGCCGGCTCGCCGGCATCAAGGTCACCGACCTGGCCGGATTTTTCGAGCGCGTGCACGGCCGCGTGCCGCTCGACATGAGCCGCGCCAGCTGGTTCATCTACGGCGACGGCTATCGCCAGAACTGGTTGCGGCGCTCGATCAAGCGCTGGTTCGATCTGGTCGTCGTGATGTTGCTGGTTATCGTCGCGCTGCCGCTGATCATGATCACCGCGGTGCTGATCTCGCTCGAAGGACCCGGCACGGTCATCTATCGGCAGCAGCGCGTCGGTCGCGGCGGCAAGAACTTCACCTTGTTCAAGTTCCGCAGCATGGCGATGGACGCGGAGAAGGATGGCAAGGCCACCTGGGCCGCGGTCGACGACAAGCGCGTGACGCGGGTCGGCCGCTTCATTCGTCGCACGCGCATCGACGAGCTGCCGCAGCTTCTCAACGTGCTTCGCGGCGAGATGAGCCTGGTCGGGCCACGCCCCGAGCGTCCCGAGTTCGTCTCGATGCTGACCGAGCAGATCCCGTTCTACGCCGTCCGCCACAGCGTAAAGCCCGGCATCACCGGCTGGGCGCAGGTGCGCCACTCGTACGTCAGCAGCGTCGACGACACGGTGAAAAAGCTCGAATACGACATCTACTACGTCAAGAACAATTCGCTGCTTCTCGATCTGCTGATTCTGCTCGAGACGGTGCGCGTCGTCCTGCTCGGCGAGGGCGCCCGCTAGTCGCCGCGCCTTGCCGGCGCCGGTCGCTGCCGGCCGGGCAACCCACGCTCCCGGCCTCGACGGCGCCCCGCCGCGAAGGCCGTCCCTCCCTCGGTCTCGCCGTGGCCTGCTAGAGTTAGGTCCCGTTTAGCCTCTGTCGCCCGAAGCCGCTTCGGCCGTGAACGCCAACACCCTCGCCGTCATCGCCGCCTGGAGCTACGGACTGGCGCTCGCCGCCTACCTGGCGTTCGCGCTGTTGATGGCGCTGCGCTGGCGGCCGAGCGTGCGCGCCGGACTGCTGCTCGGTGCAGTCCTGATGAGCGCGTTCTGGGCGGCGGCAGGCCTCGCGGCCGCGCTATCCGACCGGACGGTGATGTGGGTGCTGTCGGCACTGGTCGACATTCTGCGCTATGCGGCCTGGTTCCTGTTCGTCGGCAACCTGGTCGCCGGCGCCGGCGGCGAGACCCGGCCGCGAGCCTTCCGGCGCTGGACGGCGGTCGTCGTGGCGGTGGCACTGCTCTCGTGCCTCGCTCTGGACACGCTGCCGGTCGCGCGGCTGCTCGGCGTGAGCGGGCCGAGGGCGTCGTTCGGATTGCACCTGGGCCTCGCCATCTTCGGGCTGGTGATGGCCGAGCAGCTGATCCGGCGCGCCGATCCGCAGTCGCGGTGGGCGATCAAGCCGCTGTGCATCGCGCTGGCCGGCATGTTCGGCTTCGATCTGTTCCTCTACGCCGACGCGATGCTGTTCTCGACGCTGGACCTCGACATATGGGCCGCCCGTGGAGTGATCAACGCGCTGATAGTGCCGCTGGTCGCGATCGCGATGGCGCGCAATCCGCGCTGGTCGGTCGAGATGCACGTCTCGCGCGACATGGTGCTGCAGTCGACCGCGCTGCTGGTATCGGCGCTGTTCCTGCTCGCCGTCGCGGCGGCCGGCTACGTGGTTCGCTATCTCGGCGGCGATTGGGGCCGCACGCTGCAGATCGAGCTCCTGTTCGCCGCGCTGGTCGCCGGCGCGCTGATCGCCACGTCCGGCCGTTTCCGCTCGCGGCTCAAGGTCTTCGTCAGCAAGCACTTCTATTCGTATCGCTACGACTACCGTCAGGCGTGGCTGCGCTTCACCGCGACGCTGTCGAACGAGGGGTCGGGGCAGACCCTGCAGGAGCGCGTCACGATGGCGCTCGCCGACCTGGTCGAGAGTCCCGGCGGCATGCTGTGGCTCAACGACGGCAACGACAAGCTGCGGCTCGAAGGACGCTGGAACGCACCCGGCGTGGACGCGGTCGAAGCCGCCGACGGGTCGCTCGCCGCTTTCCTGGCCCGCACCGAATGGGTGATCGACGTGCGCGCTGCGCTCGCCGATCCGGCGCACTATCCGGGACTGCAACTCCCCGCGTGGCTGGCGTCGATGCGCGCCGCATCGATGATCGTGCCGCTGCCCGGCGGGTCCAGCCTGCTCGGCTTCGTCGTGCTGATGACGCCGCGCGCGCCGATCGACGTCGACTGGGAGGTGCGCGATCTGCTCAAGACCGCGAGTCGGCAGGCGGCGAGCTATCTCGGCCAGCTCAAGGCGACCGAAGCGCTGCTCGAAGCGCGCAAGTTCGAGGCATTCAATCGCATGTCGGCCTTTGTAGTCCACGATTTGAAAAACCTGGTCGCGCAGCTTTCGCTGATGCTGCGCAACGCGGAGCGGCACAGCGGCAATCCGGAGTTTCAGCGCGACATGCTGACCACGGTCGAGAACGTGGTCGAAAGAATGAACAAGCTGATGCTACAGTTGCGTACCGGGGCGACGCCGGTGGAAAATGCTCGACCGGTCGACCTGGAAGCGGTGGTGCGCAGGGTATGCGCCGCCAAGGCGAGTATCGATCCGCCGATCGAGCTCGATCTCGCCGCCGGGACCACGGTCGCGGGGCACGAGGATCGCCTCGAGCACGTCATCGCCCACCTGCTCCAGAACGCGATCGACGCGACCAGCGGTGGCGGCCGCGTCGTGGTGCGACTGTATCGCGACGGCGCGTTTGCGCTGATCGAGGTCAACGACACGGGAATAGGCATGAGTCAGCAGTTCATCCGCGAGCGACTGTTCAAGCCGTTCGAGACGACCAAGCCCGCAGGCATGGGCATCGGCGTCTACGAAAGCGCGCAATACGTCGCCGGACTCGGTGGCCGGATCCTGGTCGACAGCGAAGCGGGTCGCGGCTCGCGGGTGCGGGTGCAGCTGCCGCTGGGCGAGAGCCGGGCGCCCGTGCCGGTCGGGGTCGAGAGGACGGCGTGACCGAGACCCGCAAGCCGTTGCTGATCGTCGAGGACGACCCGGAGCTGCAGAAGCAGATGCGCTGGGCGTTCGACCGTTACGAGACCGTCGTCGCCGCCGATCGCGAATCCGCGGTGGCGCAGATGCGCCGCTGCGAACCGGCGGTGGTCACGATGGACCTCGGCCTGCCGCCGCATCCGGACGACCCCAGCGAGGGCCTGCTGCTGCTCGAGGAGATCACCGCCTTCGCACCCGACACCAAGGTGATCGTGCTGACCGGACAGAACGATCGCGCCAACGCGCTGAAGACGATCGCGCTCGGCGCGCACGATTTCTGCACCAAGCCGTTCGAGCCGGAGATCCTGGCCTGGACGATCGATCGCGCTTTTCGCGTCCACGAGCTGCAGGAGGAGAACCGCAGGCTGCACAGCGCCAGCGCGTCGGCCGGCATGTCGGGATTCATGACCCGCGATCCCGAGGCGCTGCGCGTCTGCCGCACGATCGAGAAGGTTGCGCCGGCGTCGGCGACGATCCTGATCGAGGGCGAATCGGGCACCGGCAAGGAACTGCTGGCGCGGGCGCTGCACGATCTTTCACAGCGCCGCGAGCAGCGGTTCGTCGCCATCAACTGCGCCGCTATACCCGAGACGCTGCTCGAGACCGAGCTGTTCGGCTACGAGAAAGGCGCTTACACCGGCGCTGCCAAGCGCACTTTCGGCAAGATCGAGAACGCGAGCGGCGGCACGCTGTTCCTCGACGAGGTCGGCGACCTGCCGCTGGCGCTGCAGGCGAAGCTGCTGCGCTTCCTGCAGGAGCGCGTCATCGAGCGCATCGGCGGCCGGGAGGAGATCGCCGTCGACGTGCGCATCGTGTGCGCGACCCATCAGAGCCTCAAGGATCACATCCGGTCGGGGCGCTTCCGCGAGGACCTCTACTACCGGATCGCGGAGATCGTGGTCGAGGTGCCGCCGCTCCGCGCGCGCAAGGGCGACGCCACGCTGCTCGCGCACAGCCTGGTGCATCGCTTCGCGGCCGAGCAGCGGCGCGGCGCGATGACGCTGCTGCCCGACGCGGTGGCGGCCATCGAGACGCATTCCTGGCCGGGCAACGTGCGCGAGCTCGAGAACGTGATCAAGCGTGCCGTCATCATGGCCGACGGGACGACGATCAGCGCCGCCGACATCGGGCTTGCGCCGGCCGACGCCGAGCCGGCGATCCTGAACCTGCGCCGTGTTCGCGAGGAAGCCGAAAAGGACGCCGTCCTGCGCGTGCTGGGGCGCGTCAACGGCAACTACAGCAAGGCCGCCGAGCTGCTCGGGGTCAGCCGTCCCACCCTGTACGACCTGATGCACCGCTGCGGCCTGAAGTAGGACGCAGTCGCCGATCGATTGCACGAAGGAAACGACATGAAGTTGAAACACGACCTCCGGATTGCCCTCGCCCTCGTCGCTGCATTGGCGCTCGCGGGCTGCAGCAAAGGCAAACCTGCCGATTTCGTCGCGTCGGCGAAGTCGTATCTGGCCAAGCACGAATACGACGCCGGCATCATCCAGCTCAAGAGCGCGCTGCAGCTCGCCCCGGACGACGCCGAGGCGCGCTTCCTGTACGCCAGGAGCCTGATCGAGACCGGCCATCCCGCCGCCGCGGAAACCGAGATCCGCAAGGCGATCGATCTGAAGTACAACCCCGACGCAACCTATCCGCTGCTGGCGCGGGCGCTTGTCGATCAGGGGGCGCCGGGCAAGGCCGTCACCGAGCTCGCCGGGCGCAAGCTCGGCGATCCGAAAGCGCAGGCGAGCCTGCAGACGACGCTGGCGACCGCGTACCTCGCGCTCGGCGATGCCGCGAAAGCGAACGAGAACATCGCGCAGGCGCTGGCTGCGACGCCGGGCGACGCCCGCGCGCTGACCGTGCAGGCGCGGGCGGCTGCGCTCGACAAGGACCTGCCGAAAGCGCTCGCCCTGATCGACCAGGCGCTGGTCGCCGCGCCCACCAGCACCGACGCGCTGGTCGCCAAGGCCGCCTTCGAAAACGCCGCGGGGCGGCGCGACGACGCGATCAAGACGCTCGAGCACGCGGTCGACGTCAGCGGCGGCAGCCTGGCGGCGCGCTATTCGCTGGTCTCGCTGCAGACCGAGAGCGGCCAGCTCGACAAGGCAGCGGCGCAGGTCGCGGCGATGAAGAAGATCTCGCCGCTCGAGTACCGCACGCTCTATTCCGACGCGCTGGTGTCGTTTGCCCGCGGCGACACGGCGCACGCCCGTGACGCGATTCAGCAGGTGCTGTCGGTCAACCCGAACAACCTGCAGTCGATCTATCTGTCCGGGCTGATCGACTCCAGGCTGGGCGCGTACGCGACGGCAGAGGAGTCGCTGCGCAAGGTCGTGACCCAGGTGCCGGGCGAGATCAGCCCGGCGCGCGTTCTGGCGGCGCTGTACATGCGCACCGGCCGTCCGAGCGAGGCGGTCGACACGCTCGAGGCGACGTTGCGCAAGGCGCCGGACAACGCGGCCTTGCTGCGCGCCGCCGGCGAAGCGCAGCTCGCGGCCGGCAATACCGCCAAGGCGGCGCAATACTACGAGCGCGCCAACGGCATCGACAAGGGGAACATGGCGAGCCGGATCCGCCTGGCGCAGGTCAAGTACGCCGCCGGCGAGCCGGGGGAGGCGTTCAAGGACCTCGAATCGCTGTCGAGCGCCGACCAGTCGCAGTACCAGGCGGACCTCGCGCTGATCACCGCCTACCTGCGCCGCGGCGACTTCGTCAAGGCGCTGGGCGCCGTCGCCAGGCTGGAGAAGAAGCAGCCGGACAATCCGATGACCTACGACATCAAGGGCGCGACCTACGCCGGCATGCACGACAACAAGAACGCGCGGGCCAGCTTCGAGAAGGCGCTGCAGCTCAAGCCCGGGTATTTCCCCGCGGCGCGACATCTGGCGCTGCTCGACATCCAGGAGCAGAAACCCGATGACGCGCGCAAGCGCTACGACGCGATGCTCGCCACGGATCCGAACAACGAGCAGGTGCTGCTCGGCCTGGCCGAGGTGCTGGTCATGACCGGCCGCAGTCCCGACGAAGTGAGGGCCGCGCTCGACCGCGCGATCAAGGCGGTGCCGAAATCGACGCGGCCGCGGCTGGCGTTGATCAGCTACGACGAGAACCTGCGCGATACCAAGGCGGCGCTCGAGGCGGCCAAGGCGGCGCAGGCCGCGTTTCCCGACGACATGACGGTCCTGGGCGCGCTGGGGATCGCGCAGCGCGCCGCCGGTCAGACGGCGGAGGCGATGGCGACGTTCAAGCGGATGAGCGAGCTGCAGCCGCACAACGGCACCGCGTTGCTCTACCTCGCCGAGACGCAGGCGTCGCAGAAGGACTGGAACGGCGCGATCGCCACCCTGAAGCAGGCGATCGCCGCCGAGCCCGAGCAGAGCCGGGGGCTGGTGGCGCTGGCCCAGGTCTACGTCGCTGCCGGGCGTCCCGACGATGCGCTCGCCGAGGCGCGCAAGCTGCAGCGCGAGCGCCCGGACCGCGCGCTCGGCTACGCGCTCGAAGGCGAGGTGCAGGCGGCGCAGTCGAAGTGGTCCGAAGCGGCCGCGTCCTACGGCGCCGCGATCGCCAAGGAACCGCTGTCGATGCTCGCGGTGCGGCGCTACGAAGCGTTGCAGAAGACCTCGGCGGCCGATGCCACGGCCTTCGCCGCCAAATGGAGCAAGGAGCACCCGAAGGACGTCGCGCTCGAGTCGTACCTGGGGCAGCGAAGCCTCGCCGGCAAGGACTACCGCGCCGCGATCGCGCATTACCAGGCGGCGCTCAAGGTCGATCCCGAGAACGCGCTGCTCCTGAACAACCTGGCGTGGGTGCTGGCCGAGACCGGCGATCCGAAAGCGCTGAGCTACGCCGCGACCGCGTACCGGCAAGCGCCGTTCAACCCCAACGTGATCGATACGCTGGGCTGGGCGGAGGTGCAGAGCGGCGATACCAAAAAAGGCATCGAGCTGTTGCGTTCGGCGTTGAACCTCGCGCCGAACGACAGCAATATCCGCCTCCATCTGGCCAGGGGATTGATCAAGGCCGGCGACAAGGCCGGCGCGAAGACCGTGCTCGAGCCGTTGTCGCGGCTCGACCAGGCCTCGCCCGCGCGCGCCGATGCCGAAAAGCTGCTGAGCGGCCTTTGATGGCGGCGGACCCGACCGTCGCCGTCGTCGGCCTGGGCTACGTCGGACTTCCTCTCGCGGTCGCGTTCGGCAGCAGGTACCGGACGATCGGCTACGATCTGTCCGCGGCCAAGGTCGCGTCATACCGCGACGGCGTCGACCCGACCGGCGAGGTCGACGCGCAGCAGTTCGCCGGGGCGAGCGGGCTTTCCTGCACCGCCGACGAAGCCGCGCTCGCCGACGCCGACTTTATCGTGGTTGCGGTGCCGACGCCGGTCGACGATGCGCATCGTCCCGACTTCGGCCCGCTGCTCTCCGCCAGCGCGTCGGTGGGAAGACACCTGAAGCGCGGCGCGACCGTCGTCTTCGAGTCGACCGTGTACCCCGGCGCGACCGAGGAAATCTGCGTTCCGGTGATCGAAAAGGCGTCGGGCACGACCTGGAAACGCGACTTCTTCGTCGGCTACTCGCCGGAACGGATCAACCCGGGTGACAAGGAGCACACGCTGCCACGGATCGTCAAGCTCGTTTCCGGCGACACGCCGGAGACGCTCGAGCGCGTGGCAGCGGTCTACGGCAGCATCGTGCCGGCAGGCGTGCACCGTGCGAGCTCGATCAAGGTCGCCGAGGCGGCCAAGGTGATCGAGAACACCCAGCGCGATTTGAACATCGCGCTGATGAACGAGCTGGCGCTGATCTTCCACAAGGTCGGCATCGACACCCTCGAAGTGCTGGAAGCGGCGGGAACCAAGTGGAACTTCCTCGCCTTCCGGCCGGGCCTGGTCGGCGGCCACTGCATCGGCGTCGACCCGTACTACCTGACCCATATGGCGGACAAGATCGGCTATCACCCGCAGGTCATCCTGGCGGGCAGGCGCATCAACGACGGCATGGGCAAGTTCATCGCCGAGCAGACGGTCAAGCAGCTGATCCAGTCGGGCGTGCCGGTCAAGGGCGCCCACATCAACGTGCTTGGCCTGACGTTCAAGGAGAACTGCCCGGACATCCGCAACTCGCGCGTCATCGACGTCGTGCACGAGCTTGCTTCGTACGGCGCCGACGTGCACGTGCACGATCCGGTCGCCGATCCCGACGAGGCCCGGCGCGAATACGGCATCGATCTCGTGCCGTGGGATGCGCTGCCGCGGGCGCGCGCGATCGTCGCCGCGGTCGCGCACAGCCATTTCAGGCAGCGGCCGGCCGACGACTACGTCGGCAAGCTCGAGCGGGGTGGCCTCTACGTCGACGTCAAATGCCAGGCCGACGCGAAAGCGTTGCGCGACCGCGGCGTGAACGTCTGGAGGCTGTGACGATGACGACCTCGGCACACTCGCTCGCCGTCTGCCGCGCAGCGCTGCTGACGAATCCGAGGCGCTGGCTGGTCACCGGCAGCGCCGGCTTCATCGGCTCGCATCTGGTCGAGTCGCTGCTCGGGCTGGGCCAGGAGGTGGCGAGCCTGGACAACTTCGCCACCGGTCATCGCGAGAACCTCGACGACGTGCGCGAGCGTGTCGGCGAAGCGGCGTGGCGCCGACACAGCTTCCGCGAGGTCGATATCGTCGACGCCGAGGCGTGCCGCCATGCCTGCAGGAACGTCGACGTCGTGCTGCACCAGGCCGCGCTCGGCTCGGTGCCGCGCTCGATCGAGGATCCGGTGCGCACGCACGGCGCCAACGCGACCGGATTCCTCAACATGCTGGTCGCGGCGCGCGACGCCAACGTGGCGCGCTTCGTGTATGCCGCATCGAGCTCGACCTACGGCGACCACCCGGGGCTGCCGAAGGTCGAGGACGCGATCGGGCGTCCGCTCTCGCCGTACGCGGTGACCAAGTATCTGGACGAGCTGTACGCCGAGGTCTTCGCGCGCTGCTACGGCATGGCGACGACAGGCCTTCGCTATTTCAACGTCTTCGGTCCGCGCCAGGACCCCGAGGGCGCCTACGCCGCGGTGATCCCGCGCTGGGCCGCGGCGATGCTGTCGGGAACTCCGATCGTGATCTACGGCGACGGCGAGACGACGCGCGACTTCTGCTTCGTCGACAACATCGTGCAGGCTAACCTGCTCGCGGCGACGACGCCCCCGGCCGGCGTGTCGGGCCAGGTCTACAATGTCGCCGTGGGCGGACGCACTTCGCTGAACCTGCTGTACGAGACGCTGCGCGAGCTGGTGGCCGCTCGTCGTCCGGGGCTCTCCATCGCGCCGGCGATCTACGAGGAATTCCGCGCCGGCGACGTGCGCCACTCGCAGGCCGACATCGGCAAGGCCCGCGCCGCCTTCGGATACGCGCCGACGCACGACCTGCGCTCCGGGCTGGCGGCGGCGCTGCCCTGGTACGAGTCGCGGCAAAGAGCGGCGGACGCCGCAAACGCGCAGAGGCGCCCCGATGTGCGCGGCACCGCGTGAGTGCCGGTTCGCGAAGGCAACGCTCGCCGCGCTGCTGACGCTCGCCTTGCCTCCGGCCGTCCGGGCGGATGCGCCGGCGACGCCGCACGAGCTGTTCGCGCAGGCGCTGGCCTACGAGCACGGCGAAGGGGTCGCGAAGGATCAGCGCAAGGCGGCGAGCCTGTATTGCGACGCCGCGCGCGGCGGCGACGTCGAGGCAATGTTCAACCTGGGCTGGATGTACGCCAACGCGCGCGGTGTCGTGCGCGACGATGCGCTGGCCGCGTTCTTCTTCTCGCGCGCGGCGCGCGAAGGCTACGCCCAGGCGCGCGAGATGCTCAGGTTCATCGATGCCGATCGGGCGGTGTACCCCGCGTGCATGCTGCCGCCGGCGCCGCTCGCCGAGAGCGCGCCGCCCGACCGGGTGGGCGCACTCGAGGCCGAGGTCCTGGCCGATCTGCCGCCGGACAAGCGCAGGATCGCCGACCTGGTCGTCGCGGCGGCGCCGCAGTACGCGATCGACCCGCGGCTGGCGCTCGCGATCGTCGCCGCCGAGTCGAATTTCCAGCCCGACGCCCGCTCGCCCAAGGACGCGCGCGGCGTGATGCAGCTGATCGCCGCGACGGCAACGCGATTCAACGTCAGGGACCGCCGCGACGTCGCCGACAATCTTCAGGGCGGCCTTTCCTACCTGCGCTGGCTGCTCGCCTACTATCAGGGGAGGGTCGAGCTGGTCGTCGCCGCGTACAACGCCGGCGAGGCGGCTGTCGACCGCTACCGCGGCGTGCCGCCGTACGCGGAGACCCGCGCCTACGTCGAGCGCGTCCTGCGCATGTTCCCGGACCCCTGGCAGCCGTACGACCCGAGCATCACCGACTCGTCGGCGATCGTGGTTCGCGCCGACGATACGCAGTAGCGCGATGGCCCCGGCCGCGCGCGGCGGCGGACCGCGGCACCGGCTTCCCGCCGTTGCGCTGCTCGCGCTGCCGCTCGTCGCGGCGATCTCGGCGCAGGCCGACAGGATCGCCACCATCGCGGCCGTCAAGGGCTCGATCGTCGCCGTCGGCACCTTCGAGCGTACGCGCGCGCCGCCGTTTCGCTTTCTCGGCACCGGCTTCGCGGTCGGCGACGGCACGCTGATCGCCACCAACGCGCACGTCCTGCCGCCGTTGATCGATCCGGCCCGGCGCGAGGTGCTGGCGATCATGATTCCGCGGCCCGGCGACGGCGACCCCGATCGCGCCGAAGTGAGAGAGGCTCGCGAGTTCGCCGTCGACGACGATGCGGATCTGGCGCTGCTCAAGGTGGCGGCCCCCGCGCTGCCGCCGCTCAAGCTCGGCCGATCGACGCAGGTCAGCGAAGGGCAGGACGTCGCATTCACCGGCTATCCGATCGGAGCGATCCTCGGCCTGCACCCGGCAACGCATCGCGGCATCGTCGCCGCGATCACGCCGATCGCCATTCCGCAAGCGCGCGCCGGCCGGCTCAATGCGCAGACCATCCGCCGGCTGTCGGGCAGCGCGTTTCCGGTGCTGCAGCTCGATGCGACCGCTTACCCGGGCAACAGCGGCAGCCCGCTGTACGATCCCGAAACCGGCGAAGTCATCGGCATCGTCAACATGGTGTTCGTCAAGGGAACCAAGGAGTCGGCGCTGACGCAGCCGTCGGGCATCACCTATGCGATACCGGTCAGCCACCTGCACGATCTGCTGACTCGCGCCGCCGGCGCACAGGCGCCGCGGTGATCGATCCGATCTGGATCAAGGCGGTTCTCAAGACGCTGGTCCTGCCGCCGACCGGACCGCTGCTGGTCGCGCTGGCCGGTCTCGCGCTGCTGCATCGCCGCTTTCACCTGGCAACGCGGCTGGCGTGGATCGGGGTGCTGTCGCTCGCGGTGCTGTCGATGCCCGCGGTGGCCGTGCTGCTGCTGCAGCTGCTCAAGCCGCCTGCCCCTTTCGATCGCGCCGAGGCGGGCGACGCGCATGCGATCGTGATCCTCGGCGGCGGCATCCGGCACGATGCGCCGGAATACGGCGGCGATACGCTGAATGCGTTGACGCTCGAGCGAGTGCGCTACGGCGCACGCTTGGCAAGGGAGACCGGATTGCCGCTGCTGGTCACCGGCGGCTCGACGTACGGCGGCACGCCCGAAGCCCACCTGATGCGCGAAGCGCTGCAGCGCGAATTCGGCTTGAGCGCGCGCTGGGCCGAGGACCGCTCGCGGACGACGCACGAGAGCGCCAGGAACTCGGCGGCGCTCTTGCGCGCCGCGGGCATCGGCCGCGTGGTCCTGGTCGCGCACGCCTTCGACATGCGGCGCGCGCGCGCCGAGTTCGCTGCTGCGGGGATCGCGACGGTGCCGGCGGCGACGGGCCTGCCGTCGCGCGGGCCGCCGCGCCTGATCGATTACCTGCCGGGGATCGGCGGTCTGGAGGGAAGCTACTACGCGCTGTACGAGATCCTGGCGAACCTGGTGCGGTTCGTCACGACCTCGAGCTGAGCTATCGTCAGTCGGCGTGACCGATGTAGCCGCGGCGCTCGCCGCGATGCCGCCACGCCAGGGCGCGATGCGCCACCAGCGCTTCGTGCGCGCCGTCGGCATCGGTGTCGCCCATCCGCAGCAACGCGAGCAACAGGAATCCGGTATAGCCGCCGGCCAGGAACACCCAGAGCAACCACCACGCTGAAACCATGATCGACCTCCATCGGCCTCGTGAGGCGCCGCGACCGCCTGTTTCCGAGGGCGCAGCGGCGCTGCCTGACCTTGTCGAAGCAATCGATATGCCATTGCTTCAACACCTTGATTCCGGTGATATTCGACCGACGGGAAGCCCCTCGGAGCGGCAGTCGCAGGGCGCCAAGTGCCCAACGCCGGGAGCACGACGGCAGGGGGCGGCTCCCGGCCGCCCGCTAAAGCCTTCAGGCGGGCGGAGTCTCGGGCGGCTTGCCGGTCGAGAGAGCGCTCAACAGGTCGATCGGCAGCGGAAAGACGATCGTCGAGCTCTTGTCGCCGGCGATATTGGCCAGTGTCTGCAAGTAGCGCAGCTGCATCGCCTGCGGCTGCTTGGACAACATCTGTGCCGCCTGCAGCAATTTTTCGGAGGCCTGCAATTCGCCTTCGGCATGGATGATCTTGGCACGCCGCTCGCGCTCGGCTTCGGCCTGGCGGGCGATGGCGCGGATCATCGACTCGTTCAGGTCGACGTCCTTCATTTCGACCGTCGACACCTTTATCCCCCAGGCTTCGGTCTGGCTGTCGAGCACCTGCTGGATATCGAGGTTGAGCTTCTCGCGCGCCGACAGGAGCTCGTCCAGCTCGTGCTTGCCGAGGACGGCGCGCAGCGTCGTCTGCGCAAGCTGGCTGGTCGCCTGGTAGTAGTTCTCGACCTGGATCACCGCCTTGGCCGGATCGACGATGCGGAAGTAGACCACGGCATTGACCTTGACCGACACGTTGTCGCGCGTGATCACGTCCTGCGGCGGCACGTCCATCACCACGGTGCGCAGGTCGATGCGCACCATCTGCTGGAAGCCGGGGACCAAAAGGAAGAAGCCCGGTCCCTTGACTTTCCAGAAGCGGCCCAGCAGGAAGACGACGGCGCGCTGGTATTCGCGCAACACGCGGAACACCAGCAGCACCACCAGCAGCAGGATGATGACCAGCGTGCCGAACCCCATTCCGACGGCCATGGTTGTCAACCTCCTCTATCGGCTTCGGTGAGCGGCAGCACCGACAGCAGCAGATCGCGCCGCCCGGTCACGCGAAGCTGTTGTCCGCGCTTGATCGGCGCCGGGCTCGTCACCCGCCACTGCTCGCCGTGGATGCGCGCCCAGCCCTCGTTCTCCAGATCGTCCAGCGCCACGCCGATGCTGCCGATCAGCGCTTCGTGACCGGTGACGATCGGCCGGCGCCGCGCCTTCACCGCGGCGCCGGCGACGAAGAACACGAACAGCGCGGTCAGCGCCGCCAGGCTCGCGATCAGCCACAGCGGCACGCCGAATCCGGGCAGATCGGTGTCGATCAGCATCACCGCGCCGATGACGAAGGCGACGATGCCGCCGACACCGAGCGAGCCGTACGCGGGAAGGAAAGTCTCGGCGACGACGAAGGCGATGCCGAGCAGGACCAGCGCCAGCCCGGCGTAGTTGACCGGCAGCATCTGCAGCGCGAACAGGCCGAGCAGCAGGCAGATCGCGCCGAGCACTCCCGGCAGCGCCATCCCCGGGTTCCAGAACTCGAAGAACAGCCCGTAGACTCCCGCCATCAGCAGCATCAGCGCGACGCTGGGATCGGTGATGACGGCGAGAAAACGCGTGCGCCAGTCGGGCCCGAGCAGCGTCGGCGTCGCGCCCGATGTCGCCAGCACGCGCTCGCCGCTCGCGGTGGCGACCTTGCGACCGTCGAGCCGGGTCAGCAATTCGGGTACATCGCGCGCGGTCAGGTCGATCACGTGCTGGGCCAGCGCCTCGTCGGCCGACAGGCTGACCGCCTCGCGCACCGCACGCTCGCCCCAATCGGCGTTGCGGCCGCGCATCTGCGCCAGCGCGCGGATGTACGCGGCGGCGTCGTGGATCTGTTTCTTTTCCAGCGTGCTCTTGTCGTCGCTGTCCTTGCGCGGCGCGGCCTTGCCGGTCTTGCCCGATTGATCCGGCTTGGGCTCGGGCGCCGCAGGCGAGGGCAGGCCGATGTTGATCGGCGTCGCTGCTCCGAGGTTGGTGCCCGGCGCCATCGCCGCAATGTGGCTCGCGTACAGGATGTAGGTCCCGGCGCTGGCCGCGCGTGCGCCGCTCGGCGCGACGAAAGCGGCGACCGGAACCGGCGAAGCGAGGATGTCCTTGATGATCTGCCGCATCGACAGATCGAGGCCACCCGGCGTGTCGATCTCGAGCACGACGATCTGCGCGCCTTCGTCGGCGGCGCGAGTCAGGCTTCGGCCGACGAAATCGGCGCTGGCCGGGCCGATCGCGCCCGTCAGCGGAACCACCAGCACCGGAGCCGGCGCCGCGTCGGGTCGGCCCGGCAGCAAGCCGAGCGCCAGCAGGGCAATCGCCGGGAGCCGCTTGATCATCTTGCCTCCCCGCGGAAACGGGGTTCAGGCGATGATTATTCCAGAAATCGGCCG
>DATEFZ010000126.1:0-15029 GCA_035280325.1 Casimicrobiaceae bacterium
TCCGGCGCGACGTCTACCGGGCCAGCGCGGCGGTCGCCGCCGGTGAATGGCCGCGCGCTGCGCTGTCGCGCGGACACGAGCTCGCCGGAAGCGCGCTGGGTATCGTCGGTTTCGGCAGCATCGGACGGCTGCTCGCCGCGCGTTCGACTCGCGCGTGACGCCGGCGATGTGCGGCGTGAGCAGCAGCCGGGGACAGCCGGCGAGCGGGCTCGCCGCCGGCAGCGGCTCGTGCTCGAACACGTCGAGCGCGGCGCCTCCGAGCAGACCGCTGTGCAAGACCGCCGCCAGTGCCGACTCGTCGACGATGCCGCCGCGCGACGTGTTGATCAGAATCGCGTCGGGCTTCATCAGCGCCAGGCGGCGCGCATCGATCAGCCGCCGCGTGTCTGGCGCCAGCGGGACGTGCAACGACACGATGTCGGCCTCGCGCAGCAGATCGTCCAGCGGACGAAACACCGCACCGCAATCGGCCCACGCCGGCGCTTGCGGCCCAATCGCGTTGTCGAAGGCGAGCACACGGACCTCGAGCGCGCGCGAGAGCGCGGCGAGCAGGCGACCGATGCTGCCGAAGCCGACGATACCCAGCGCGCTTCCGGCGAGCTCATGCCCGCGCGACAGCGCGGCGCGCGGCCATTCGCCGGCGGCGACCGCCGCGCTTGCCCGATAGACGTCGCGCCGGAGCATGAGCGCGGTCGCGATCACGTACTCGGCGACCGAGCGCGCATTGGCGCCGGTCGCCGCGATCACCTCGATGCCACGCGCGGCGCAAGCGGCGAGGTCGATGTTGTCCAGTCCGACCCCGAGCCGGCCGACGACTTTGAGCCGCGGCGCCGCGGCCAGCAGCGCCGCATCGACCGTGGTCCGGTTGCGCACGATCAACGCGTCGGCAAGCGCGATCGCGCGGTGCAATTCCGGCGCCCGCTCGCCGAGGACAGGATCGTAGACGACCTCGAAGCGCGCCGCCAGCGACGCCGCCGCGCCGTCGTCGATGAACTCGCAGATGACGACGCGCATGCGCTCCGGCGCCGGGCCGCGGTTCAACTCTGCATGCCCCAGCGGCGGACCGTACGCCGCTCGACGGTGCGGAAGATGACGTTTTCGACCAGCAGCCCGATCAGGATCACCGTGAACAGCCCGGCGAAGACGTTGGGGATCTCGAGCATGTTCTTGTTCTCGTAGATGAACCAGCCCAGCCCTCCCGACCCGGAGGAAACGCCGAACACCAGCTCGGCGGCGATCAGCGTGCGCCAGGCGAAGGCCCAGCCGACCTTGAGTCCGGTCAGGATGCTGGGGAACGCCGCCGGGATCAGGATCCGGCCGACGTATCGCAGGCCCGAGAGCCCGTAGTTGCGTCCGACCATGCGCAGCGTGTTCGACACCGACAGGAATCCGGAGTGCGTGTTCAGCGCGACCGCCCACAGCACCGAGTGGCTCAGCACGAATACCAGGCTGCCGTTGCCCAGCCCGAACCAGATCAGCGCCAGCGGCAGGAGCGCGATCGCCGGCAGCGGATTGAACATCGAGGTCAGCGTCTCGAGGAAATCGGTGCCGAGCCGGGAGCTGATCGCCACCGTCGTCAGCACCGCCGCCAGCGCGATCCCTGCCGCGTAGCCGATCAGCAGCACCTTGATCGACGTCCAGGCCTTGCCGAGCAGGCCGCCGTGCAAAATCGCCTCGATGAACGCCCGCACCGTCGCGCTGAATGTTGGAAACAAGAGCTCGTTGTGCAGCCAGCGCGCATAGATTTCCCAGGCGATCGCCAGCACGATCAGGATCGCCAGCTTGCGAAGCGCGGTGATGTTGTAGATCCGCTCCCAGGTCGACAGCGGACGCTGCACGACGCCCAGGTGCGAGGCGTCGGCGGTCGGTCGCAGTCCCTCGGGGCGCGCGACGCGGGCATCAGTCATGATGCGACTCCTCGGTCTCGACGTCTTCGGCGAACAGCATCGTGTGGATCCTCCGTTCCAGCATCCGTGCCGCGCCGTCGTCGACCGCGCCGCGCGGCAGGCTGTTCAGCTCGGCCTTGACCTGGCCCGGGTGCGGGGACATCAGCAGAATGCGACTGCCGACGGTGATCGCCTCGGCGATCGAATGCGTGACGAACAGCACGGTGAAGTGCGTGTCGTCCCAGAGCTGCAGGAGCTCGTCCTGCATCTTGCGCCGGGTCAGCGCATCGAGCGCGGCGAACGGCTCGTCCATCAGCAGCACGTCGGGCTCCATCGCCATGCCTCGGGCGATGGCGACCCGTTGCTTCATGCCGCCCGACAGCGTATGCGGGTAGCTGTCGGCGAACTTGGCCAAGTTCACCTTGTCGATCGATTCGACGGCCTTCTCCTCGGCCGCCTTGCCAGAGAGCCGGCCGCTCGACAGCAGCGCGAACAGCACGTTCTCCTTGACCGTCTTCCACGGCAGAAGCTGGTCGAACTCCTGGAACACCATCACCCGGTCGGGCCCGGGCCGGGTGACCGGAACACCCTTGAGCCGGATTTCGCCTTCGACCGGGTTGAGATAGCCCCCGACCGCCTTGAGCAGCGTCGACTTGCCGCAGCCGGAGGGACCGAGCAGGATGAAGCGATCCGAGCGGAAGACCTGGAAATCGACGCGATAGGTGGCGGTGACCCGGTGCTCGCTGGTCTTGTACTGCAGCGTCACGCCTTGCACGTCGAGCAGCGGCGCGTCACTCTCCGCCATTTCCCCTCCTCGCGCGCCCCGGTGGGCGCGGGTCGTCCCGGCGCGTCAACCCTGCCAGGGCAGCCGGTCGAGATCGACGTTGCCGCCGGAGAGCACGATGCCGACGCGCCGGCCGGCGACCGGCAGCTTGCGCTCGAGGAGCGCGGCGAGCGGGACCGCGGCCGACGGCTCGATCACCAGCTTGAGCTTCTCCCAGATCTCTCGCATCGCGCCGACGATCGCCTCTTCCGACGTCGTGCCGATCGCGTCGACCGCGCTCGACAGCACCGCGAAGGTCTTCGCCCCGAGCGACGAGCGCAGTCCGTCGGCGATCGTGCGCGGGTCGGTCTGCGGCACGATGCGGCCTTGCTGCAGCGAGCGCCAGGCGTCGTCGGCGCCGGCCGGCTCGGCGCCGTAGACGGCGATCGACGGCTTGATGCCGCGCGCCGCGATCGCCGTGCCGGACAGGAGCCCGCCGCCACCGACCGGGGTCACGATCGCGTCGAGGTCGGGTACCTCCTCGAGCAGCTCGAGCGCCGCGGTTCCCTGCCCGGCGATGACGCGCCAGTCGTCGTACGGATGCACCAGCAGCGCGCCGGTGGCGGCCTGCACTGCAGCGCAGGTTTCGTCGCGCGCTGCCAGCGTCGGCGCGCAGAAGCGGATCGTGGCGCCCAGCTTCGCCACCGCATTCTTCTTCACCTGCGCCGCGTTCTCCGGCATGACCACCCAGGACCGGATGCCGCGCTGCGCCGCCGCCCAGGCGACGGCGGCGCCGTGGTTGCCCGACGAATGCGTGACCACGCCGCGCCGGCATTCGGATTCGGACAGTGAGAACACGGCGTTGCACGCGCCGCGCGCCTTGAAGGCGCCGATCTGCTGCAGGTTCTCGCATTTGAAGAACAGGGTCGCGCCGACCGCGTCGTCGAGCGCCCGGCTCACCAGCACCGGCGTCTGCCGCACGTACGGGCGGATCCGCGCCTGCGCGGCACGCACCGCCGCGAAATCGACGCCGATCTCGATCGCTGCCGCCGGCGCGGTCGCGACCGGCATCAGCTTCCCGCCAGCTCGTGCGCCTCGGGGAAGAACAGGTCCTTCCACGACCCGGGCCGGCTCTTGATCGAGCCGATCTTGAGCATGAACTCGACGTATTTCATCACGTTCTGCGGCGTCGTCGTGTAGACGATCTTCGGGTCGTTGAGCATGGCCTCGATGGACGGCAGCGGCGCCTTGTCCTTCGATAGCCGCAGGTAGGTCTCGGCCGCCCAGCGCTTGTCCTTGTTGATCAGCGCCGTCGCTTCGCCGACCGCCTTGATGAAGGCGCCGTACAGCTTCGGGTTTTCGTTGCGGAACTTCGCCGTCGTCCACACCAGGTTGAACGTCGCGGGACCGCCGAGCACGCTGTACGAGTCGAGCACGGTGTGGATCGCCGGATCCTTCAGCTCCTCGTACTGGAACGGCGGCGAGCCGAAATGCGCGGTGACCTCGGAGCGGCCCGAGGTCAGCGCCGCCAGCGCGTCGGGGTGCGACATGCTGACCGTCAGCGGATCGAGCTTGTGCTCCTGGCCCGGACCGAACTGCCGTTCCGCCGCCATCTGCAGCGTGACCGCCTGGATCGACACCTTGACCGCCGGCAGCGCGATCTTGTCGCGCTCGGTCAAATCCTTGATCGACTTCACCGCCGGATTGCGCGAGTTGAGGTACAGCGGCATCGAGTTGATCGCCGAGATCGCCTTGACGTCGAGGGTGCCGCGGGTCTTCGCCCAGAGCGTGACCAGCGGCCCCACTCCGCCGGACGCAACCTGCAGGCTGTTCGACAACAGCGCGTCGTTCATCACGTTGCCGCCGGCGAACTTGGCCCAGTTGACGCTGACCTCGATTCCCTCGGCCTTGGCCGCCTTCTCGATCAACTTCTGGTCTTCCATGATCATCAGCGGCAGGTAGCTGATGCCGTATTGCTTGGCGATCTTGATCTCGCTCATCTCGGCGCGCGCGCCGGCGGGCAGCGCGGCGGCGAGCGCGACCGCCAGGGCAAGGCAGCAGGTCAGCCATGCTCGTTTCATCGTGTCTCCTGTTTCTCTCGGAGCGACAGCCCGTCGATCAGGCGCTTTCATACAGCCGGGTCAGCACGAATTCGCGGTGGCCCAGCGCTTCGGCCGCGGTGAGCCGGCCGTTGGCGGTGCGAAACATCATCTCGAGCAGCTTGTCGCCCGCCTGATCCATCGTGATGCCTCGCTGCAGCAGTGCAGACGTGTCGACGTCGACGTGCTCGCTCATCGTGCGCACGGTGCGCGGGTTGGCGCAGATCTTGATCACCGGCAGGACCGGGTTGCCGATGACGTTACCCTGTCCGGTCGGAAAAAAATGAACGACGAATCCTGCCGCGGCGCAGAGGGTCACCATCTCGGCCGCGGCGGACGAGCTGTCCATGAACCACAGCCCGGGGCCGGTCGGCGTCTCGGCCTTGTCGAGCACGCCGTCGACGACGCACCTGCGGCCGATCTTCTGGATGTTGCCGAGCGCCTTTTCCTCGATCGTGGTCAGCCCGCCGGCGATGTTGCCCTTGGTCGGCTGCGAGTCCGACAGGTCGGTGGTCTTGTGCCGGTTGACGACCTCCTGATAGCGATCGAAAACGCGCATGAAATCGGCGCGCACCTTGTCGTCGCGACAGCGCGCGGCGACGATCTGCTCGCCGCCGGTCAGCTCGGTCGTCTCGCCGAACACCAGCGTGCAGCCGGCGGCGTAGAGCTTATCGAAGGCGTCGCCGACGGTCGGATTGGCGCCGCAGCCCGACGTGGTATCGGATTCTCCGCACTTGGTCGACACCCACAGCTGGTCGAGGGGGCATTCGACCCGCTCGAGCTCGCTCGCTGCCTGCAGGAAGGCGCGCGCCGCCTTCGACGCCCGCATGATCGTGTCGTGGTCGCCGTGCAGCTCGATGCCGAACCCGGCGACCGGCTTGCCGGTGGCGGCGATGCCATCGACGACCTTCGTCGTCCACCCTTCCTCGATTCCGATCACGACTACCGCCGCTACGTTCGGGTTGCTGCCGGCGCCGATGAGGGTGCGGAAATGGAGCTCCAGGTCGGCGCCGAATTGCAGCCGCCCGTACGGATGAGGGATCGCCAGCACACCCTTGATGCTGTGTGCCACGGCCTCGGCCGCGGCGTTGGACAAGTCGTCGACCGGCAACACGATCACGTGATTGCGTACGCCGACCCTGCCATTCTCGCGACGGTAGCCGCGGAAACTCTGTTGCATCAACGATTCCTTCCCTACCCGCTCGAGGCGCCCGGCGTTGCTCATCACCAGCGCTTGGTCTTGATGTTGTGGACGTGCGCGTGCTGCCCGGTGCGGATCGGCGCGACGACCTTGCCGATGTCGACGCCGTACTTGATCACGGTGTCACCGACGCTCAGGTCGCGCAGCGCCACCTTGTGTCCGAGCGGGATGTCCTGCGTGCACGGCAGCGTGATCGTCCGGTCCTCATCGAGGATCAAGCCGGTCAGCGTCTGTCCGGCCTTGACGCCCTCGACCACGACGACGGCGACCGAATCGTTCGGATCGTGCAGCACACAGTGGATCAATCCGGGATCTCCTGGAGGGACAGCGATGCGCCGGAACACGAACCGCGCACCGGCACAGGGTCAAACATATCACATTGTGGCGAGCCCGGGTCCGGCGGAGCGAATCTAGCAATCGAGCTGGTCGGCCAGGTCGCCGAAATCGTCGGCGTTGATGGTGGCGGCGGCGTCGCGCGCGTCGTCGCGATCGACGCCTGGGCCGAACTCCAGCGGCCGCCGCACATACGCCGTCTGCCAGCCGCAACGGCGCGCCGCCGCCAGGTCGCTCTTGTGCGCGGCGACCAGCATCATCTCGGCCGGGCGGCGTACCAGCATCGCCGCGGCGCCGCGATACACCTCTGGGTCCGGCTTGTAATGGCGAAAGAGCTCGGCGGAAAAAATGCAATCCCACGGCAGTCGCGCCTTCTTCGACAGCTCGATCAAGAGCGCCATGTTGCCGTTCGACAACGTGCCGATGACGTGCTTCTTCCTCACGCGGGCGAGTCCGGCACGAGCGTCGGGCCAGGGCGCGAGCCGGTGCCAGGCGAGGTTCAGCGCTTTGATCTCGGCCGGCGCGAGCCGCAGCTCGAAGCGCCGCAGCAGCGGCGGCAGCATCGCGAGGTGCAGCGCATCGAGCGGCTGCCAGGGGACTTCGCCGCGGCGCACGCGATCCATCGCCGGGCGGTAACCGGCGCGCCAGGCGTCGGCGAACGCGCCCCAGTCCGCACGTGCCCCGTGCCTCCTGCCGATCGCCGCTAGCTCGCGCCGGATGCTGCCGCGCCAGTCGACGACGGTACCGAAGGTGTCGAACAGCAGCGCCGCCGGTCGCGGCCGCGCGGCCCTGCCTAGGCGCCGGGCCATGGCTCCGGCGCGCCGAAGTCGAAACGCGTCTGCCGCACCGGAGCGAACCAGCGCCGATGCGCTTCGCACGGGCCGTGGCGGGCGAGCGCCGCCAGATGCTCGGGCGTCGAGTAGCCCTTGTGGCGAGCGAAGCCGTACAACGGGAAACGTCGATCGAGCTCGACCAGCATCGCGTCGCGAGTGGTCTTGGCGATGATCGAAGCCGCGGCGATGGCGGCGACCAGCCGATCGCCGTCGACGATCGCGCGCGACGGAAATCCGAGCGGCGGACAGTCGCGTCCGTCGATCCAGACGACCTCGGGCGGTGTCGTCAGCCGCTCGATTGCCCGCTTCATCGCCAGGAGGCTCGCCTGCAGGATATTGAGGGCGTCGATCTCGCCGACGTCGCATTCGGCCACCGCCCAGGCGACCGCTCGGGCGCGGATCTCCAGCGCCAGCGTCTCGCGGCTCTCGGGGGTCAGCAGCTTGGAGTCGCGCAGGCCCTTGATCCGGCGCTGCGGATCGAGGATCACCGCCGCGGCCACCACCGGTCCCGCCAGCGGCCCTCGACCCGCCTCGTCGACCCCGGCGATCAGCATCCGACCCCTGCCGTCCGCAACTCCCTCACCACGGCCTCCGTCGCGATCGCCGCCGTATCGGCAGTGAGTGCCCCGGCCAGCGAAGCGAACAGGGCCTCGGTACGCCGGCGCGTCACCACGTCATCGTAGAGGTTCAGCGCCGCCCGCGCCAGATTTTCGACGGTGGCCGCCCGTTGCAGGAACTCGGGCACGACAAAGCGTCCGGCCAGGACATTCGGCAGGCCCACGTAGGGCAGCAGCAGCCTGCGCCTGACGATCTGCGCGGTCAGCGGGTGGACGCGGTAGAAGATCAGGTGCGGACAGCGCGCCATCGCCGCCTCGAGTGTCGCGGTGCCCGAGCAGACGATGCCGACGTCGGCCGCACGCAGCGCGTCGGAAGCGTGGCCGTAGAGCAGCTTGACCGACAAAGTCTCGAGGTGCAGCTCGAACTGGATCCGCTCGAAATACTCGCGCGCGCCGCGGCTCGCCAGAGGCACGACGAAGCGGGCCTGCGGCTGCGCCTCGGCAAGCGCGGCCGCGGTTGAGAGCAGGAGCTCGCTGTGCATCTCCAGTTCGCCGGTTCTGCTGCCGGGCAGCAGTGCGAAGATCGGGATCCCGGTCTCGAATTTCAGCAACTCGCGCGCCTCGCGGCGGCTGCCGGCACTGGCCGCGCCCTGGGCCAGCGGATGCCCGACGAACGACACCGTGATTCCGGCGTCCTGGTACAGCGCAGGCTCGAACGGAAACAACGCCAGCAGATGATCGGTCGAGCGCGCCATCCTGCCGATGCGCTCGCGCCGCCAGGCCCATACCGACGGACTGACGTAGTGAATCGTGCGCAGCCCGCGCCGCTTGAGCATCGCCTCGAGCCCGAGGTTGAAGTCCGGCGCGTCGACGCCGATGAACAGCGGCGCTCCGGCGGCGACCAGGCGCCGGAACACATCGCGCCGCATGCGCCGCAGCGCCGGAAGGCGGGTGACGACCTCGGCGTAGCCGCGGATCGCCAGCGCGGCGTTTGAATGCCAGATCTCGCAGCCGGCGGCCTCCATGCGCGGACCGCCGACGCCGGCGAAGCGCACGGCGGGCAGATGCGCGCGGACGGCCCGGATCAGCTCGGCGGCCAGCGCGTCGCCCGAGGCTTCGCCGGCGACGATGCCGATGGTGAGACTTCCGCGTTCGGCGATGGCGCTCAACGAGCGATCCCGCGCCCCGGCGTTTCCAAAAACGCGACCAGCGCGGAGAGCGACGGCACCTCCGCCGCGGCGGACGCAATCTCTTCGCGCGCCCGCTCGAGCGTCAGCCCCTGCCGATAGAGCGTGCGATAGGCTCGCTTGATCGCCGCGATGTCCGATGCGGCAAAGCCGCGCCGGCGCAGACCTTCGCCGTTGGTGCCGCGCGGCTTGGCCGGCGATCCCGCGACCGTCACGTACGGCGGCACGTCCTGCAGCACGATCGCCCCGGCGGCGACCATCGCATGCGCGCCGACTCGGCAGAACTGGTGCACGCCGACGAAGCCGCCGAGCACCGCGTAGTCGTCGATCGCGACGTGCCCGGCGAGCTGGGCGTTGTTCGAGAACGTCGTGCCGTTGCCGATCACGCAGTCGTGCGCGATGTGCGAGTAGGCGAGCAGCCAGTTGCCGTTGCCGATCGTCGTGACGCCCTTGTCCTGCGCGGTGCCGGCGTGGATGGTGACGAACTCGCGGATCACGTTGTCGTCGCCGATCACGGTGCGGGTCGGGGCGCCCGTGTACTTCCGATCCTGCGGGATCTCGCCGACCGAGGCGAACTGGAACACGCGGTTGTTGCGGCCGATCGCCGTCCTGGCGGCGATCACCGTGTGGGCGCCGATCGTGGTCCCGGCGCCGACGACGGTATCGGCGCCGATCAGCGCGTAGGGCCCGACGCTGACGTCGCTCGCGAGCTGCGCGCCGGGGTCGACGATCGCCGTCGGATGGATTCGGGTCACCGGGCCGGCCGCGAAACGCTCAGATATCGCGCAGCGCCGCCAGCAGCTCGGCTTCGGCGACCAGCGCGTCGTCGACGCTCGCCCGCACGGCGAATTTGCCGACGCCGCGCACCAGGCGCAGCTCGGTCGATTCGAGGACCAGCCGGTCGCCGGGCACCACCTGGCGCCGGAAGCGCGCGTTGTCGATGCCGGCGAACACGATCAGCGACTTGTCGTCCGGCATGCGGTTCAGCGTCTGGTAGACCAGGATTACCGAGACTTGCGCCAGCGCCTCGATGATCAGCACGCCCGGCATCACCGGATAGCGCGGGAAATGGCCCTGGAAGTAAGGCTCGTTGATGGTCACGTTCTTGATCGCCTTGACGCTCCTGCCCGGCACGCACTCGAGCACGCGGTCGACCAGCAGGAACGGCGGCCGGTGCGCGAGGTAGCGCATGATCTCGTTCACGTCCATCTGCATGCTTATTCTCCCTGCCCGCCGCGTCCGCGCTCTAGGGCGCGAATTCTGTCGACCAGGCTGCGCAGTCGCCGCACGATCGCTGCCACATGCTGCCATTCCCGGTGCGGTAAGAGCGGGAACACGGCGGTGAAGAGGCCGGGCTCGCGGATAGACTCGAACACCAACGACGCCGCCGAGATCACCGTCCCGTCGGCGATTTCGAGATGCCCGGTGATCATCGCCGCGCCGCCGATCTGGCAATCGCGTCCGATGCGAACGCTGCCGGCGATGCCGACGCAGCCGGCGATCGCCGTATGCGCACCGATGCGGCAGTTGTGCCCGATCTGGATCTGGTTGTCGAGCTTGACGTCGTCCTCGATGACCGTGTCGTCGATCGCGCCACGGTCGATCGTGGTGTTGGCGCCGATCTCGACGTCGGCGCCGACGACGAGGCGGCCGAGCTGGGGCACCTTGAGCCATTGGCCCTCATCCTCGGCCATCCCGAAGCCGTCGGCACCGAGCACTGCGCCGCTGTGCACGAGGCTGCGCGCGCCGACGATCGTGCCGGGGTACAGGACGACGCGCGGGTGCAGCACGACATCGTCGCCGATCCGGCACTGCGCGCCGATCGAGCAACCGTCGCGGATCTGCGCTCGCTCGCCGACGCTCGCGCCGTCGCCGATAACGACGTGCGGGCCGATGGTCGCGCTCGCCGCCACGCTCGCCCCCGGCGCGACGACCGCGGTCGGATGCACGCCGGCGACCGGCGGCTGCGGCGGGTGAAACAGCGCGGCGACCCGCGCATACACCGCATAGGGGTTGGCCGCGACCAGCCTCGGCAGCATCGTCGCCTCGGCATACCGCGGCGGCACGATGACAGCGCTCGCCTGCGTCGCGTCGAGCTGGTGGCGATACCGCGGGTTGGACAAGAAGGCGATCGCGCCGGAAGCCGCGCCGTCGAGGGTCGCGACGCGATCGATGACGACGCTGCCGTCGCCTACCAGCTCCGCATGAACCTTTTCGGCCAGCAGCCTGAGCGCGATGCCCGGAGCGGGGCGGCCCCCTGTGCTCATGCGCCTTTCGGGCTACTTGTCGGCCAGTGCCTTGATCACTCGATCGGTGACGTCGATCCTCGGACTCGCGTAGATCACCGGATCCTGGATGATCAGATCGAACTTTTCGTCGACCGCGATCTGCTGGATCACCTTGTTCGCCCGCTCCTGGACTGCGGTCAACTCCTCGTTGCGGCGAAGATTGAGGTCCTCGCGGAATTCGCGCTGCATCCGCTGCAGGTCACGGCTCATGTTGGCGAGGTCGCGTTCCTTGGCGCGGCGATCGCTCTCGGCCATGGTCACGCCGTCTTTTTCGAGCGTCGCCTGCAGGTCGCGCACCTGCTTGCCGAGCTTCTGGATCTCGGCATCGCGGCCGGCGAATTCCTTTTCCAGCTTCTGTTGCGCGCGCTTGGCCGGAGTCGCCTCGCGGAACAGCCGCTCGCTGTTGACGAATCCGATCTTGTAGTCGGCGCCCTGCGCCAGACCGGGGACGGCGACCGAAGCCGCCAGGAGCGCTCCGGCGGCGATCAACAGCAGTTGCTGCATCCGATGTTTCAACGTTTTCTCCTACCGCATTCAGGGACTGACCCGCCGGGGGGCGTCGGCCTTCGAACGCCCGCCGCCCGCCGCAGTGGCGATACTCTACGCCGGCTAGAAAATGGTGCCCACCTGGAACTGGAAATTCTGGATTCTGTCCCCCTTCTTCTTCTTCAGCGGATAACCGTAGCTCAACTTCAGCGGCCCGACCGGCGAATTCCAGGCGAGTCCCGCGCCGACCGAATAGCGGAACGATTCGAGCGATGGCTGCAGCCCGACGTCGCGGATCATGCCGGCGTCGGCGAACACCGACAGCCGCACCGACTGGTCGTTGGCCTTGGTGCCAGGGAGCGGGAAGAACAGCTCGGCATTGGTGATCACCTTCTCCCGCCCTCCGATCGTATTGCCCTGGATGTCCTGCGGGCCGAGCGATGCGGTCTCGTAGCCGCGTACCGACCCGACACCGCCGCCATAGTACGCCTTGAAAAACGGCAGCGTCCGGCCGCCCAGGCCGCCGCCGTATCCGAAGTCGCCGCGCAGCATCAGCACCGTCGACAGCGGCAGCGGCGTGAACCACTGCACCAGGTAATTCAGCTTGTAGTACTGCAAGTCGCCGATCGGAAGGGCGACTTCCCCCAGGATGCTCTGCAGCAAACCCTTGCTCGGAAACAGGATGTTGTCTCGGGAATCGCGCGACCAGCCGGCGGTGACGATGTAGCTGTTGGTTACAAATCCGAAGTCCTTCACGAACTCCCGATACGCCGGCGGACTCTGGGCGAACAAGCTGATCCGGGTGTGCTCGACGCGGCCGCCGAAGTTGATGGTGTCGGTCTCGGTGATCGGCACCCCGAAGCCGACCGCGGCGCCCAGCGTCTGCGACGAATACTGCGCGATCGGCAAGGTCGATGGATCGACGTTCTTGTCGTAGACCTCGATCGTGCGCGAGACGCCGTCCGCCGTCCAGTACGGTTCGCTGTAGGTGACCGCGATGCTGCGGTTGATGCGGCTGGTGTTGACGGCAGCTACCAGCGCGTTGCCGGTCCCGAACACGTTGTTCTGCGACACCGAGCCCGACAGCACGATGCCGTCGGCGCTGGAGTAGCCGACGCCGGCCAGCAGGTTGCCGGTCGACTTTTCGGTGACCGTGACGTCGAGATCGACCTGGTCCGGGCTGCCCGGCACCGCCGGGGTCTCGATGTTGACGTCGTCGAAGAAGTTGAGCCGGGTGATGCGGACCTTGGAGCGCTCGATGCGCGCCGCATCGTACCAGGCGCCCTCGAGCTGGCGCAGCTCGCGCCGGATGACCTCGTCACGGGTCTTGGTGTTGCCGCTGATGTTGATGCGCCGGATGTAGACGCGGCGCCCCGGATCGATATAGAAGGTGAACGCCGCCTGGCGCTTGGCGCGGTCGACCTCGGGCACCGCATTGACGTTGGCGAAGGCGTAGCCATCGCTGCCCAGCCGTTCCGACAGCGCCTTGGTCGACTGGGTGAGCTTCTCGCGCGAGTACACGTCGCCGGGGCGGACCCTGATCAGCCGCATCAACTCGCGCTCGGGCAGAATCAGCTCGCCGGCCAGGTGGACATCGGAAATCGAGTACTTCGGGCCTTCGGTGACGTTGATGGTGATGTAGATATCCTGCTTGTCGGGAGTGATCGACACCTGGGTCGAATCGATCGCGAACTCGAGATAACCGCGGTTGGTGTAGTAGCTGCGCAGCGTCTCGAGATCGCCCTGCAGTTTCTGCTTCGAGTACTGGTCGTTCTTGGTGTACCAGGTGAGCCAGCCGGGCGTCGAGAGCTGCATCTCCTTGATCAGCGTCTGTTCCGGAAATGCGTGCACGCCGACGATGTTGATCCTGGCGATCTTGGCGGGCTCGCCCTCCTCGACGGTGAAATTGATGGCGACCCGGTTGCGCTCCTGCGGCGTCACCGTCGTCGTAACCTTGACCGAGTAGTCGCCGCGGTTGATGTACTGCCGCTTGAATTCCTGGTCGGCGCGCTCCAGCGCCGAGCGGTCGAAGATCCGGGATTCGGCGACGCCGATGTCCTTAAGCGCCTTTTTCAGCGTGTCCTTGTCGAATTGCTTTACGCCGTTGATGTCGATCTGGCTGATCGTCGGACGCTCCTCGACGATCACCACCAGGACGCCGTTCTCGGACTCCAGGCGCACGTCGAGAAAAAAGCCGGTCGCGTACAGCGCTTTGACCGCGGCCGACGCTTTTTCGTCGTCGACGCGGTCGCCGACCTTGATCGGCAGGTAGTTGAACACCGTGCCGGCCTCGGTGCGCTGCACGCCCTCGACCCGGATGTCCTTGACGATGAACGGCTCGAACGCCAGCGCAGCCTGCGCCAGCAGCATCGTGAACAGCGCCGTCAGAGCCTTGCCTCCCGCGCCGAGGCGCCGTCGGCGCGCGGATACGCAGCGGCCGGGAGCTTCAGAAGAGTCGGGAAAGGTCATTGAAAAGCGCCAGAGCCATCAGCATGGCGAGTACGGCCATGCCGATCCGCTGGCCGACCTCGAGAACGCGGTCGGAGACCGGACCGCCCTTGATAATCTCGGCGAGATAATACATCAAGTGTCCGCCATCGAGTAAAGGCACCGGCAACAGGTTGAGCACGCCGAGGCTGATGCTGATCAGCGCGAGATAGCCGATGAATGTCAGCAGTCCGGCTTGCGCCGACTGGCCCGCGTAGTCGGCCATCGTCAGCGGGCCGCTGACGTTCTTCAACGATGCCCGCCCGGTGACGATGCGGCCCAGCATCCGCAGCGTGAACACCGCGAGCTCGGAGGTCTTGCGCGCGCCGTGCAGCAGCGCCTCGCCGGGGCCGTAGCGCACCGTCGTCGCGATCCGCGCCAACGCCGCCGGGTCGACCGCGAGGTACATGCCGGCAAGCCCCACTTTCCGGCCGCTCTGCTCGCTTTCCTCCGGCACCACCGCGATATCCTGCGTCGCGCCGTCGCGCTGCACGGTGAACGTCAGGCGCTCTCCCGGATGCGCGTGGGTGATCGCCGCCACGTCTGCCGGCGATCGCATCGGCGTCCCGTCGATCGCGACGATCGCATCCTGGTCGCGCAGCCCCGCGACGGCGGCCGGCCGGCCGGGGAACACCTTGCTGACCAGCGGCGCGCCGAGATCGATGCGGAAGCCGAGCGCGGCGACGAAATTGCCGTCCCAGTCGTCGCGCTTCAGGCCACGCAGCGACAGCGTGTGCGGCGAAGCGACGCCGGATCGCTCGACGGTCACGATCGCGTCGTCGCTGCCCGATGCCTTCAACAGCCGCCAGCGAAGATCCTGCCAGGACAAGACGGCATCGTCGTTGACGCTGACGATCAGATCGCCCGCGGCGAGACCGGCCGCGGCGGCGGCCGAGCCGGCAGGCGGCG
>DATEFZ010000127.1:0-13958 GCA_035280325.1 Casimicrobiaceae bacterium
CCGCCTACTGCAGGATCTTGACCTTTTCGACGTCGGGAAAGCAGCCCGAGTCGCGCGCGGCGATCTGGAAGGCGATCCGGACGAGCGACGCGCTCATCCGCGCAGGAACAGGTTACCTGTGTCGACGTAAGAAGCCTTAAGGGGCCCGGGCGAGACGACTCCTGCCGCGCCCGACCGACGAGCGCTGCGCCCGGCCGGCCGCAGGGTTACCGGGCGTGCCTCGCGAGACGGCGGATCGTCACGACCTCCTTCTGATGGCGGCGATGCCCGCGGCGACCAGCAGCAGCGCCAGCGCGGCCAGCATCGTCGTCGACAAGGCCGGGACCGCCAGGCTGAGGCCGTTTCCAAGCAAGCTGACGTCCGAGCTGAAGCTGTCCGTGGAAACATCGAGCGATCCCGACTGGCTGCCTGCCGCCGGCGGCGTAAACGTCACGTTGAACGAAATCGTGTCGCCGGGTGCAAGGACCAGCGGCAGCGGCGGCACGCCGCTTGCCGCGAATCCGGTGCCGCTCACCGAAACGCTATTGACGGTGATCGACGACGACCCGGTGTTCTGGCACGTTTCGACCCTCGTCGCGGTCTGCAGCAGCGGGACGTTCCCGAAATCGATCGGGTACGGACAAAAGAAGGGATCCTCGTGCAGCACCAGCGCCTGGGTACCGGCGGCATTGACCGCCAGCGAGTAGCTGGTCGCCCCTCGCCGCCCCGGGTGCGCGATCGTCGCGCTGACGGCGGTATACGGAGGATTCAGAACGGCCACGCCGTCGTCGCCGGCGATCAGCGCGGCGCCGGTCGCCGGATTGAACGCCACCGCGCTGGGAGACAATACCGCGAGCGGCACCGTGGCGACGACCGACGGCGTGCTGCCGGTGATGTCGACGACGATGGCCGCCGAGGAAGGTTGCTGTTCCTGGGCGTAGATCGCGCGCGTGCCGTCCGGTGAGATGGCGACGCCGAGCGGGTCCGCCGACAGCGGTCCAACCACGCCGCCGAGCAGCGTCGGCGGCGAGGTCGTCAGATCGATCAGCTGCAGCCCGCCGGTATCGATCGAGACGGCGGCACGCGTTCCGGCAGCGTTAACCGCGACGCCATGCGCCTGATTGCCCAGCGCCACGGTCGTCACGCCCGCCGGCACGGTCGTGACATCGAGGATCAGGATGTTGCCTTCGTCGGCAACGATGGCGCGCGTACCGGCACTGTAGTAGGCGATGCCGCCGGCGTCGGCGGTGACCGCGATCGTATCGACGATGGTGAACGGCGTCGTCGACACGTCCAGAATGTACAGGCTGGTCCCGTCGCCGGAGACGATGACCCGGGTGCCGGCCGGATTGACCGCCACCGCATTTGGTAGGAAACCGCCCGGGAAGCTGAACGTCTGATTGACGACCGGCGGCGAGACCGTCATGTCCAGCCGCACCAGCGTGTCGTCATCCTCGTTGGTGACGAATGCCACGCTGTTGCCCGACCAGGCGACGCCTTGCGGGTTGTCGCCGACGACGAAGTTGGAGAGCACGGCATTGGTGCCCAGATCCAGCAACGACGCCGTGTTCGCCTGACCCAGGACGATGGCGGGGGCCAGCAACGCGCAGAACAGAACGCCCAGCCGTGCAATCTTCATAGCTTCTCCCTGATAGAGCCGGCAGTGTGCTGGGGATTGGATCACCCGGCCCGGAGCTTGTCAACGCAAACAACGGGGTGCCGAGTGTTGCCGTCGAGCCTACTGCAGGATCTTGACCTTTTCGACGTCGGGAAAGCAGCCCGAGTCGCGCGCGGCGATCTGGAAGGCGAGGAACTGCGGCAGCGACGCGCGTACCGGCGGCTCCTCGGTCGCCACCCGGCCGTCGATGACGACGACCCGCTTGTAGCCTGCGTAAGCGCCGGTTTTGCTCCGCGCGTTGTATTCGGCGCACATGGCGTTGCCCTTGGGACTCACTTCGGCGTTGCGCAACTGCAGCGACGCAGAGTCGCCGACGGTGCGTCGCAAGTCCTCGGTGTACCTGGCCAGCATGGCGGCTCGGTCGGCATCGCGCTGCTCGGCGCTGCGTCCCGCCGCTGCGGCCGCGGCGACCTCCTGCTCGTGCTGGGCGGCATCGCGCTCCAGGTGCTCGCGCGCCTGCAGCGCGGCGCCCTCGCGCATCAATCGGTCCTTCTCGCGCTCCTCGGCGATCGAGTCGGCGCGCGCCTTTTCCATCGCGGCCTGCTGCGCGATCCGCTCCCTTGCCCGCTGCTCGCCCGACTTGCCGCAGCCGGCGGCGACGGCTAGCGCCAGTGCAATCAGCAGCGACGTCCGAAGCCGCGCCATCGATCCCTCCCTGGCGCCGGTCGGTCATCGGCCGGCGCGCCTCCCGTTCTGCCTAGAGTACCGTTTCCCAGCGCCGGCTCAAACGGGTCGCGCCGTTGATGATCCCCACCATCGAGTACGTCTGCGGGAAATTGCCCCACAGCTCGCCGCTCGCCGCGTCGATATCCTCGGACAGGAGCCCCAGCGGATTGCGCGCCGCGATCAGGCCTTCGAAGAGCTCGCGCGCCTCGCCGGTCGCACCGGTCCGCGCCAGCGCGTCGATCAGCCAGAACGTACATGCGGTAAACGCCATCTTGGGCACGCCGAAGTCGTCGGCGGTCGCGTAGCGGAACAGGTGGCCGCCGCGCTGCAGGTCGCGCCGCACCGCGGCCAGCGTCGAGCGCCAGCGCGGGTCGTCGGCGGGAATCAATCCGACCTCGCTCATCAAGAGCACGCTGGCGTCGATGTTGTCGCCGCCGAAGGCGCTGACGAACGCTTGCCGGCCTGGATGCCAGGCCCGATCGAGCAAGGCGGTCCTGACCGCGTCGGCGCGAGCGCGCCATGCTGCGGAGCGGTCGGCGAGCCCGAGATGCAGCGCAATCTTCGCCAGGCGGTCGCACGCCGCCCAGCACATCACCGACGACGAGGTGTGGACGCCGTTGCGCGTGCGAAGCTCCCAGATGCCGGCGTCGGCCTGGTCGTGCAGCGCGAAAGCTCGCTCGCCCAGCCATTCCAGCCGCAGGAAATCGTTGCTGCCGGCGGGATGCAGCAGCCGGCGGTCGAAGAAGGCCTGGGTCGCGGCGAGGATCGCATGGCCGTAAGCGTCGTGCTGGCGATGCTCCCAGGCCTGGTTGCCGATGCGGACCGGCCCGATGCCGCGGTAGCCGGGCAGCGTATCGACATCGCGCTCGACGACTTCGCGCTCGAGGCTGATGCCGTAAAGCGGCTGCAGGTGGCCCTGCGTGGCCGCAGTATCGGCGACATTGAACAGGTAGCGCAGGTAATTCTCCATCGTCGCCACATCGGAGAGGCTGTTCAGCGCGCGCACGACGAAAAAGGCGTCGCGCAGCCAGCAGTAGCGATAGTCCCAGGTGCGCTCGGTGCCGGGCGCCTCGGGAATGCTGGTCGTCATCGCCGCCATGATCGCGCCGGTCTCCTCGTACATGCAGAGCTTGAGCGTGATCGCCGCCCGGATGACGGCGTCCTGCCACTCCAGCGGCACCGCCAGCGCGCGCGACCAGTGCTGCCAGTATTCGGCGGTCCGCTCCTCGAGGTCGCGCGCCGTCTCGGCGATGCCGGCGGCGATGGTCTCGTCGGCGCCGAAGATCAGGTTGGCCGGCCGGTCCAGCAGGTGGAAGGTCTCGTCGACCACGTAGGTCACCGGCATGTCGCAGGTGAGCCGCAGCGGCTGCGTCGGATGGACGTAGCGGACGTGGTTGCTGCCGCGGGTGAGCTCGGGGCGCGCCGCGCCGTAGTCGAAGCCGGGGCGCACGCGGATGCGCACCCGCGGCCGGCCGGACAGCGGTGTCATGCGCCTGATCAGGAGCAGCGGGCGGTAGACGCGCCCGCGGTCGCGCAGGCGCGGCGCGAAGTCGGTGATGCGCAAGGCGTGGCCCTGGTCGTCGAACAGATCGGTAACCAGGATCGCGGTGTTGGTGACGTAGTGCTGCGTCGACCGCGCGAAGTTCTCGATCTCGATGTCGAATGCGCCACGCGCCGCGTCGAGTCGCCTTTCGCCGCCAAGCAGCGCGTGGAACACCGGATCGCCGTCGGGCCGCGGCAGGCAGCACCAGACGATCGACCCGCGCGCGTCGATGAGAGCGTTGAACGCGCAGTTGCCGATGACGCCCAGCGCGAGATTGGGCGCCACGCCGGCCGGCGTGTTCATTGCAGCATCGCGACGGCGGTATCGCGCCGGTCGCCCGACGGCGGACGCGTCGCCTCGAGCATCGCCGCCAGCCGGCGTACCAACCGGCCGACGTCGGCCTGGTTCTTCAGGTACATGCCGGCGGCGCTCCGGCGCTTGCGCCCGACGCGGATCGACAGGATCTCGGGGATCCGCATGCGGAAGACATCCTCGTCGGTGACGTCGTCGCCGACGTAGATCGCCCCTGCGCAGCCGGAATGGCCGAGCAGGCTTGCCAGCGCGTCGCCCTTGTGCGGCGCCTCCGGGGCCAGCAGGTTGAGCACGCGCTTGCCGTGGACGATGTCCGGCGCAGGCGAAAGCCGCGCCACCGAGCGCTCGAGCATCAGCCTGGCGAGCGCCGGTCGGCTGGCGTGACGGTAATGGAACGACAGCGAATACTGCTTGTCCTCGAGCAGGATGCCCGGCAACTCCCGCCAGCCCTGCGCATCGCCCCCGGCCGAGAGCTGGTCGAGCCATCCGGCGCAAACCCGCTCGAAATGGCTGCTCTGCGCCTCGAACCCGGGCAGCCCTTCCGCGCCGTGATTGCCGACCAGGTAGTGCGGACTGAAACCGAGCATCCGGCGCGCGTCCCTGACAGCGCGACCGGTGACGATCGCGACCGGAGTGCGCGCGGCGAGCGAACGCAGCCCCGCGCGCAGCTCGTCCGATATGCGCGCCCGCCACGGCTCGGCGGCGATCGGCGCGAGCGTGCCGTCGATGTCGAACGCCAGCATCGGCTTGTCCGGCATCAGTTGGCGCATCCGAGCCAGCGAAGCAGCGCCCAGGGCGTACCTCATGCCTCGACGCCGGCGCCGCGCTGGTGCGCGAAGATGCGCGCCGAAACGCGCTGCCGCTGTCGCAGCCGCGCCGCGTCGAGCAGCATCGCCCCGGCCCAGCGGTAGACGTTGAACTCCTGCACCAGCCGACGCATGCTGCGCATCCGCACGCGCTGCTCGTCGCCCGGCATGGTCAGCGCCTTGTACAGCGCTTCGGCGCAATTCTCGATGTGGTACGGGTTGACGATCAGCGCGTCGGGCAGCTCGCGCGCCGCGCCGGTGAATTGCGACAGCACCAGCACGCCCTGCTCGTCGTCGCGCGAGGCGACGAACTCCTTGGCCACCAGGTTCATCCCGTCGTGCAGGCTGGTCACGATGCAGACGTCCGACGCACGGTAGTATTCGTTGACCGATTGCGAGCTGTGGTGCTCGACCTTGAGCCGGATCGGCTCGTAGCCGTCGCGGCCGAAGCGGGTGTTGATGCGCGACGCCAGCGCCCGCACCCGCGCCTCGAAATTGGCGTATTCGTCGAGCGTCGAGCGCGAAGGCGCTGCGATCTGGACGAACACGAAGCGGCCGATGAATTCCGGGTGCGCCTCGAGCAGCCGCTCGACGGCGAGCAGCCGCTCGAGGATGCCCTTGGTGTAGTCCATGCGGTCGACGCCGACCCCGAGCAGGACGTCGTCCGGCAGCTTCTCCACCCGCAGCACCTTGGCCCGGCACAGCGGCACCGAAAGCTGCGATTCGATCCACTCCGGCGGCCACTGGATCGAGATCGGGTACGACTCGACCCGGGTCAGGTGGCCGCCGTACGAGATCGTCGACGACTCGCGCTCGATGCGCGCCTCGAGGTGGCGGTCGACGGTCTCGACGAAGTTCTGGCAGTGGAAGCGGGTGTGAAAGCCGAGGATCGTCGCCCCGAGCATGCCTTCGAGCAGCTCCTCGCGCCACGGGCAGATGCCGAACGATTCCGGGTTCGGCCACGGGATGTGCCAGAACATGATGATCGTCGCCTTCGGCAGCCGTTCGCGGATCATCCGCGGCAGCAGCGCCAGGTGATAATCCTGCACCAGCACGACCGGATCCTCGGTGTGGGCCTCGTCGCGCACGGCGTCGGCGAAGCGGCGGTTGACGCGAACGTACTGTTCCCAGTCGGCCGAGCGGAACACCGGCCGCACGTGCGCGATGTGGCACAGCGGCCACAGTCCCTCGTTGGCGAAACCGTTGTAGTAGCCCTGCTCCTCCTCGGGGCTCAGCCAGACACGGCGCAGCGTGTAGCTCGGGTTGTCGGGCGGAACGCGGATGCGCCCGCGCGCGTCGGCCGTTTCACGGTCGGCGCTGCCGCTGCCATGGGCGATCCAGGTGCCCGAGCAGGCGCGCATCACCGGCTCGAGCGCGGTCACCAGGCCGCTCGCCGGTCGCAACAGCGTGGTCCCGTCGTCGCTCTTGTTGTGGATGAACGGCTCGCGATTGGATACCACCAGGACCTCGTCGCCGAGTAGCTGCTCGCGCAGGACATTGCGCAGCATCTCCGGGCTCCAGATCGCGCTCTGGTCGCGGCCGCGGCGGCTGTGCTCGAGCTCGCGCAGCAACGTGCGCAATTCGCTCGCCAGCGGATGCACCGCCGACGACCCTGGTTGCGAGAACGGCTGCAGGATGCCCTCGCCGCGCAGCAGCGCGCGGACGCCGGCGACCCAGCCGCGCCACGACAGATGCGCGATCGTGACGGTGACCAGCGACACGACCACGCCGAGCAGCACGAACAGGCCGATCAGATAGCGCCGCGTGTCGGCGCTGCGCCGGTCGACGAAACTCATGTCGTGAACCAGGATCAGCGTTCCGATCCGGTCGTTGCCCTGGAACATCGGCCGCTGCACGACGTGCAGCGGTCCCTGGCGCAGCCGGATCACCGAATGCGCCTCGCCGGGGGCGCCGGCCGGCGGATGGCAGCCGAGCGACGACGGATAGGTCGGCGTCGAGTAGCGAAGCCTGCCCCGGCTGTCGCAGAACGCCAGCGCGTAGAGGCGCTCGTCCTGCAATGCGCGCATGAACACCTGCTCGATCTTGGCCGAGGCGTCCTGCTCGATCAGTTCGGGCAGTTGATCCTGCAGCGAGCTCGCCACCAGCTCCGATCGGGTGTCGAGGTCGTTGACCCACCAGCGCAGCGTCAGCTTGTCGACCAGCGGCACCAGCGCATACGCGAGCAGCGCGAGCACGATCGCCAGCGGCGCGATGAAGCGCAGCGACAGGTGCATCGGGCGTAGCGGCTCTTGCGTGCTCATCGCGTTGCGCTCATTTCGAAAGACGTTGTCGTCTCGCCGGCGTGCGACGGGAAGCGTGCCGCGACGCGGTTGGCGCGGGGGCCCGCCGGATCGATGTCGATGCGGATCTGACGCTCCCCTGATGCAGGGCACCCGCTGTCATTCGCCCCCTCGGCGGGCTCGCCCGCAGGTCAGACCGCTCCGGAGCACCGGGGGTTCAACCCGCGACTCGTGTGGCGCTCGCTCGGCAGGCGGCCGTCGGCGACACGCTACCCCAGCGGGACGACCTTGATCACCTCATCGGCGGTCGACAACCCGGCCGCGATCTTCGCCGCCCCCGATACGCGCAGCGGCTTCATGTGCTCCTTGTACGCCTGCTCCCGGATCTTTGAATCGTCGGCGTCGGTATGGATCAGGCGCCGGATCATCGGCGACAGAGTCATGATCTCGTACAGGCCGACGCGACCGAAGTAACCGGTCATCCGGCATTCGAGACAGCCGACCGGCGCGTGCACGTGCTGCTCGCCGTCGCTGCGGAACGGCGCGGTCAGCATGCGCCAGGTGTCGTCGTCGAGCGGCTCGGTGGGCGTCTTGCAATGCGGGCAGAGCGTGCGGACCAGCCGCTGCGCCATCACGCCGAGCACCGTCGAGCTGATCAGGAACGCCGGGACGCCGAGGTCCAAGAGCCGCGTGATCGCCGTCGGCGCGTCGTTGGTGTGTAGCGTCGACAGCACCAGGTGGCCGGTCAGCGCCGCCTGCACAGCCATGTCGGCGGTGTCGCGATCGCGAATCTCGCCGACCATGATGATGTCGGGGTCCTGCCGCAGCAGCGTCCGCACGCCGCTCGCGAAGTCGACCCCGATCGCCGGCTGCACCTGCATCTGGTTGAACTCGGGCGCAATCATTTCGATCGGGTCCTCGATCGAGCAGACGTTGACCTCGGGCGTGGCCAGGAGCTTCATCGTCGAGTACAGCGTCGTCGTCTTGCCCGACCCGGTCGGCCCGGTCACCAGGATGATGCCGTACGGCTCCTTGACCATGCGCTCCCAGCGCTCGCGGTCCTCGCCGGTGAAGCCCAGCTCCTGGAAATCTCGCACCAGCACCTCGGGAGTGAAGATCCGCATCACCACCTTCTCGCCGAACGCGGTCGGCATCGTCGCGATGCGCAGCTCGATCTCCTCGCCGTCGGGCGCCACCGTCTTGATCCGTCCGTCCTGCGGCCGCCGCCGCTCGACGATCTCCATGCGCGCCAGCAGCTTGATCCGGCTGGTCATCGCCACCAGCACCGGGTTCGGGATCGCGTAGACCTGGTGCAGGACGCCGTCGATACGGAAGCGCACGACCCCGGAATCGCGGCGCGGCTCGATGTGGATATCGGACGCCCGCTGCTCGAACGCGTACTGCCACAGCCAGTCGACGATGTGGACGACGTGCTGGTCGTTGGCGTCGAGCTGTCCGTGCTTGCCGAGCTCGACCAGCTGCTCGAAGTTGCGCGCGAACGACATGTCGCCGCGCTGCGTCTCGCCCGCCTTCTTGATCGAGCGGGCAAGGGTGAAGAACTCGCCGATATAGCGCCGGATGTCCTGCGGGTTGGCGAAAACCAGTTTCACCTTCTGGCGCAGCATCGATTCGAGCTCGTCGGCCCATCCGCGGACGAACGGCTCGCCGGTGGCGACCGTCAGCTCGCCCTTGCCCACCGCCACCGGCAAGATCCGATAGCGCTCGGCGTAGGCGATCGACATCGTGCCGGTGACCGCCACCAGGTCGATCTTCAGCGGATCGATGTGGTGGTAGGGAACGCCGAGCTTGCCGGCCAGCCATTCGACCAGCGTCTCGAGGGTCAGCGTGCGGCGCGGCGGCAGCAGCGAGCGCCACTTCTGGTCGGCGATCAGCTCGAGCGGGTGCTCGTAGCGCTGCGTGCGCGAGCGCGCGACCGGTTCGGCGTCGGCTGCGGCGATCAGCCCGTCCGCCACCATCAGCTTGAGGATGTCGTCGAGTCGCAGCCGGCGGTCGGGCGTGCGCGCCGCGGACTTGGCCGCCGCGGCGCCCGGCGGCGCGGCAGGGGTGTTGACCGGAGTGGCCGAAGGCATCGCGCTACTATAAACCGAAGCGCCGGGCCGCGACAGCGGGTCGCCGGCAATGCGACAATGAAGCGATGGCCGCCGAAATCGTCGCCATGCACGCCGACATCACGACGCTCTCCGTCGACGCGATCGTCAACGCCGCGAACACCAGCCTGCTGGGCGGCGGCGGGGTCGACGGCGCGATCCATCGGGCGGCCGGCCCGGGGCTGCTGGCCGAATGCCGGGCGCTCGATGGCTGCGCCACCGGCGACGCGAAGATCACGCGCGGTTATCGGCTCCCGGCGCGCTTTGTGATCCACACCGTCGGGCCGGTCTGGCACGGCGGCGCGTACGGCGAGGCCGAGCTCCTCGGCTCCTGCTATCGGCGATCGCTCGAGCTCGCCGTGCAGCATGGCATCGCGACAATCGCCTTCCCGGCGATAAGCTGCGGCGCCTACGGCTATCCGCTCGCGCTGGCGGTGCCGATCGCGGTCGGATCGGTGCGGGGCTTCGACCGCCTCGACGCGCTCTCCCGCGTCTTGTTTGCCTGCGCCGGAGACGACGTGCTCGCGGCCTACCGGGCGGCGCTGTGAGGCGCGACGCCGCCACCGATCACTCCGCGTCGAGCCCCTCCACGCTCGCGGCTTCGTCGTCGGGAACGGCGAACACCTCGCGCAAGTACGCGACGTACGACGGATCGTAGTCCATCGCCTTCGACGGTTCGTCGCTGATCTTCGCCACCGGCTGGCCGTTGCAGCGGGTCATCTTGATCACGATCTGCAGCGGCTCGTAGCCGAGGTCGTTGGTCAGATTCGTGCCGATGCCGAACGCGATCTGGCTCCTGCCCCTGAAGTAGTGGAAAAGCTGAATCGCCAGCGGCACCGACAGCGAATCCGAAAAGACCATCGTCTTCGAGCGCGGATCGATGCGCATCCTCTGGTAGTGCGCGATCAGCTTCTCGCCCCATGCGAAGGGGTCGCCGGAATCGTGCCGCACGCCGTCGAACAGTTTGCAGAAGAAGAGGTCGAAATCGCGCAGGAACGCGTCCATGCCGCAGACGTCGGACAGCGCGATTCCCAGGTCGCCGCGGTATTCGCGGGCCCAGGTGTTGAACGCGAATACCTGCGAGTCGCGCAGCCGCGGACCGACCGCCTGGCAGGCCTGCAGATATTCGTGCGCCATCGTGCCGAGCGGCGTCAGGTCGTGGTCGCGGGCGAACTTGACGTTGCTGGTACCGATGAACTTGGCGCCGATGCCCTCCTTGAGCGCGCGCACGACCTCGCCCTGCCAGACGCGCGAGAAACGTCGCCGGGTGCCGTAATCGGCGATGCGGAACGTGAGATCGGACACCGCGTTGATCTGCGCGATCTTGGCGCGGAGCCTCCGCCGGCCCTCCGCCAGATCGGGCTTCTTCACCGTCTCGCGAAAGTAGACCTCGCTGACGATCGCCAGCAGCGGCACCTCGAACAGGATCGTGTGCAGCCATGGGCCCTTGATCGCGATCTCGATCTCGCCCGGCGCCGCCGCCGCGGGCCTCAGATCGACGAAGCGCCGATCGAGCTGGAACAGGCCGAGCAGGTCTACGAAATCGCTCTTGAAAAAGCGCCAGCCGCGCAGGTAATCGAGCTCGGCATGGGAAAATCGAAGCTCGCACAAGGCGGCGATCTCGCGCTCGATCCGGGGCAGAAACGGCACCAGGTCGATGCCCGGCGTTCGGCATTTGAAGCGGTATTCGACCTGCGCGCCCGGAAAGTGATGCAGCACGACCTGCATCATCGTGAACTTGTACAGGTCGGTATCGAGCAGCGACTCGATGATCATGCGGTGGCGCCCGCTTGGCCCAAGACTGTCATGTTACCCGACCGACCCGGTCGGGGGCTTCCCGCCGCGCGGGCGGCGGCGGGCGCCGGCGAAAGGCCCCTTGGGCGAGTGACAATCGCCGTCGCGCGCGCCTATCATCGGGCCTCCGTCGCGAAGGGCCGAACATGCTGGTCAACTGCGTCGCCTACCAGGAGGGCAAGAAGCTCGCCGATATCCCCAAGGAGGACATCAGCGAGTACGTCAAGCGCCCGGATTGTTTCGTGTGGGTCGGGCTCAAGGACCCGTCGCCCGAGGAACTCGAGGAGATGCGCGAGGAATTCGATCTGCCCGGACTCGCCGTCGAGGACGCGCGGCACGGGCACCAGCGACCGAAGATCGAGGAGTACGGCGACTCGCTGTTCGCCGTCCTGCACGCAGTCGAGATCCGGGACGAGGAATTGCACGTCGGCGAGGTCGACGTCTTCGTCGGTCCCAACTACGTGCTGTCGGTGCGGCGCGACACCGAGCGCGGCTTCGCCGACGTCCGTACCCGCAGCGAAAGCGAACCCGACCTGCTCAGACACGGCGCGGCGTACGTGTTGTACGCGCTGATGGACAAGGTCGTCGACCGCTACTTCCCGATCCTCGAAACGCTCGAGACCGAGCTGGAGACGATCGAGGAGCAGATCTTCGTGCGCAACGCCGCGCGCTCCAACATCGAGGCGCTGTACGATCTGAAGCGCAAGCTGATGACGCTCAAGCATGCAGTCGATCCGCTGATGGAAGCGGTCGGCAAGCTCTACGGCGGCCGTGTGCCGCGCATCTGCGCCGGCATGGGCGAGTATTTCCGCGACGTGTTCGACCACCTGCAACGGCTGCACGCGACGATCGAGGGCATCCGCGACATGCAGACCACCGCGATCCAGGTCAACCTCGGAATGATCAGCCTGAACGAGACCGAGGTCACCAAGAAGCTCGCCGCGTGGGCCGCCATCATCGCGGTGCCGACGATGATCGCGGGCATCTACGGCATGAACTTCAAGAACATGCCCGAGCTCGACTGGTCGCTCGGCTACCCGGTGTCGCTCGCGGTGATGCTGGCGATCGACGTCGCGCTTTTCTTCTGGTTCCGCAATATCCGCTGGCTGTAAAGGCTCGCCCGGCGACCCCCTGGCGCATCCGGCGAGTCCGGACGCTCCTCAGTGCAGATGCGGCTTGTCGTCGGCGGCGACCGGCGTCAGCGGTATCACCCGCTTGTCGCCAGCGGCAGGATGCCAGGCGGGCTGTAGCGTGACGTGGTCGATGCGAAATTGCTCCGCCAGCAATCGCTGCGCGGCGGCGAGGATCTGCGGCCACGCCTGCGCATCGCGGATCACCAGGTGCGCCGACAGCGCGGCGCGGTCGGTGCTCATCTGCCAGATGTGCAGGTCGTGCACCGCGGCCACCCCGGCGACGCCGGTCAGCGCTCGCCCGATCTCTTCGTAAGACAGATGGGCCGGAACGCCTTCCATCAACACATGGGTCGACGCCTTCAGCAAGAGCCAGGTCGAGCGCAGCACCAGCACCGCGACCAGCAGCGAAAGGATCGGGTCGATCGGCATCCAGCCGGTGACCGCGACCACCGCGCCGGCGACGATGGCAGCGACCGAGCCGAGCATGTCGCCGCTGACGTGCAGCAGCGCGGCGCGGGAGTTGAGGCTGTGGCCGTGCGACAGGCTCCAGGCGGCGTAGATGTTGACCAGCAGTCCGACGCCGGCAACGACGATCACCATGCCGCCGGCGACCGGCGTCGGCGAGAGCAACCGCCGCACCGCCTCGATCGCGATGCCGACGACCACCGCCAGCATCAAGAGCGCGTTGATGAAGGCGGCGATGACCTCGGCGCGGGCGTAACCGTAGCTGGCGCGCCGCGACGGCGGCAGCCGCGCCACGCGCTGCGCCAGCAGCGCGATGCCGAGCGCCGCCGCATCGGTGACCATGTGCCCGGCGTCCGCGACGAGCGCCAGCGAACCGGCCAGCCAGCCGCCGAATGCCTCGACCAGCGCGAATCCGAAGGTCAGTACGAGGGCGACGCGCAGCGCCCTGCGCTCGGCCGCCGCCGGCGCGGCGTGATCGTGCGAATGGCTCCTCGAATGGCGATGGACGGACATGCTCCGGCCTCCGTGCCGCTTCCCGAACGATCAGCGTTCTCGCGTCGGCCTACGAACACTCGCTCGGCGACGGCCCTTCGGGTCTTAAAACTCTCGCCTCGCTCATGCTCTGACTCGGCGCGCTGCTGCATTGTCGGCGATGGCCGCACGGCCCGCAACGCCGGTAGAATCGCTCGATACCGCTTTTGCCGGGGACCAACGTGCTTGCCGATCGAATCGATGCCCTGCTGCCGCAGACGCAATGCGGGCGCTGCGGCTACGCGGGGTGCCGGCCGTATGCCGAGGCCGTCGCGACCGGCAAGGCGCCGATCAACCGCTGCCCGCCGGGCGGCGAGTCGACGATCGCCGCGTTGGCCGGCCTGCTCGGCGTTTCACCGCTGCCGCTGGATGCGAGTTGCGGGCCGACCGGTCCGCTGGCGCTGGCCCGCATCGACGAGTCGGCGTGCATCGGCTGCACCTTGTGTCTGCGCGCCTGCCCGGTCGACGCCATCGTCGGTGCTGCAAGGCTGATGCACACCGTGCTCGAGACCCACTGCACCGGCTGCGGACTCTGCCTGCCGCCTTGCCCGGTCGACTGCATCGCGATGTCCGACGCCGGACGAGCCTGGACGCGATTCGACGCCGACGCGGCGCGCCGCCGCTTCGCCGCGCGCAATGCCCGGCTGGCGATGCGGCCGCTGCCGCGCCAGCCCGAGCTTCGCGCGATGGCTCCGTTGCGCGA
>DATEFZ010000128.1:0-2128 GCA_035280325.1 Casimicrobiaceae bacterium
CATCGCCCGCAGCGTGGCGCGCATGTCGACCGCGTGCCCGCGCGGCGCCGCGGTCGTTCGCCGCACCGGCAGTTCGGGCAGCGGCAGCCGCAGCCGGGAGATCATCGCCTTCACCTGGGCCAGCTCGGCACCGGTCATCGATTCGAAGTCGCGCGTCTGCAGCACTTCACGCGGCGAGAACGTGAACGCGGCGTCGAGCTCGATCTCGCGCTCCGCCGTTTCGAGGTCGCCCTGCGGCGAGGTCGCCATAGCGGCGGCGAGCCGCGCCGGCAGGGGCGCCTGTGCCTCGGCAGGCGGCGCACGGCCGCGGACCTTGGGCAGCAGCAACGCCATCATCCGCTCGAGCAGGCGCGGGTTGCGCCAGTAGAGCTCGAACGCCTGGTCGAACAGGATCTTGTGCTCGTGGCGCTCGATCAGCACCGATTCGAGCGCAGCGCGAAAGTCGTCGCGGTTGGCGACGCCGACCGCCGCAACGGCGTCGAGAGCGACGATCACCTTCGCCGGACCGATCGGCAGCCCCGCCGTGCGCAGCACGCGCGCGAACTGCAGGATGTTGCCGGCGAGCTTCTGCTGCCCGCGCAAGCCCGGCCCCGGAATCGTCATGCCGGCAGCGCGACCGCGTCGGCACGCGCCTCGGCGATCAGTCTCGCCGCCACTTCCGGCGTGATCGCTCCGACGTCGTCCTGGTATTTGAGCAGTGCGCCCAGCGTGTTCGTCACCGTGTCGGGATCGAGCACGATGCGGTCGAGCGCAACCAGCGCCTCGGCCCAGTCCAGCGTCTCGGCGATGCCGGGCGCCTTAAACAGGTCGAGGCCGCGCAGCCGCTGCGTGAACGCGACGACCTCGCGCGAGAGCCTGGCGTCGACGCCCGGCACCTTGCGGCGCACGATCGACAGCTCGCGCTCGGCATTCGGATAGTCGACCCAGTGGTAGAGGCAGCGACGCTTGATCGCATCGTGAATCTCGCGCGTGCGATTCGAAGTGATGACGACGATCGGCGGCTCGGTTGCCTTGATCACGCCGATCTCGGGAATCGTCACCTGGTACTCGGCGAGGACCTCGAGCAGATAAGCCTCGAACGGCTCGTCGGTGCGGTCGAGCTCGTCGATCAGCAGCACCGGCGCGGCGCCGCCATGTGCTTCGAGCGCCTGCAGGATCGGACGCCGGATCAGGAAGCGTTCGGCGAAAATGTCGGTACCGAGCGACGCGCGATCGACCTTGCCGGCAGCCTCGGCCAACCGGATCTCGATCATCTGCCGCGAATAGTTCCATTCGTAGACCGCCGACGCGGTATCGAGCCCCTCGTAGCACTGCAGGCGGATCAGCGCGCGACCCAGCGCAGTTGCGAGCACCTTGGCAATCTCGGTCTTGCCGACCCCGGCCTCGCCTTCGAGGAACAGCGGTCGCCGCATGCGCAGCCCGAGGAACACGCTGGTCGCGAACCGCCGGTCGGCGAAATAGTCGTGCCGCTCGAGCAGGGCGGCGACGGCATCGACATCGGCGGGCAAGACGGCGGTCATCGTGGGCGTTCGGGTGGCGGCCGAAAAGAGACAGCTCGATTATAGCGTCCGAGAGCAGCCATCCGCCGATCGCGCCGGCCGCTGTCTCGACGCGGGACAGCGTAGAGGGAACCGCGCCGAGGTCAGTGAAAATCGCGCGAGCGCGCGGAGAGCCGGCCGAGCAGAGCCGTCTGGTCGCGCAGGCGCGCGGCGATCAGGTGGACGACCTCGCCCTGGCGTTCGAGCGTGCCGTACACCGTCAGCAGGTTCGAGCGCAGCAGCTCTTTGCGCTGCCGCTCGGCGAGATCGCGCCAGACGATGACGTTGACCATTCCGGTCTCGTCCTCGAGGGTGACGAAGGTGACGCCGCTCGCGGTGCCCGGCCGCTGGCGGCCGGTGACGAGCCCGGTGACGCGGGTCACCCGGCCGTGCGGCAGGACGCGCAATTCGGCCGCGGTCAGCATGCTCTGCCGCTGCAGGCGATCGCGCAGCAATGCCAGCGGATGCCGGCCGAGCGTCAGGCCGAGGCTCGCGTAATCGGCGACGATGCCCTCGCCTTCGGTCGGCGGCGCGAGCGCCGGAACGGCTTCGTCGATCGGCGCCGGCGCCAGGAGCGGCGGCATCCGTTC
>DATEFZ010000129.1:0-3509 GCA_035280325.1 Casimicrobiaceae bacterium
CGGAACCAGCGCGTCGCGACCGCCGGAGACGACCAGCGCCGGCTGCCCGACATCGGCCACGTCGCGGCGCAGGTCGATCGCGGCCAGCACGGCCAGCGCGGCGGCGAGCGCCTGGCGGGTCGGCTCGCCGCGAGCGAAGAGTTGCGAGCGCAATTGCGCCAGTACCTCGCGCTCGTGCTCGCCGCCGCGCACCTGGAGGGTCACGAAGCGCTGCAGTGTCGCCCGGTACGAAATATCGAGCTCGTCGCCAAAGCGGGAAAGCGTCTCGCGGCTCATCGCGTGCGGCCAGCCGTCGCGGACCACAAACGACGGCGTGGTGCCGACCAGCACCAGCCGGGCGACTTCATCGGGCCGTGCGCGCGCCCATTCGAGCGCGACCGCGCCACCGAGCGACCAGCCGACGATCGTCGCCGGCTCCGGCAGCGTCGCGAGCGTCGCGGCGACCGCAGCGGCCATGCCGGCGAGCGTGTGCGGCGCGATCGTCGCGCTGAAACCGTGCCCGGGCAGATCGACCCGGTGCGCGCGAAATCGCGCCTGCAGCGCGGGCAGCACCGGCAGCCACAGGCCGGAGTGCATCGCCCAGCCGTGCAACAGCACCAGCGGCGGGCCGCTGCCGCCCGATTCGACGTGGAGATTCACGGCGCGGCACGGCAGCAGCGGGATCCCGCGCCGATCTCGGCGAGCGTCTCGGCCAGCCGGTCGACGTCGGCCTCGCGGTGCGCCGCCGACAGCGTGATCCTCAGCCGCGCCTTGCCCGCGGGCACCGTCGGCGGTCGGATCGCCGGCACCCAGATGCCGCGCTCCCACAGCGCCGCGCTCAGCTCGAGCGCGTCGCCGGCGTCGCCGACGATCAGCGGCTGGATCGGCGTCGCCGACGACAGAACCGGCCAAGGCAGCGCTGCCGCCAGCGCACGCCAGCGAGCGATCAGCGCGAACAACCGCGCCCGCCTCACGGCGCCGCTCTTGAGCAGCTCGAGGGCCGCCGACAGCGCCGCGGCCAGGAGCGGAGGCGAGGCGGTCGTGTAGACGTAGCTCCGCGCCGTCTGCAACAGGGTTTCGATCACCGCCGGATGCGCGGCGACGAACGCGCCAGCCACGCCCGCCGCCTTGCCGAGCGTCCCCATATAGACGATGCGCTCCGACGCGAGCGCGAAATGGGCGAGCGTGCCGCGGCCTTCGCCCAGGACGCCGAAGCCGTGCGCGTCATCGACCAGCAGCCAGGCGTCGTGCTGGTCGGCGAGGTCCAGCAGGCGCGGCAGCGGCGCCAGGTCTCCGTCCATGCTGAACACGGCGTCGGTCGCGATCAGCTTGCGTCGCGCACGCGAGACGGCGAGCGACGCCTCCAGCCGGTCGACGCCGTCGTGCGGGTAGCGGACGAAATCGGCGCGCGACAGGATCGCGGCGTCGTTCAGGCAGGCGTGGTTGCGGCGGTCGGCGAACACCGCATCGCGTCGCCCGACCAGTGCGGTGACCACCGCCAGGTTGGCCAGGTAGCCGGACGAAAAGAGGAGCGCACGCGCGCCGGCGCAGGGTGCGACCCACGTCGCCAGCTCGCGCTCGACCTCGTCGTGCGCGGCAAAATGTCCGGACACCAGATGCGAGGCGCCGGCGCCGACGCCGTAGCGCGAGGCGCCCTCGCGTGCCGCGATGATCACCGTCGCATCGCCGGCGAGGCCCAGGTAATCGTTGCTGCCGAAATGGAGGACGGCCCGGCCGTCGACAGACAACCGCGGACCCTGCACCGACGCGACGCTGCGGCGCTGGCGGGCAAGCTGCCGTCCCGCGCGCAACGCGAGCTCGGCATCGAGCTCCGCGATCAGGCGCGACATCGTTCTCGGCCCGCCGCCCGAAGGCGTCTACGCGGCGCCGGCCGCGTGCAACCCGAGGCGTTCGAACAGCGCCCGGTCGGCGGCGACGTCGGGGTTGCCGGTGGTGAGCAGCTTGTCGCCGTAGAATATCGAGTTGGCGCCGGCGTAAAAGCACAGCGCCTGGATGCCGTCGCCGAGCTCGCGCCGTCCCGCCGAGAGCCGCACCATCGCGCGCGGCATGGCGATTCGCGCGGCAGCGATCGTGCGCACGAATTCCAGCGGATCGATCGCCGTGGTGCCGTACAGCGGCGTCCCCTCGACCTGAACCAGGTTGTTGATCGGCACCGATTCCGGATACGGATCGAGATTGGCCAGCTGCGCGATCAGCCCGGCGCGCTCGCGGCGCGACTCGCCCATGCCGACGATGCCGCCGCAGCACACCCGCACGCCCGCCGCGCGCACGCGATCGAGCGTGTCGAGGCGGTCCCGGTACTCGCGCGTGGTGACGATCTCGCCGTAGAACTCCGGCGCGGTGTCGAGGTTGTGGTTGTAGTAGTCGAGGCCCGCGTCCTTCAGCCGCTCGGCCTGTCCATCCTTGAGCATGCCGAGCGTGGCGCAGGTTTCCAGTCCGAGCGCCTTGACCGCGCGCACCATCGCCAGCACCGGCTCGAGGTCGCGGTCTTTCGGGCCCCGCCAGGCGGCGCCCATGCAGAAACGCGTCGCGCCCGCGGCCTTCGCGGCTGCCGCCGCGCTTGCGACCGCCGCCGGTTCGAGCAGCGCCTGGTTTTCGACGCCGGTGTGGTAGCGCGCCGCCTGCGGACAGTACGCGCAATCCTCGGGGCAGCCGCCGGTCTTGATCGACAGCAGCGTCGAGAGCTGGACCTGGTTGGGATCGTGATTCGCGCGATGCGCCTCGTGCGCGCGATGCAGCAGATCGTTCATCGGCGACGCCAGCAGCGCCTCGACCGCGTCGACCGTCCAGCGCCCGGCCGCTCCGCTCTCCTCGTGCCGACGGATTAGAGAGATCGGTTGCATCGGTTGCGCATCTTCCGATCGCGGTTGGTTAGAATAGCCGCGAGTCTCGGGGAGGGTCGCTGCATTGTCAAATTTTCCGGCCGGCGCATTTGACAGTGCCTTCGGCCGCGCCCGTCGCGGCGCGATCGAGGTGCTGCGGCATGCGCTGCCGCAGCGCTGCGAGCTTTGCGCGGCCGCTTCGGGCAACGCGTTGCTGTGCTCTGCGTGCGCTCGCGCGCTGCCGCGCCTCGGGGCAGGCTGCCCCGTGTGCGCGCTGCCGACGCTGTCCGGCGAAGTGTGCGGGAGCTGTCTCGCGCACCCGCCGCCGTTCGACGCCACCGTCGCCGCCTACGCTTATGTCTTCCCGGTCGATCGCCTGATCCAGGCCTTCAAGTACCACGGCCGGTTGTGCCTCGCCGACTGGTGCGCCGGCGCGATCGATGACCAGCGCCGGTGCGGGCCGCGCCGACTTCCCGACCGGTTGCTGGCGTTGCCGCTGTCGAGCGAGCGCCAGCGCGAGCGCGGTTTCAATCAGGCCGCCGAGATCGCGCGCCTGCTGGTTGCGCGCACCGGCGTTTCGCTGCTCGCCCGCGGCGTCGGACGGGTCCGCGCCGGTCCGCCGCAGGCGGCGTTGCCCTGGTCGGCGCGAGCGCACAACGTTCGCGCCGCGTTCGCCTGCGACGCCGA
>DATEFZ010000130.1:0-3422 GCA_035280325.1 Casimicrobiaceae bacterium
GCTCGGGCCGAACTATGCCCGTCCTGCGGCGGAGTCTCCGGCGCAGTACAAGGAAGCGCAGGGCTGGAAAACGGCCGAGCCGCGCGACGGCGAGCCGCGCGACCAATGGTGGTCGGTGTTCGCCGATCCGCAGCTCGACGCGCTGCTGAGCCAGGTCGATGTCGACAACCAGACGATCAAGGCCGCGGAAGCGCGCGTTCGCGAGGCGCGCGCGCTGACTGACCAGGCCCGCGCGGCCTATTTTCCGGTCGTCACCGCCAACGCCGGAGCAACGCGCAGCGGCGGCCGCGGCAGCTCGGGGTCAAACGGCGAGACCGGCAGCCAGGGCGGCGCGCGCAACAACTTCAACGTCGCGCTCGACGTCAACTGGGAGCTCGACCTCTGGGGCCGCGTGCGCCGCACGGTCGAGGCGGGCGAGGCGACGGCGCAGGCGAGCGCGGCCGACCTCGAAGCGGCCAGGCTATCGGCACAGGCGCTGCTGGCGCAGGACTATTTCCTGCTGCGCATACAGGATGCACAGGTGCGGCTGCTCGGCGATACCGTCGACGCCTACCAGAAATCGCTGCAGCTCACGCAAAACCAGTACGCGGTCGGCGTCGCCGCGCGCGCCGACGTCGCGCAGGCCGAGACCCAGCTCAAGTCGACGCAGGCGCAGGCGCTCGACGCCGGCGTGCAGCGCGCCCAGCTCGAGCACGCGATCGCGGTGCTGCTCGGCAAGCCGCCGGCGGATTTCTCGATCGCACCGGAAGCCGTCGCCACGACGTTTCCGTCGATCCCGTCCGGCCTGCCTTCCGAGCTCCTCGAGCGCCGGCCGGATATCGCCGCGGCCGAGAGGCGCACGGCGGCAGCCAACGCGCAGGTCGGCGTCGCCGCGGCGGCGTTCTTCCCGACGGTCTCGCTGTCGGCGACCGGTGGCTTCCAGAGCTCGATGCTGTCGCAGCTCTTTTCGCTGCCGAGCCGCTATTGGTCAATCGGCTCGGCGCTGGCGCAGGCGGTGTTCGACGCCGGTCTTCGCCGCGCTCAATCGGCGCAGGCGATCGCCACCTACGACGAGAACGTCGCCAACTACCGGCAGACGGTGCTGACCGGCTTTCAGGAAGTCGAGGACAACCTGGCCGCCCTGCGCATCCTCGAGCAGGAGGCGACGGTGCAGGACGACGCGGTCAAGTCGGCGCGCGAATCGCTGGCGATCACCCTCAACCAGTACCGCAGCGGCATCGTCAACTATCTGTCGGTGGTCGTCGCCCAGACCACCGCGCTGTCGAACGAGCGCGCGGCGCTCGCCATCCAGGGCCGCCGGCTGACCGCCAGCGTCGCGCTGATCAAGGCGCTGGGCGGAGGATGGAAGGCGGACGAGCTGCCGCCGGCTGGATAGAAACGTCCCGCCGGCCTAGCGCTCGCGCAAATTCCCCTCGGCGGCCAACTGCTCCAGCAGCGCCGCGGCCAGCGTCGACTCGCGCTTGTAGAATCCTTCGGTGTGGAACGTCTCCTCGAGCGCGAACAACTCGTAGTCGAGATGATGGCAAAGCTCGTGGACCAGCGTTCGCAGGAAGGTCTTGAAAGCGACGACCTGCTTTTTCTGCGCGGTGCGCATCCACACGGTGATGCGCGGGCCAACGCCTTCGTCCTCGGGCTCGTAGAGCCCGTGCAGCTCGCCGTAGCCGTCGGCCGGCCGGCGGGCGAGCACCCGCACCCTGACCGGCGGCACGTGATAGCCGCGCGCGAGCGCATTGATCAACGCCTGGCAGGCCGACTGGATCGCGCCGCGATCGTCGGCGACGAGGCCGGCGGCGATGCGCGCGACGATGCCGCCGAGCGAGAGCCCCGGCGGCAAGCCGAGCGATTCGATGGCGTCGCTCTTCAGGTAGATCCGCTGCCGGTCGCGGGAAAGCTTGTCGAAATACGCAAACCGCATCGGTGCAGAGTCTACCGATCCCGTCGCGCGCCGCAAGCGCCGACGCCGGCCATTGCCGCGACGCGATGAGGGCGGAGCGGCATGCGCTGCGCATCGCGCCGGCGCGGCTTGCCTTCGACGCCTCGGGCACGCCGTTCGCGCCGGATTTCGCCGACGTCTATCACAGCGCGGAATCGGGGCCGGGCCAGGCGCGTCACGTATTCCTGCAGGGCAACGATCTGCCCGCGCGCTGGGCCGGCCGCTCGACGTTCACCATCGTCGAGACCGGCTTCGGCCTGGGGCTAAACCTGCTCGCGACCTGGCAGGCGTGGCGCGACGATCCGCGACGTTGCGAGCGGCTGCATTTCGTGTCGGTCGAGCGGCATCCGCTCAAGCGCGACGATCTGGCACAGGCGCACCAGCGCCATCCCGAATTCGTCGAGCTGTCGGCTGCGTTGCGCGCGGCATGGCCTCCGCTGCTGCCCGGCACGCATCGCCTTCACTTCGACGACGAGCGCGTGACGGTGACGCTGGCTTTCGACGACGCGCAGGACGCGGTGCCCGGGCTCGAGCTTGTCGCCGATGCGTTCTATCTCGACGGTTTTGCGCCGGCGAGGAATCCCGCGATGTGGACGCCGCGGCTGATGAAAGCGCTGGCGCGCCTGGCTGCACCGGGAGCCACACTCGCGACCTACACGGCCGCCGGCGCCGTTCGAGACGCCTTGAGCGACGCCGGCTTCGCAGTCGAGAAGCGTCGCGGTTTCGAGCGCAAGCGCGACATGCTGGTGGCGCGCTACGCGCCGCGGTGGGTGCCGCGTCGAGCGCAGCGATCGGCACCTCACTGGCCGGAACGGCGCGCGATCGTGATCGGCGCCGGGCTCGCCGGAGCGGCGGTCGCTTCGCGGCTCGCGGCGCGCGGCTGGCGAATCGATCTGATCGAGCGCGAGGCTGTGCCGTCTGGCGCGGCGTCCGGTCTGGTCGCGGGCGCGTACCAGCCGCACGTTTCGCGCGACGACAACCTGCTTTCGCGATTCACCCGCGCCGGCTTCCTGTACGCGCAGCGCGCGTGGCCGGCGGCTCTCGCGCCGAACGCCGCGCCGCCGTGGCAATCCTGCGGCGTGCTGCAGCTCGCCGATGGCCCGGATAACGAGGCGCGTATCGCCGACACCTCGCTCGTCCTCGAGCTTCCCCTCGACTACGCGAGGTTCGTGGAGCGCGACGAAGCATCCGCGCTCGCCGGCGCCAGGCTGGCGATCGGAGGCTGGTGGTTCCCGACGTCGGGATTCGTGCGACTGGCCGCGATCGGGCACGGCCAGCTCGACGACGCGGCGCGACGCGGCGCCGGAATCGCGCAGCACTTCGGCTGCGCGGTCGCGCATCTCGAACGCGACGGCGAGCGCTGGATCGCGCGTGACGCCGCAGGTGCGACGATCGCCGCAGCGCCGGTCGTGGTGCTGGCCAACGCCGGCGATGCGGCGAAGCTGGTCGACCTCGGCGGCGCGCCCGCGCGGATACGAGGCCAGCAGTC
>DATEFZ010000131.1:0-4740 GCA_035280325.1 Casimicrobiaceae bacterium
TGCTCGAAGGGTTGGCCGTATTGCGCGCAGCGCAGCTTTCCACGACGCCGTTGCTTCTCTGCGTAGTCGACGGGACTTCCACCGGCGGACTCGGCGGTACGCGGGCGTCGCTCGAGCGCTGGCAGCGCAGGATCGGGAACGCGCGAATCGTCGACCTGCGGGCGCTGCGCGAGCGCGAGCTCGGCGGGAGTCGAGGCGAAGCCGGACGCCCTGCGGCGGGTGCCGGGCTCGATGCGGTATCCGCCAAGGCAACTGCTCCGGCTGGCGCCACGGCCGTCGCCGCGACGCGGCCGCCGCGGACGTTGAAGACGATGGTGTTCGCCGATTTTTCCGGCTCGAGCCGTATTCACGACGCCGCCGCGCCGCGCTTCCAGGAAACCTTCTGGCGGGTCGGCGCGAAGCAGATCGAGGAGTGCCCGGTCAAGCCGCTCTTTGCCAGCACCTGGGGCGACGCGCTGTACGCGGTGTTCGAATCACCGATCGACGGCGCCCGGTTTGCGCTCCGCTTCCTCGACGGCATGCGCGAGGTCGACTGGATCGCGCTCGGGCTTGGCCACGCCACGCCGATTCGGATCGCGGTGCACACCGGCCCGGTCTTTTGCGGCCATGATCCGATCATCGACCGCGACAACTACTTCGGGTCGAGCGTCACCCAGGCGGCGCGCATCGAGCCGGTCACGCCAGCCGGCATGGTGTACGCGAGCGAGGCCTTCGCCGCGACGCTTGCCGCGACCGGCGATGGCGGCTTTGCCCCGGAATACGTGGGCCTGGTCCAGCTCGCCAAGGACTACGGCGAGTCGCGCATCTACCGGCTCGACCGGCGCTGACCAGCAATAGGAGACCGACATGAAACGCCGTCACGCCGCGCTCGCGGCGCCATTGGCCGGACTGCTCGCCGCCGTCCTGGCGACCGGCCCGAATGCGCAACCCGCGGCGTCGGCGCGCGCGACCGCGACGCCGATCGAGCACCTGATCGTCGTGGTCGGCGAAAACATCAGCTTCGACAACCTGTTCGCGACCTACGAGCCGCCGCCGGGGGAAACCGTCGCCAATCTGCTTTCGCGCGGCATCGTCGATCGCGACGGCAATCCGGGCCCGCATTTCGCCGACGCCGCGCAGCGCGAGGCAGCCGTTGGCGATCGCTACCAGGTTACGCCGGCCGCGACCGGAACGATGTCCCGGCTGCCGCGGCCGGGCACGACCGGCGCCCGCGGGCTGCCGAGGAACGTCCCCGACGAGCGTTTTCCGGCCGAGCTGCCGAACGGACTGTTCCGCATCACGCGCTACGTGCCGTTCAGCGCGCCGGTCGGCGATCCGGTGCATCGTTTCTTCCAGATGTGGCAGCAGTTCGACGGCGGCAAGCATGACCTGTTCACCTGGGTTGCGCTGACGTCGGGCCAGGGCGCAATCCGGGCCGGGGATCCCGCTTCTGGGACCAACCAGGGCGGCGTGGCGATGGGCTTCTACAGCATGGCCAGCGGCGACGCGGCGTACTTCCGCGAGCTGGCGCGGAGCTTTGCGATCGCCGACAACTACCACCAGCCGGTGATGGGCGGCACGGGTGCCAATTTCCTGGCTTTAAGCACCGGACACGCCGCCGCCTACCTGATCGACGGCAAGCCGGCGACGCCGCCTTCCAACCAGATCGAAGACCCCGATCCGCGGCCCTCGACCAACAACTGGTACAAGGAGTCGAGCTACCGGGGCGGCTCGTACGTCGAGTGCGCCGACGCGAGCGCGCCCGGTGTCAAGGCGATACGAGACTATCTCGCCGCGCTCCCGTACAAGGTTTTCAACGACGGCAATTGCGCGCCCGGGACCTTCTACCTGGTCAACAACTACGATCCGGGATACACGTTCGACGGCAAGCCGCAAGCGCTCGGCGCGCAAAAATTCGTGTTGCCGCCGCAGAGCGCGCCCAACGTCGGGACCGCGCTGACGGCGGGGAAGGTGAGATGGAAGTGGTACAGCGGCGGACGGACCGCGAACGGCATCGATCGGCAGCTCTATTGTCCCATCTGCGACCCGCTGACCCACTCGACCGCGGTGATGACCGGCGAGGAGCGCGCCAACCTGCAGGATCTGGGAGCGTTCTTCCGCGACCTGGGCGATGACCAGGCGCTGCCCGCGGTGTCGTTCGTGATCCCGCCCAATCCCGAGTCGGGCCATCCAGCGTATTCGACGATCTACGCCTTCGAGGCCTTCGTCAAGGATATCGTCTCCCGCGTCCAGGCCAACCCCGCGGTATGGCGCAAGACCGCGCTGCTGGTCACCACCGACGAAGGCGGCGGCTACTACGACAGCGGCTACATCCAGATCCTCGACTTCTTCGGTGACGGCACCCGGGTGCCGCTGTTCGCGATCTCGCCGTTCGCCAGGAAAGGCCACGTCGATCACACCTATTACGATCACGCCTCGATCCTGAAATTCATCGAGCGCAACTGGCATCTGCCGCCGCTGTCCGAGCGCAGCCGCGACCGTTTGCCGAACCCGGTGACAGGTGAATCCGATCCCTACGTGCCGACCAACCGGCCGGCGATCGGCGATCTGATGAACCTGTTTCAGTTCTAGGCGATCGCACGCCGGCCGGTCGGTCAATCCAGGCCAAGATACTCGGCGCGCGCGGCCGCGTCGGCCGCAAACTCGCGATACGGGCCGGCGTAGCGGACCTGACCGCTTTCCAGCACGACGGCTCGGTCGGCGATCGCGCCGGCGAGCGCCAGGCTCTGCTCGGCCAGCAGGATCGCGACGCCGTCCCGCTTCAACTCGCGCAGCGCGGCGGCGAGCTGGGCGACGATCAACGGAGCGAGACCTTCGCCAGGCTCGTCGAGCAGCAGCAACGTCGGATTACCCATCAACGTGCGGGCGATCGCCAGCATCTGCTGCTCGCCGCCCGAGATCTCGGCGCCGCGGCGGGTCTGCAATTCGGCCAGTCGGGGAAAGAGCGCGAACAGCCGTGGCGGCGTCCATGGCGCCTGCCGGCGCGGCTCGCGGCTGCCGACGGCGAGATTCTGCAGCACGGTGAGCCCGGTGAAGATGCGCCGGCCCTCGGGCACGTAGCCCAGGCCGGCGCGCGCGATCGAGTACGATGGCGCACCGTCGATGCGCCGGCCGTCGAGACGGATCTCGCCGTGGTGAATCGGCAGCCAGCCGGCGATCGCCTTCAGCGTGGTCGACTTGCCGGCGCCGTTGCGCCCGAGAAGCGCCACCCCCTCGCCGTCGCCGACGGCGAGCGATACGTCGAACAGAACGGCGGCCTTGCCGTAGCCGGCGCCGATGCCGCGCACGTCAAGCATCGCGGTTTCCGGCGGTGTCGAGCGGAACACCCAGGTAGACGGCGCTCGCCTGCGGATCGGCGCGCACCGCCTCGGGGGCGCCGGCCGCGATCACGCGGCCGCGGTCGAGCACGACGATGCGATCGGCGTGCGCGAACACCACGTCCATGTCGTGCTCGGTGAACAAGAGCGCAGCGCCCGAGATCCGGGCGAGATCGCAGACCTGCCGCATAAGGCGGCTCCGTTCCGGCGGCGACAGGCCGGCAGTGGGCTCGTCCATCAGCAGCAGGCGCGGCGAATCGGCCAATGCGATCGCGAGCTCGAGGCGTTTCAAATCGGCGTAGGCCAGCGTCGCCGCGGCGAGGTGCGCCAGCACGCCGATGCCGGCCTGGCCGAGCAGCGCCTGCGCCGGTTCGGCGGCGCGCGAGCCGAAGGTCGCCAGCGGTGCGGACGTCTGTCCGCGATGCGCGAGCAGCGCGAGCTCTACGTTCTCGCGCACGGTCATCGAGGCAAAGGTTTCGGTGACCTGGAACGTGCGTCCGACGCCGAGCCGTGCGATTGCATGCGGCGAAAGCCCGGTCAGCATCCGCCCGGCCAGGCGCGCCGTGCCACGGTCCGGAGCCAGTTGTCCGCCGAGCACGTTGAACAGCGTCGTCTTGCCGGCGCCGTTGGGGCCGATGATCGCGACGCGCTCGCCGGCCGCGACGTCGAAGCTCACGCCGTCGAGCGCCTGCACGCCGCCATACGACTTGGCGATGCCGACGATCGAGAGCAGCGGAGCGTTCATGCCGGGCCGGCATCGATCTGCCGCCGGCGCCGTACCGCGGTCGCCAGCGTGCCGACGATGCCTTGCGGGAAGATCAGCACCAGCACCAGGATCGCGGCGCCGAGCATCGCCCGCCAGTATTCGGTGTGGCGGGCCAGCGTGTCCTCGAGCCAGGTGAGGACCGCGCCGCCGACCACCGGGCCGAACACCGTCTGCAGCCCGCCCAGCAGCACCATCACCAGGCCACCGATCGAGCGCGTGATCGACAGCGTGTCCGGCGCGATGCTGCCCTTGGAAAATGCGTACAGGGCGCCGGCGATGCCGGCGAACAGCCCGGCGGTCACGAATCCGGCCCAGCGCACGGCGGCGACGTCGATGCCGATCGCCGCAGCGCGCCTCGGCGAGTCGCGCGCGCCGCGCAGCGCATAGCCGAACGGCGCGAGCATCATTCGCCACAGCGCCGCGATGGCGATCGCCGCGACCGCCAGCGTCAGCCAGTAGTACGCTGCGCGCGACGACAGCCACGGCGCCGGCCAGACGCCGACCAGACCGTTGCTGCCACCGGTGACCGCGTCCCACTGGTAGACGATCGCCCAGACGATCTGCGCGAAGGCGAGCGTCAGCATCGCCAGGTACACGCCGGACAGCCGCACGCAGAACCAGCCGAAGACGAGCGCGCCGATGCCGGCGAAGAGCGGC
>DATEFZ010000132.1:0-21881 GCA_035280325.1 Casimicrobiaceae bacterium
GAATGCCGTCGATCGCCGCACTCGCGTCGGCGCGAAACCGCGCCGCCGAATACGCCTGGTCGGGATCGATCAGGTCGATCAGGTGGTGGGCGACCCTCGCCCGCGCCTCGGCCGCGGGCTTGGCGGTGCCGATATCCATGCCGCGGTAGACCTGCGCCGAGTCGACGCTGACGATCTCGACCGGCAGCCGCGCCGCGAGCTCCATCGCGACCGCGCTCTTGCCGGCGGCGGTCGGGCCCATCAGCAGCACCGCCGCGGTCATCGCCCGCGCATGAACAGGCGGTCGAGATCGGCGAGCGTCAGCTGGTACCAGGTCGGGCGGCCGTGATTGCACTGGCCGGCGCGTTCGGTCTCCTCCATTTCGCGCAACAGCGCGTTCATCTCGCGCACGCTCAACGATCGATGCGCGCGGACCGCGCCGTGGCAGGCCATCGTCGAGAGCAGGCCGTCGCGCTCGGCAGTCAGCACGCGGCTGCCGCCGTACTCGCGCAGGTCGGCGAGCACGGCGCGCGCCAGCGCGACGGTGTCGGTCTCGGTGAGCAACGCTGGCACGCCTCGCACCGCGAGCGTCGTCGGGCCCAGCACCGACAGCGAGAATCCCAGCGCCGACAGGACCGCGCCGTTCTCTTCGGCGGTCGCGACCTCGAGCGGATCGGCGGCGAAGGTGGCCGGGACCAGCAGCGGTTGCATCGGCATCGAAGCGTCGAGCGCGGTCTTGAGCCGCTCGTAGAGGATGCGCTCGTGCGCGGCGTGCATGTCGACCAGGATCAGGCCGTCGTAGTTCTGGGCCAGCACGTACACGCCGTGCAGCTGCGCCAACGCGAAGCCGAGCGGATGCTCGTCGTCGCTCGGCAGATCGGGCCCCGACGCCGGCATCGTGCGCGAGCCGAACAGCCGCGCGTAGAACGATGCCGGCTCGGCGGCGCCGGGAGCCGTCGCCGCCTGCCCGGCGGCCGCCGTTTGGCGCCACGCGCCGGCAAAGGATTCATTGACCGGCACCAGCGGCGGCGTCCGCGCCGCGGCTGCCCCCAGGCGTTCGGCGGCGGACACCGCGGGCTGCTCGGCCGCGGTTGCCGCCAGGGCTTTTTCGACCGCCCGTCGCACGAACTGGTGGATCGCGCCGCTGTCGCGAAAGCGGACCTCGCTCTTGGTCGGGTGGACGTTGACGTCGACGACCCGCGGCTCGATCGTCAGCCACAGCGCATACGCCGGTTGTCGGTCGTGGTGCAGCACGTCGCGAAACGCCTCGCGCAGCGCGTGCGACAGGACGCGATCGCGGACGAAGCGGCCGTTGACGAACAGGTACTGCGCTTCGCGCGTGGCGGCAGCGTACGCCGGGCGCACGACCCAGCCGGCGAGGCTCAAGCCCGGGCCGGCCTCGTCGACCGGCGCCGCCTTCGTGCTGAAGCCGTCGCCCAGCAGCGCGTCGACCCTCGCGCGCCGGCCCTCGGGCAACAGCCGATGCCGAACGCTGCCGTTGTGCTGCAGTGTGAAGCCGAGCCCCGGGTGCGACAGCGCGGCGCGGCGAAACGCCTCTTCGCAATGGCCGAATTCGGTGGCGTCGGTGCGCAGGAACTTGCGCCGCGCCGGAACGTTGAAGTAGAGCTCGTGCACGGTGACCGTCGTGCCGTTCGCCAGCGCCGCCGGCTGCGCCGCGCCGATCCGGCCGGCGTCGGCCTCGATCCGCCAGGCGTGCGGCTTGCCGCGCGAGCGCGACGTGATCGCACAGCGCGACACCGCGGCGATGCTGGCTAGCGCCTCGCCGCGAAAGCCCAGCGTCGCGATCGCCTCCAGATCGCTCGCCTGCGCGATCTTCGACGTCGCGTGTCGCGCCAGCGCCAGCGGCAGGTCTTCGCGCTCGATGCCGTCGCCGTCGTCGGCGACGCGGATCAGCTTGATGCCGCCGCCGGCCAGGTCGACGTCGATCTGCGCAGCGTCGGCGTCGATGCTGTTCTCGAGAATCTCCTTGAGCGCCGCCGCCGGACGGTCGACGACTTCGCCGGCGGCGATCTGGTTGATCAGCTGGTCGGACAGCGGGCGAATAGCTCCCATCAGTTCCTGAGCCCCTGCGCCCAGCGCGCGTAGACATCGTCGGCCACGCGCGACAGCGCGTCGAGCCGCGCGTCGAGATCGCGCAGGATATCGTCGCCGCTCTGCCTGGCGCCGTTCGATCTTGCCGGCAATTCGTCCGCGCCGGCGCGGCACCAGGTCTCGACCATTTCGCGCGTCATTTCGATATGGCACTGCAGGCCGATGTGCCGGCCCAGCGCGTAGCCCTGCTGCGGATTGACGTCGTTGGTCAGCACGCGGGTCGCGCCCGGCGGCAGCTCGAAGACGTCGTAATGCCACTGGAACGTCGTGAACGACGAGCGGGCCCCGAACCAGGCAGCCTCGCCGGTGACCGTCACCGGTCCCCACCCTATTTCAGGCGCCGGCGTCGGCGCGACCCGCGCACCGAGCGCTTTGGCCAGGAGCTGTCCGCCGAGACAGTGGCCGACGACGGGCACATCGGCCTCGACCGCCTGCCGGAGCAGTGCGAGCAGCGGTGCGTTCCACGGCAGGTCGTCGTTGGCGCTCATCGGCCCGCCCATCAAGCCGATGCCGGCGAACGCGCGCGCGTCGGTGGGCACCGCCTCGGCCTGGTCGAGCGCGATCAGACGCTGCGGCCGGCCGCGCTCGGACAGCCACTGGCCGAAGCGGCCGGGACCCTCGGTCGGGGAAAAACGGAAAATGGCGACGGGCAGCATGGCGCCTCGCGGCGCTTCGCATTGGATGTCGTTACCGGCGCCGGTACAATTCGCGCATTCTATCAGCCACGATCGATCGCCGATCGCCGAAAGGACAGCCGTGAACGCGCTCGCCAACCGCTTCGGCCGGACACTGCGCCTGGCGATCATCGGCGGCGGCCCGGGCTCCTGGATCGGCGAGGTGCATCGCAGTGCGGCCGAGCTCGACGGCCTGTGGCGAGTCGTCGGTGGCGTGTTCTCGGCCGACGCCTCGCGCTCGCGCGACGCCGGTCGCGCGCTGGGCTTCGACACCGCGCGCAGCTACGGCGACCTCGCCGAGCTGATCGCTGGCGAGCGCGAGCGCCCGGACGGCGCCGACGCGGTCGCGATCATGACGCCGAACGACACCCACTACCCGTTCGCCGCCGCCGCGCTCGACGCCGGGCTCGACGTCATCTGCGACAAGCCGGTCACCCACGACTACGCGCAGGCGCGCGAGCTCGTTGCCCGCACCCATCGCAACGGCAGGATCTGCGCCATCGCGCACGGCTACTCGGCGTACCCGATGACCCGCCTCGCTCGGCTCCTGGTTCGCGACGGGACGCTGGGCGCCGTGCGGCTGGTCCAGGCCGAGTACATCCAGAGCGGGCTGGCGACCCGGATCGAGGACGCGCCGCCGACGAACCGGCTCAAATGGATCCTCGACCCGCAGCGCAGCGGCCTGTCGCTGGTGATGAGCGCGATCGGCTGCCATACCCAGCACCTGGCGTGCTTCGCATCGGGGCTCGCGATCGCCCGTGTGGCGGCCGACGCCGGCGCCTTGCTGCCCGGGCGCCGGGTCGTCGACTACACTTCGGCGCTGCTGGAATTCGAGGGCGGCGCGCGCGGCACGCTGACGGTTACGCAGGCGGCGGCCGGCGGCGAGAACGACATTCGTCTTCGCGTCTACGGCGAGCGCGGCATGCTCGACTGGACGCACCGCGAAGCGAGCTATCTGAAGCTCGCGCTGCAGGGCGAGCCGGTGCGGGTCATCGGCCGCGGCGATCCGGGGCTGCCGCCGGAGATCGTCGCCGCGGGACGAACGCCGCGCGGCCACCCGGAGGGCCTGCGCGAGGCCTTCGCCAACATCTATCGCGAGGTGGCCGAGGAGCGCATGGCGCGCGCGCTCGGCGAGCCGATCCCCGGCGCGCCCTATCCGCGGATCGAGGACGGCGCGCACACGATGGCTTTCATCGAGGCCTGCGCGGCGTCGCAAGCCGGCCGCGGATGGGTCGACGTTGCGCGCGCGACCTAGGAACCTGGCGCCGAATCCTACAGAACAATCAGACTGCCGCCGATGGCGGCCTGCGGCGCCCGCGCTACGATGCGTCGATGGCGTTCGTAGCAGTCGCGGGTTTGCGAAGCCTGCGGTTTTTCATCGGAGCTGGGCTGATTGTCGCGGCAGGCGGGTGCCTCGCGCAGACCATCCACAAGTGCACGACCGGCGACGAAACCGTCTACCAGTCGATGCCCTGCCCGCCGGGCGCGACCGATCGCGTGCTGGACGGCATCGCGCCTTCGCGTCCGGCGACGATCGCCCGGGCACCGGCAGCGCGCGCCGCGCCGTCGTTCGGCGACGGCGTCCGCCGGCTGTTTCAGCGCACCCGCCTGGCGCTCGGCATGACCGACGACGAAGTGCTGAATCTCGCGAGCTGGGGCAGGCCGAGCGCGATCGGGCGCCACAAATCGGGGCGCATCTGGCACGAGGAATGGGTCTACCGATGGGGCTCCGGCGGCGAGAGCCGGCTGTTCTTCGCCAACGGTCGGCTGACCGACGCCGAGCTCGACGCGGCACAACCGGCGCCTCCGGTCAGCATCACCCTGCGCTGATGGCGCGGCCAGCCGTTTCCGGCGCGGCGGTGCGCCTTTCGTCAGCCGCGGACGATTTCCGCGTACGCGGAATGGTTGTGGATCGATTCGAAGTTTTCGGCCGCGACGCTGAAGCCCGCGAGCCGCTCGTCGTCCGACAGCCGGGCCGCGATGCCGCGCACCAGGTCCTCGACGAAACGCGGCCGGTCGTACGCCCGCTCGGTGACGAATTTCTCGTCGGCGCGCTTGAGCAGCCCATAGAGCTCGCACGAAGCTTCCTGCTCGGCAAGCGCCACCAGCTCGGACAACGCGATGACGGCACCGGCGCGCGGCCGCACCGTCAACGTCAGGTGCGAGCGCTGATTGTGCGCACCGTAGTCGGCGATGGCCTTGGAGCTGGGACACAGGCTCATGACCGGCACGACGACCGTTACCTCGATCGTGCTCCGACCGGGCGAGCCGTCGGCAACGAGGCGCACCTCGTAGTCCATGGCACTCTGCGCGCCGCTTACCGGCGCCGCCTTGCGGATGAACCACGGAAAGCCGATGTCGATCCGTCCGGCGTCGGTCTCCAGCCGCGCCACCAGCGCATCCAGCACGCCGGGCAGCGCGGCCAGCGACAGCGGATCGGGCAGCTCGTCGACGGCGGCGACCAGCCGCGACATGTGGGTGCCCTTGTGCTCGGCGGACAATGCCACGTAAGCGCTGCATGTCGCGATCGTCGGCTGCGGCGGTCCTCCGTCGCTGAAGCGGATCGGGCAGCGCAGGTTGCGTATCCCGACGCGATCGATCGGCAGCTCTCGCGCGTCGCGATGCGACTGCACGTCGGGAATCACCGGAGCCTCGGGACGGTTCATGCCGGGAGCGGGACGAGCAAGCGTTCGAAAGCGGTATTGTCGCACGGCGGCGGCGCGGGCCTTCCGGTTCAGCGGCTGCGCACTGCGTTCCAGTCGGCAAGCTCGAGCAGACGCCGCGACTCTTCGAGCCCCGCAAGCGCAGCGCGCGCTTCGGCGCGCAGCGCCTCGATGCGTGCTCGGGCCGCCGCAAGGCCCAGCAGCGAGACGTAGGTCGGTTTTTGCTGCGCGGCGTCCTTGCCCGCGGTCTTGCCCAGGCTCGACGCCGTGCCCTCGACGTCGAGCACATCGTCGACGATCTGGAAGGCGAGCCCGATCGCCGACGCGTAGCGATCGAGCGCTACGCTTTGCCGCGCGTCGGGATTGCCGCACCCGGCGCCGAGGGCCACCGCGGCGCGGATCAGCGCTCCCGTCTTCAACCCGTGCATGCGCTCGAGATCGGCCAGCCCCGGTGTCGTCCCGACGCTGGCGAGATCGATCGCCTGACCGCCGGCCATGCCGCAGGCGCCTGCGGCTCTGGCCAGAAGCTCGATGCGCGCTGCGAGCCCGTCGGCGGGCGAGCGCGCGAGTGCCTCGAACGCCAGGCTCTGCAGCGCGTCGCCGGCGAGCAGCGCCATCGCTTCGCCGAACGCGGCGTGGCACGACGGCTTGCCGCGGCGCATCGCGTCGTCGTCCATGCACGGCAGGTCATCGTGGACCAGCGAGTAGGCGTGGATCAGCTCGACGGCCGCCGCCGCGGGGCCGACTCGCTCCTCATCGGCGCCGGTCGACTCGCCGGCGGCGTAGGCGAGCAGGGCCCGAACGCGCTTGCCTCCGCCCAGGACGGCATAACGCATCGCGTCGTGCAGCGGGCGCGGCGTCGACGCGCGATTGAGGGCCTGCTCGAGCAGCCGCTCGACGCGCTCCGCGCGGTCACGCGACCAGGCTTCCCAGCCGAGGTCAGGCTTCATTGCCGGCGCCCGGCGCGGCGGCGTCCGGCGCGAACGCCTTCAGCACCCCGCGCTCGAGCACCTGCACCTGCTGCTGCGCGTCCCTGAGCGCCGCCTGGCAGTACTGCAGCAATTCGGCGCCGCGCTTGTACGCCGCGAGCGCATCGGCCAGCGGCAACGCGCCGCCCTCCATCGCCGCGACGATGGTCTCGAGCTCGGCCATCGCGGCCTCGAAACTCGGAGCTTCGGACGCGGTCTTAGCGGAGGACTGCGAGGGGGATTGCGCCATCGCGGGCCGCGCGGCGAAGCTTCGAGCCTGCCGCGCTGGTTCTTGAAAAGCACTCAAGATACCCGATTTGAGCGATGCGGCCAACGCGGCGAGCTTTGCCCGAGTCGGATGATCAGCTATAATTTGGCCGTAGTTTTGACGACGCAGCCTTGATACGAAGCCTTTCGTAATCGGGCTGACTTAGCAAAGCGGTTGGGGGGCGGCATTCCCGCTCCTTATATTGTTTGTTGGGTTGGCGGTTCACGGAAAGGAAAGGCTGATGTCCAATCTCGCTACGGCGGATCGGCTGCGCAGGGTCGCTGGTGCCGGCTCGCAGCTTCCCGTCTCCTCGTATTGCGATCCCGCCCTCCTCACGATCGAACAAAAGACGCTGTTCGAGGGTGGGCCCGGCTACGTCGGTCACGAGCTGATGGTGCCCGATCCCGGCGACTACCAGGTGCTGCCGTGGCGCGACAACGCCCAGGTGCTGGTGCGCAACGGCGGCGGCGTCGAGCTCTTGTCCAACGTCTGCCGCCACCGCCAGTCGATCATGCTCGAAGGGCGCGGCTCGGCGCAAAACATCGTCTGCCCGGTCCATCGCTGGACCTACGACTTGTCGGGCAAGCTGCTCGGTGCGCCGCATTTCCCCGAGCAACCCTGCGCCAGACTCAGGAGCTCGCCGCTCAAGCGCTGGAACGGGCTCGTGTTCGACGGGCCGCGCGACGCCGCCGCCGATCTCTCGGGGCTGCGGCTGCCTGCCGGGCTCGACTTTTCGGGCTACGTGCTCGACCGCATCGAGACCAAGGAATGCGCGTACAACTGGAAGACCTTCATCGAGGTGTATCTGGAGGACTATCACGTCGAGCCGTTCCATCCGGGCCTCGGCCGCTTCGTGAACTGCGACGAGCTGCGCTGGCAGTTCGGCGAGCACTATTCGCTGCAGACGGTCGGCGTCAACAACGCGCTCGCCAAGCCCGGCACCAGGACCTACGAGCGCTGGCACAAGGCGGTGCTCGACTACTACCGCGGCGAGCTGCCGGCGCACGGTGCGGTCTGGCTGACGATCTATCCGAACGTCATGATCGAGTGGTACGCGCACGTGCTGATCGTCAGCACGCTGATCCCGCACGCCGTCGACCGGACGACCAACTACATCGAGTTCTACTATCCGGAGGACATCGCGCTGTTCGAGCGCGAGTTCGTCGCGGCCGAGCAGGCGGCGTACATGGAGACCGCGGAAGAGGACGACGAGATCGCGCTGCGCATGGACGCCGGGCGTCGCGCGCTGTATCGCGCCGGCCGCAACGAGGTCGGTCCGTACCAGTCGCCGATGGAAGACGGGATGCAGCATTTCCACGAATTCGTGCGGCGCGAGCTCGGGCCGCATCTCTGACGCCGCTGCCATCCGGTCGCCGCTTCGGCTCGGCCGGCGGTGCTGGCGAAGGCCCAAGATGCGAAATCTTCTCCGCCTTGCCTGTTTGGCGTCGATGTTGAGCACCGCCTTCGCCGCCGCGCCGGCGCCGACGATTCCGTTCGAGAAGTACCGGCTGCCGAACGGGCTGGAGGTCATCCTGTCGCAGGACCGGGCGCTGCCTCTGGTGACGGTCGACCTCTGGTACCACGTCGGCGCCGCCAACGAGGAGCCCGGCCGGACCGGGTTTGCCCACCTGTTCGAGCACATGATGTTCACCGGCAGCAGGCACGTCCCGCGCGGGCTGGCCGACAAGCTGCTCGAAGCGGCAGGCGCGTCGGAATCGAATGCGTCGACGTCGTTCGATCGTACCGATTACTTCGACACGCTGCCGTCGAACCAGCTCGAGCTCGCGCTGTGGGCGCACGCCGACCGCATGGGTTATCTGCTCGACTCGCTCGACCAGAAGGCGCTGTCGAACCAGCAGGACGTCGTGCGCAACGAGCGCCGCGAGCGCATCGAGAACCAGCCGTACGGCATCGTCGACGAGGCGGTATTCAAGAGCCTGTTCCCGGCCGGTCATCCGTATCGCCCGTACATCATGGGGTCGCACGCCGACATCCAGGCGGCGCGGCTCACCGACGTGCGCGACTTCTTCAAGCGCTACTACCGGCCGAACAACGCGACCCTCGCCATCGTCGGCGATTTCGACGCCGCCGCGGCGAAGCGACTGGTCGCCCGCTATTTCGGCTCGTTCCGGCGCGGTCCCGCGGTGGCCGCGCCGGCGGTGACAACCCCGACTATCGTCGGCGAGCGCCGGTCGACGGTCACCGACCGCATCGAGCTGGAACGCGTCGACCTGGCGTGGCTGACGCCACCGCGGTTCAAGACCGACGACGCTGAGCTCGGCGTTGCTGCCCATATCCTCGCCGGCGGCAAGTCGAGCCGGCTGTACCAGAAGCTCGTCTACGAGCTGCAGATCGCGCAGGAAGTGAGCGCCGCGCAGGACGCGTACGCGCTGACCTCGATCTTCGACATCCAGGCGCTAGCGCGCGAAGGCCACACCGCCGGCGAGCTCGAAACCGCGATCGACGCCGAGCTCCAGCGTCTTGCCGCCGACGGGCCGACCCGCGCCGAGGTTGAGCGCGCCGAGAACCAGATCGAGCGCGCGATGTACCAGGCCCTGCAGACGGTTCACGGCCGCGCCGACTCGCTCAACATGTACAACCACTACACCGGCGATCCCGGCTACCTCAAGCAGGACGTCGCCCGCTACGCCGCGGTCACGCCGGAGCGGGTGCAGCGCGCCGTGCAGGCGCACCTCTCCAAGGACGCTCGGGTAGTCGTGTCCGCGGTTCGCGGCGACAAGAAGCTCGATCCCGATCCGGCCGTCGTCGCGGCGGTCCCGGCGCCGGGGCGCGCCACCGAATCGATCAACGTCGAGGAACCGTGGCGCCGCAAGCCTCCCGCCGCGGCTCCCGCGCGCGCCCCCGCATTGCCCGCGCCGCAGTCGTTTCGTCTCGCCAACGGCCTGACGGTGCTGCATCTGCCGCGACCCGATCTGCCGCTGGTGAGCGCCATGCTGGTGGTCAATGCCGGCCGTCGCGCCAACGATCCGGCCCGTCCCGGCGCCGCCGATTTCGCCGCGGCAATGCTCGAGGAAGGCACCAGGAATCGCAATGCACTCGAGGTCGCGCGCGACATCGAGCAGCTCGGGGCGGGCTACGGCGCGCAAACGCGCCGCGACTCGACCGTGCTTCGCATCGACGCGCTGGCGCGCAATTTTCCGGCGGCGCTCGACATCCTCGCCGACATCGCGCAGCACCCGACGTTTCCCGCCGAGGAGATCGAGCGGCAGCGCAAGGCGCGGCTGTCGGATCTGGTCGCGGCGCGCGAAGACAGCGGCACGCTGGCCGAGGTCGCGTTCGCGCGCGCTCTCTACGGACCCGACCACCCGTACGGCAGCAGCAACCTGGGCACCGAGGCGTCGATTCGGCGAATCGACGCCGGCGACCTGTCGGCGTTCTGGCGGCGCTGCTTCGATCCCGGCAACGCGGCGCTGATCGTCGTCGGCGCGATCGACTCCGCTTCGCTGCATGCGCTGGCGGAGCGCGTCTGGGGCTCGTGGGCACGCGCGCCCGAGGCGATCGGCGCAGCCGTACCGACGGCCCCCGCGCCGAGCGCTCGCGTCGTCATCGTCGACGTGCCCGACGCCCCGCAGACCGCGCTTCGCATCGGGCGCATCGGAGCGCCGCGAGCGACGCCCGACTTCCCCGCCCTGCAGGTGCTGAACGAGGCGATCGGCGGCGGCTTCACCAGCCGCCTCAATCTCGACCTGCGCGAGGACAAGGGCTACACCTACGACATCGGCTCGCGCTTCGAATACGGGCGGCTGCCGGGCCAGTTCGTGGTCCGCAGCGCCGTGCGCGCCGACGTTTCCGCCGCGGCGGTGCGCGAGATCCTCGCGCAGCTCGGACGTGCCGGCACGGCGCCGCTGACCGCGGAGGAGCTCCAGCGTGCGCGCGGCTCGCTGACGCGGTCGCTGCCGGCGCTGTTCGAGAGCAACGGCGCGATCGGAACGTCGTTCGGCGACCTTTTCACCTATGACCTTCCGCTCGACTATTTCCGCACGTTGCCGGAACGCCTGAGCGCGGTTCGCGGCGCCCTGCTGCCGGCGCTGGCGCGACGTTATTTCGAGACTTCATCGATGGTGGTCGTGGCCGTCGGCGATCGCGCCGCGCTTAAGCCCGCGCTCGAGGCGCTGCGGCTGGGTCCGGTCGAGATCTGGCCGATCAGCAGCCTGTTCTGAAGCGGCGATGTATACGACGCTGATCGGCACCGGCGAGCTCGCACCTCATCTCGGCGATCCGGATTTCGTGATCGTCGACTGCCGGCACAATCTGAGCGACGTCGACTGCGGCGAGCGCGCCTATCGGACGGCGCATCTGCCGGATGCACGCTTCCTGCACATCGATCGCGATCTGTCCGGCGAGCGAACCGGCCGCAACGGCCGGCACCCGCTGCCCGATGTCGCCGCGCTGTCGGCCGCGCTGGGACGAGTCGGCATCGATCGCTCGAAGCAGGTCGTCGCCTACGACCAGAACAGCGGCATGTGGGCCTCGCGGCTGTGGTGGCTGCTGCAATGGCTCGGCCATCGTGCGGTCGCAGTACTCGACGGCGGGCTCGACAAGTGGATCGCCGAAGGCCGGCCGCTGACCGCCGAGCTTCCGCCGGTGCGGCCGACGCGCTTCGTGCCGAAAGCGGCGCAGGCGGTGGTGAGAAGCGACGACATCCTGCAGCACCTCGAACATCCTGCATCGAACGGCCTGATCGTGCTCGATGCGCGCGCCCCGGAGCGCTTTCGTGGCGACATCGAGCCGCTGGACCCGGTCGCCGGCCATATTCCGGGCGCGATCAACCGCCCGTACGCGGCGAACCTGACGGCGGAAGGGACGTTCAAGACGGCCGAGTTGCTGCGCGCGGAGTTCGCGGCGCAACTCGGGGCCGTGCTGCCGGGCGCCGTCGTCCATCAGTGCGGCTCCGGCGTCACCGCCTGCCACAATATCCTGGCGATGGCGATCGCCGGCCTGCCCGGCTCGCGGCTCTACCCGGGATCGTGGAGCGAGTGGGTGGCCGATCCGGCGCGACCGGTCGCGCGCGGCCATTGATCGTCGCCGGCGCGGCCGGTCACAACTCGAGCCTTTCCAGCACCCGGTATTCCGGGCCGCCGCGCCCGGGCATCGACGCCACCAGCGCCCATCGATCGACCGGCCACGCGAGCGGCGGCGCCAGCGCTCGGCGCACCGTTCTCTTGAGCCTGCGGGCGAGCGTCACGTGCACAGCGAACGGGCGCGGGTCGAGCGCAATGCCCGCGTCGGTGAGCGAGGCGGCGAGCGATCCGCGCAACGCCGCCAGCGGCCGGGGCACCCGCGACGCGCCGGCCCAGGCGATGTCGTTCCTGCGCCAGCAATCGACGTGGTCGAGCTCGAGCACGAACGGCGCCGCTGCGATGTTGCGCGCCCGGGCGGTCAGCTCGCCGACGCTCTCGCGCGGCTGCGCGCCGAGAAAGGCGAGCGTCAGATGGACGTTTTCGGTCGCCGTTGCGCGGCCACCGGTTTCTTCGGCGACGCTGGCCGCCAGCCGACCGAGCGCGGCGCGGCGCGGCGGGTCGGGCCAGAGGGCGAAGAACAGGCGCAGAGTCGAACTCGGCATGGCTTGGACTATAGAACAGACGACAAAAAAGGCGCGGCCCGTCGCCGGGCCGCGCCTTTCTCGATCGCGCTCGCTCGCCGTGTGCTATCCGTGCGCCACCGACAGCGCGGCTTTCGGCTGGTCGAAGAACTGCTCGTCCTCGGTCGAGCCCTTGAGCGCCGTGGTCGACGATTGCCCGCCCTGGATCGTCTGCGTCACGGCATCGAAATAGCTGGTGCCGACTTCGCGCTGGTGCTTGACCGCGGTGAAGCCCTTGTCCACCGCCGCGAACTCCGCTTGCTGCAGCTCCACGAACGCGCTCATCTGGTTGCGTGCATACCCATGCGCCAGGTTGAACATCGAATAGTTGAGGCTGTGGAAGCCGGCAAGCGTGATGAACTGGAACTTGTAGCCCATCGCGCCGAGCTCGCGCTGGAACCGCGCGATCGTCGCGTCGTCGAGATTCTTCTTCCAGTTGAACGACGGCGAGCAGTTGTAGGCGAGCATCTTGTCCGGAAAGCGCTCGTGGATCGCGTCGGCGAACGCCTTCGCGAACGCGAGGTCCGGCTTGCCGGTCTCGCACCAGAGCAGATCGGCGTACGGCGCGTAAGCCAGCCCGCGCGACACCGCCTGCTCGAGGCCGTTGCGCGTCCGGTAGAAGCCTTCGGCGGTCCGCTCGCCGGTGCAGAACGGCTTATCGTTGGCATCGATATCGGAGGTGACCATGTCGGCTGCCTCGGCGTCGGTGCGCGCCAGCAGCACCGTCGGCACGCCCATGCAGTCGGCGGCAAGCCGCGCTGCGACCAGTTTCTCGACCGCTTCGCGCGTCGGCACCAGCACCTTGCCGCCCATGTGACCGCACTTCTTGACCGAGGCGAGCTGGTCCTCGAAATGTACGCCTGCCGCGCCGGCGTCGATCATCGACTTCATCAGCTCGAAAGCATTGAGCACGCCGCCGAATCCCGCTTCGGCATCGGCCACGATCGGCGCGAAGTAGTCGACGTCGCCGCTGCCTTCCATGTGCTGGATCTGGTCGGCGCGGGCAAACGCCGCGTTGATCCGCCGCACCACCGCGGGCACCGAATTGACCGGGTACAACGATTGGTCCGGATACATCTCGCCGGCGATATTGGCGTCGGCGGCGACTTGCCAGCCCGACAGATAGATCGCCTTGAGCCCCGCCTTGACCTGCTGCATCGCCTGGTTGCCGGTGAGCGCGCCGAGCGTGCTGACGAACGGTTCTTCCTCGACCAGCTTCCAGAGCTTCTCGGCGCCGCGCCGGGCGAGCGTGTGCTCGATGTGGATCGAACCGCGCAAGCGCACCACGTCCTCGGCCTGATAGCCTCGGCGGATGCCTTTCCAGCGCAGATTCTCCGCCCAGTCTTTCTTCAGTCTTGCCGCTTCCAGATCGTAGTTCATCGCTCCACTCCATCTGTTAAGTGGCACGCCGCGGCTCGTGCGCCCCGTCCGGCGTTTCAAGGTGAACTTAGCAAAGCGGCGGTGGCTTTACAAGCTGATTTTTCGCAATGCAGTATGATAAATATTACAATAAATCATGCAGTTAAGAATGCCTTCCACCCTGCGGGAACAAAAGACGCCAATGGCGCCCGATTGTTGCTGCGGCGCATTAGCCGGGCTGGCAAGAGTCGTCGGCACCGCATCCAAGCCTATGATTGGGCTGACGATTCAAATGCCAGCGCAGCGGGCTGGCGGACGCTGCGGCCGATCGGGCTGGAAATGTCTTCCGTCCCCGGCCGCGAAGGCCTGGCACGATCCGTTGCCCTCGCCGAGCCCCTCACGTCGCCTTTTCAGCCGAGCGTGTCGTGCCAGAGATTGCGCGCCCATGCCTCGGCGTAGATGCCATCGGCCACGCTCGGCGCCGTCGACGAGCCGCCGCTGCCCGGGACCACCAGCATCGTCTTTTCGCTCGCGTCGTAGGCGTGGACCGAGGCGACGTGCACCGCCTCGCGGTCGTCGATGTAGGTGTAGCATGCATTGGCGATGATCGGCGCGGCGCCGACCTCGTGTTCCTGGAGCAGCGAGAGCACTGCGGCGGCGCAGACCTTGCCGTGCTGGTTTGCCATGTGCGCCGATTTCGGCATCGACGGCGCGCTCTGGATGGCGTCGCCGAGCACGTGGATCCCGGGCTGCGCCGTCGATTCGTGCGACAGGAAGTCCACCTGGCAGAACCGTCCGTTGGCGTTGGCCATCCCGAGCGCGCGTGCGATCGCGCCGGCGCGCTGTGGCGGAATCACGTTGATCACGTCGGCGCGGACCTCGTCGAAGTCGAGCTTCAGGATCGAGGCTCGCGCATCGACGTCGAGCAGTGCGCTGTCGGGGCGATACTCGACATAGCCTTTGTAGCGCCCGGCCCACGCCGCGCCGAACGCCGCCTGCTCCGCCTGCAGCTCGGGATTGGCGTCGAGCACGATCACCTTCGACCGCGGCTTGTGCCGGACGAAATAGAGCGCCGCCTGGCAGGCACGCTCGTACGGGGCCGGCAGGCATCGATATGGCGCGAGCGGGACGTGGATCGCGAACACGCCGCCGTCTGGCATCGCTTCGAGCTGGCCGCGCAGCGCGACCGTCTGCGGTCCGGCGTTCCAGGCGTGCAGCACGCGCGCTCGCGCCGACGCGTCGCGCAGCGACGGGATGTCGTCGTAGATGAAATCGACTCCCGGCGACAGCACCAGCCGGTCGTAAGGCAATGCGGTGCCGCGCGCCAGCCGAACGGTGCGGGCGGCAGGATCGATCGCGACGGCTTCATCGCGGACCCGGCGTACGCCGCGGGCTTCCAGGCCGGCGTACGTCACGGTGAGATCGGCGAGCCGCCTGCTGCCGCCGATCACCAGATTGGATAGCGGACAGGAGACGAACTCGGCATCGCGCTCGACCAGCGTGACGTCGACGCGGCCGCCGCTCCACAGGCGAAGATAGCGGGCGCAAGTGGCGCCGCCGAAGCCCCCGCCGACGACGACGACCTTCGGTGTTGCGGCGCCAAAGGCGCTCGTTTGAGTTGCGAGCGCCGGGGCCAGAAGCGCCGCCGTCCCGAGGAAGCGACGCCGCGAGAAGCGGGTCGCAGCGCTCTTCGCGCTCACGGCTTCCCGGTCGACAGATAGGCCGCGGCCGCCGCGATCTGCGCGTCGGAATAGCCGTGGGCAATCTGCCGCATGATCGTCGACGGCCGCCTGCCGTCGCGAAACTCGCGCATGCGCTGTTCGATCGTCGCCGGGTCGAGGCCGGCGAGCGCGGGTATAACCGCGCCGGCGTCACCGTAGTGACAACTGGCGCAGGCGGCGGCGATGTCGCGTCCGCGATCGGTGCTCGCGTTACCCTCGGCTAGCGCACCGGCCGACGATGCCGCAAGCGCGGCCGCCAGAACGACGACGGGGGCCCTCAGGCCCCCGCTGTGCTCGTCTCGCCCCCGGCTGCGCGGCACGGGCTTCCTAGGCGACCGGCTCTGCCTCTCGCGTCTCGTCGAAAGCGAGCCGGATCTTGTCCTGATCGTCGACGTCGATCGTCACCTTGCCGCCGCTGACCAGCCGTCCGAACAGCAATTCGTCGGCCAGCGCCTTGCGGATCGTGTCCTGGATCAGGCGCGCCATCGGCCGGGCGCCCATCTGCGGGTCGAATCCTTTCCTGGCCAGGAACTCGCGCAGTCGCGGCGTGAACGAAGGCTCGACCTTCTTCTCGTGCAACTGGTTCTCGAGCTCGAGCAGGAACTTGTCGACCACGCGCAGGATCACCTCGTGGTCCAGCGCCGCGAACGAGATCGTCGCGTCAAGCCGGTTGCGAAACTCCGGCGTGAACATCCGCTTGATCGATTCCAGCTCGTCGCCGGCCTGCTTGTTGTCGGTGAACCCGATCGAGCTCTTCGACAGCAGATCGGCTCCGGCATTGGTGGTCATGATGATGATCACGTTGCGGAAGTCGGCCTTGCGGCCGTTGTTGTCGGTCAACGTGCCGTGGTCCATGACCTGCAGCAGGATGTTGAAGATATCCTGGTGCGCCTTCTCGATCTCGTCCATCAGCAGGACGCTGTACGGATGCTTGGTGATCGCCTCGGTGAGCTGGCCGCCCTGGTCGAAGCCGATGTAGCCCGGCGGCGCCCCGATCAGCCGCGACACCGCGTGCCGCTCCATGTATTCGGACATGTCGAAGCGCAGCAACTCGACGCCTAGACAGAAGGCGAGCTGGCGCGCGACCTCGGTCTTGCCGACCCCCGTGGGGCCCGAGAAGAGGAAATTGCCGATCGGCTTGCGCGGGTTGCCGAGCCCCGAGCGCGCCATGCGGATCGCCGCGACCAGCGCGTCGATCGCCTGGTCCTGGCCGAACACCACGTTCTTCAGGTCGCGGTCGAGCGTCTTCAGCGCGTTGCGGTCGTCGGAGGTGACGCTCCTGGCCGGGATGCGCGCGATCTTGGCGACGATCTCTTCGATCTCGCCCTTGCTGATCACCTTCTTCTGCTTCGACCGGGGCAGGATCTTCTGCGCCGCACCGGCCTCGTCGATGACGTCGATCGCCTTGTCGGGCAGGTGCCGGTCGTTGATGAAGCGCGCCGAGAGCTCGGCCGCGGTGGTCAGCGCGGCGGGGGCGTACTTGACGCCGTGGTGCTGCTCGAAGCGCGTCTTGAGGCCTTTGAGAATCTCGATCGTCTCGGCGATCGATGGCTCGGGCACGTCGATCTTCTGGAAGCGGCGCGACAGCGCATGATCCTTCTCGAAGATCACCCGGTATTCGTTGTAGGTCGTGGCGCCGATACATTTCAGCGCCCCGGTCGACAGCGCGGGCTTGAGCAGGTTCGACGCGTCGAGCGTTCCGCCGGAGGCGGCGCCGGCGCCGATGATCGTGTGGATCTCGTCGATGAACAGGATCGTCTTCGGATTCTCGGTCAGCTGCTTGAGCACTGCCTTCAGCCGCTGCTCGAAGTCGCCGCGATACTTGGTGCCGGCGAGCAGCGCGCCCATGTCGAGCGTGTGGACGACGAAATCCTTCAGCATGTCCGGCACGTTGCCGTCGTTGATCCGGCGCGCGAGCCCTTCGGCGATCGCCGTCTTGCCGACCCCGGCCTCGCCGACCAGCAGCGGGTTGTTCTTGCGCCGGCGACAAAGCACCTGGATCACCCGCTCCAGCTCGTATTCGCGCCCGATCAGCGGGTCGATCTTGCCGGTCTTGGCCAGGTGATTGAGGTCGACGGTGTACGCGTCGAGCGCCCCGGCCGGCTGCTGCTCGCCATCGCCCTCCTCCTTGGACGACTCCTGCTTCTCGTGCCCCTTCTGCGTCGTCTTGGTGATGCCGTGGGCGATGTAGTTGACGACGTCGAGCCGGGTCACGCCGCGCTGGTTCAGGAAGTAGACGGCGTGCGATTCCTTTTCGCCGAACACCGCGACCAGGACGTTGGCGCCGGTGACCTCCTTCTTGCCCGACGACTGGACGTGCAGGATGGCGCGCTGGATCACGCGCTGGAAGCCCTGCGTCGGCTGGGTATCGGCGTCCGAGTGCGGCGACAGCCGCGGCGTGTGCTCGTTGATGAAGTCGGTCAGGACGCCGCGCAGCTCATCGATGTCGACGCCGCACGCTTTCAGCACCTCGGCCGCCGAAGGATTGTCGAGCATCGCCAGCAGCAGGTGCTCGACGGTGATGAACTCGTGCTGCTTCTGCCGTGCTTCGACAAAAGCCATGTGAAGGGAGACTTCCAGTTCCTGCGCAATCATGGTTTCTTTCCGACCTCGAGCCTCGGCAAGAGCGCTGTGGCGCGTCCCGCCGCCAACGCTACGTTTCCTCCATCGTACACTGCAACGGATGCTGGTGTCTGCGCGCGATGCTGACGACCTGGTCGACCTTGGCGGCAGCGACCTCGCGGGTGTAGGTACCGCACACGCCCATGCCTTCGCGATGTATCTGCAACATGACCTGAGTCGCCTTTTCGCGATTCATTGCGAACACAGTCTGCAACACGACGACGACAAAGTCCATCGGCGTGTAGTCGTCATTCAGAAGAATGACCTTGTACAGCGGCGGGGGTTTGAGCCGGGTCTTCTCGGCCTCGAGGACGCTGCCGACGTGCTCGTGCATAGCCACGTGCGCTGCTCGCGGTCAACCGCTGGCCGGGGCGGCGCGAACCGGGACTCGCCACGGTCTCCAGTTGGATGTTCGCGCGGCGCTTTTCAAGAGGACGGCGGCCGGAGTTCCGTCCCGCTCGTTAGGTCTGCATTGCCCTTGCCGTGCCCGCACGCGATCCTGTCCATCGAGTCGCCACCACGGCCATTCTTCGACGGAAGCAAGCATAAGGCAAGTCCGGCCGCCGACTGGTTCAATCTTCGGAACGGTCGGCCCTGCGTCGGCCGGGCCGGCGACGCTGCGCTTCGCCGCCTCCGAATGTACATCCTGCAAAACGTTCCGCCGCTCGTACAGGATGACCGGTGGCGCCGCCGGCCTGGCACAATTTGTTGCGTGCAGGGCGGCAGCTTCGTTTCGCGACGTGCGGTCGGCAAGCGTTGGATTTGTGCAACAGCGCCGGCGAGAAACTTGCGCATCGCCGCCTCTCCGCCTCCGGGGTCGCATCCCCGCACTGCGTGCGGGGGCCCTGCTCCGCCCTCCGGCGTCCTACCCCCGCGCTTCGCGCGGGGCCCCTCGCCGGGTGGATCGCGACACTACATCCGCTCGATCATGGCCTGGCCGAAGCCCGAGCAGCTCACCTGGGTCGAGCCCGGCATCAGTCGCGCGAAGTCGTAGGTGACGACCTTGTCGGCGATCGCTTTTTCGAGGCCCGCGATGATGCGTGCCGCGGCTTCCGGCCAGCCGAGGTGGACCAGCATCATCTCGGCGGAGAGAATCTCCGATCCCGGGTTGACGTAGTCCTTGCCTGCGTACTTGGGCGCGGTGCCGTGCGTCGCCTCGAACATCGCGACCGAATCCGACATGTTGGCGCCGGGCGCGATGCCTATGCCGCCGACCTGCGCCGCCAGCGCGTCGGAAATGTAGTCGCCGTTCAGGTTCAGCGTGGCGATGACGTCGTAGTCCTCGGGGCGCAGCAGGATCTGCTGCAGGAAGGCATCGGCGATCGCGTCCTTGATCACGATCTCGCGGCCGGAGTTCGGGTTCTTGAGCCGGCACCACGGACCGCCGTCGATCGGCGTCGCCCCGAACTCCTTTTGCGCCAGCGCGTAGCCCCAATCGCGAAACGCGCCTTCGGTGAACTTCATGATGTTGCCTTTGTGCACCAGCGTCAGCGACTTGCGGTCGTTGTCGATCGCGTACTGCATCGCCTTTCGCACCAGGCGCTCGGTGCCTTCGCGCGAGACCGGCTTGACTCCGATGCCCGAGCTCGCCGGAAAGCGGATCTTGCGCACGCCCATATCCTTGACCAGGAAGTCGATCAGCTTTTTCGCGCCGTCGGATTCGGCCGGCCATTCGATGCCGGCGTAGATGTCCTCCGAGTTCTCGCGGAAGATGACCATGTCGGTCTTCTCCGGCGCCTTGACCGGGCTCGGCACGCCGGGGAAATAGCGCACCGGCCGCAGGCAGACGTAGAGGTCGAGCTCCTGCCGCAGCGCCACGTTGAGCGAGCGTATGCCGCCCCCGACCGGCGTCGTCAGCGGTCCCTTGATCGATACGACGTAGTCCTTGAGGATCGCCATCGTCTCGTCGGGCAGCCACACGTCGGCGCCGTAGACCCGGGTCGACTTCTCGCCGGCGTAGATCTCCATCCAGTGGATCTTCCGCTTTCCGCCGTAGGCCTTGGCCACCGCGGCGTCGACCACCTTGATCATGACCGGCGTGATGTCGACGCCGGTGCCGTCGCCCTCGATAAAGGGAATGACCGGCTGGTCGGGCACGTCGAGGCTGTAGTCCTTGTTGACCCGGATCTTCGCGCCGGCGGCGGGGACGGTGACGTGCTGATAGCTGGCCATGAATGCTCCTGATGCGGCGGTTCGACGTTCGGGAAGTCGCTGATTATCCGCGATTTCATCTCGAGCCGCCACGACGACGTGCTATCATCGAGGCTCGTGGCGCACCGTCTTTCCTGCCGCAAAACCAGAGCGCTCGCGCGCCGCGGCAAGCCACGCCTCGCCCTGCCGATGGAGCCAGCCGCCGGCCCCGCGCGATGATCCGCCGTCTTCTCGCGCGCCTGGTGCCCGGGCGCATCGTGGCCGAACCGCGCACCTACGGTCCGAGCGCGCACCCGGTGCGCAGAAGCCAGGTCTCGCGCGGCGCGCAGGAAGTGGCGCGCAAGCTGCAACAGGGCGGTTTCAAGGCTTTCGTCGTCGGCGGCGCGGTGCGCGACCTGATGCTGGGCATCCAGCCGAAGGACTTCGACCTCGCGACCGACGCCACCCCGGAGCAGATCAAGCCGCTGTTCCGGCGCGCGTTCATCATCGGCCGCCGCTTCCGCCTGGTGCACGTTCTGGCCGGCGCCGAGACGATCGAGGTCGCGACCTTCCGCTCGCGGCAGACCGGCGACGACGTCGCCGACGAGCACGGGCGCCTGCTGTCCGACAACGTGTTCGGCACCCAGGCGCAGGACGCGGCGCGGCGCGATTTCACGATCAACGCGCTGTATTTCGACCCGGCGACCGAGGAGATCTGGGATTACGTCGGCGGCGTCGCCGACATCCGGGCGCGGCGGCTGCGGTTGATCGGCGATCCGGTAACGCGCTACCGCGAGGACCCGGTGCGCATGCTGCGCGGCGCGCGCCTCGCGGGCAAGCTCGGCATCGCGATCGAGAAAAAGACCGCGGCGCCGATCCCCGAGCTCGCCTCGCTGATCCACAACGTGCCGCCCGCCCGGCTGTTCGACGAGATGGAGAAGATCCTGCTGTCGGGCCACGCGGCGGAATCGGTGAAGAGCCTGCGCCGGCACGGGCTGCACCACGGTGTCCTGCCGCTGCTCGACGTGATCCTCGAGCAGCCGCTCGGCCAGAGATTCATCGAATTGGCGCTCGCCAACACCGACCGTCGGGTGCGCGAAGGCAAGTCGGTCACGCCGGCGTTCCTGTTCGCGTGCCTCCTCTGGCACGAGGTGCTGGCGAGCTGGAACGCGGCGCTAGGGCGCGGCGAACGGCCGATGCCGGCGCTGTTCGAGGCGATGGACCGCGTGCTCGAGCAGCAGGCCGAGCGGCTCGCCATTCCTCGCCGTTTCGAGGCGACGATCAAGGAAATCTGGGCGCTGCAGCCGCGCTTCGAGCAGCGTGCCGGGCAGCGTCCGTTTCGTCTGCTCGAGCATCCGCGCTTTCGCGCCGCTTACGATTTCCTCACGCTGCGCTGCGCCAGCGGCGAGCTTGAAGGAGATCTCGCCAAGCTCGCCGACTGGTGGACCGAATTCCAGGACGCCGACGGCGCGGCGCGCGAGCGCATGCTCAGGCCCGACGAAGCGCCGAAAAAGCGTCGCCGGCCGCGCAGCCGGAGCAAGAAGCGCAAGGCGGAGGCGAGCGCGCAGGCCGCGACCGGCGCGGCGGCCGAGGGTGAAGGCAGCGGCGGGTAGTGCGGCACCGGCGTACTCCCGCGTCGTCGCTCGCCTATGTCGGCCTCGGCAGCAATCTCGCCAAACCGCGCCGGCAACTCGCGCGAGCCGTGGCCGAGCTCGCGCGCCTGCCGAGGACGCGGCTGGCGGCTGTCTCGCCCAGCTACGTCAGCGCGCCGATCGACGCCAGC
>DATEFZ010000133.1:0-6086 GCA_035280325.1 Casimicrobiaceae bacterium
ACGCCAGCGCCGCGATTCGCATTCGCTCCAGCGGTCGAAGGCGTGACGCAATATCAAGTAATATCACTTCTTTTCTTTTACCTCCGTAAACTCCGCGTCGACGACCTTCTCGTCCTGCTCCTTGCCGGCGCCCGAATCCCCGCCCGCGGCGCCCTGGCCGGCGTTCGCGTTGGCGTTCGCCTGCGCCTCGGCCTGCGACTTGGCGTACATCGCCTCGCCCAGCTTCTGCGACGCCTTCATCAGCGCCTCGCTCTTCGCTTCCAGCTCGTCCTTGCCCGCCTGGTGGTTCTTCAGCAGCTCGTCGGCGTCCTTCAGCGCGGCCTCGATCTTCGCCTTCTCGTCGGCGTCGACCTTGTCGCCGTATTCGCCCAGCGACTTCTTCACGCTGTGCACCATCGCGTCGAGGCCGTTCCTCGCCTGCACCGTCTCGAACTGCTTCCTGTCTTCCTCGGCGTGCGACTCGGCGTCCTTGACCATGCGCTCGATCTCGGCCTCGGTCAGGCCCGAGCTCGCCTTGATCGTGATCTTGTTCTCCTTGCCGGTCGCCTTGTCCTTGGCGCTGACGTGCAGGATGCCGTTGGCGTCGATGTCGAACGTCACCTCGATCTGCGGCAGCCCGCGCGGCGCCGGCGGAATCCCTTCCAGGTTGAACTGGCCGAGGCTCTTGTTGCCGGCGGCCATGTCGCGCTCGCCCTGCAGCACGTGGATCGTCACCGCGCCCTGGTTGTCGTCGGCGGTGGAAAAGACCTGCTGCGCCTTGGTCGGTATGGTCGTGTTCTTCTGGATCAGCTTGGTCATCACGCCGCCGAGGGTCTCGATGCCCAGCGACAGCGGCGTCACGTCGAGCAGCAGCACGTCCTTGACGTCGCCCTTGAGCACGCCGCCCTGGATCGCCGCGCCGACCGCGACCGCCTCGTCGGGATTGACGTCCTTGCGCGGCTCCTGGCCGAAGAACTCCTTGACCTTCTCCTGCACTTTCGGCATCCGCGTCTGGCCGCCGACCAGGATGACGTCGCTGATGTCGGACAGCTTGATGCCGGCATCCTTGATCGCGATCCGGCACGGCTCGATCGTGCGCTCGACCAGGTCCTCGACCAGCGCCTCGAACTTGGCGCGGGTGATCTTGATCGACAGGTGCTTCGGGCCCGACTGGTCGGCGGTGATGTACGGCAGGTTGACCTCGGTCTGCTGCGACGACGACAGCTCGATCTTCGCCTTCTCGGCGGCTTCCTTCAGCCGCTGCAGCGCCAGCACGTCGTTCTTCAGATCGACGCCCTGATCCTTCTTGAACTCGGTGACGATGTAGTCGATCAGCCGCTGGTCGAAGTCCTCGCCGCCCAGAAACGTGTCGCCGTTGGTCGACAGCACCTCGAACTGGTGCTCCTTGTCGACGACCGCGATCTCGATGATCGAGATGTCGAAGGTGCCGCCGCCCAGGTCGTAGACCGCGATCTTGCGATCGCCTTCCTTCTTGTCCATGCCGAACGCGAGCGCGGCCGCGGTCGGCTCGTTGATGATGCGCTTGACCTCGAGGCCGGCGATCTTGCCGGCGTCCTTGGTCGCCTGGCGCTGCGAGTCGTTGAAGTACGCCGGCACCGTGATCACGGCCTCGGTGACTTCCTCGCCCAGATAGTCCTCGGCGGTCTTTTTCATCTTGCGCAGGATCTCGGCCGAGACCTGTTGCGGCGCGATCTTCTTGCCGCGAACCTCGACCCAGGCGTCGCCGTTGTCGGCCTTGACGATCCGGTAGGGCATCAGCCCGATGTCCTTCTGGACTTCCTTCTCCTCGAACTTGCGGCCGATCAGGCGCTTGACCGCGAAGATCGTGTTCTTCGCGTTGGTCACCGCCTGCCGCTTGGCCGGCGCGCCGACCAGGATCTCGCTGTCATCCTGGTAGGCGACGATCGAAGGCGTGGTGCGGGCGCCTTCCGAGTTCTCGATCACCTTCGGCTGGGTGCCCTCCATGATCGCGACGCAGCTGTTGGTGGTGCCCAGGTCGATGCCGATGATCTTGGCCATGCTCGTTCCTTCCGTTCGCTATTGGTTGCTTGAGTGTTAAGTGGGGTTTTTCGACGTCGGATTCAAGCCGGGTTGGCTACGTCTGATCGTCCTTGTCGCCCCTGGCCACGGCAACCAGCGCCGGCCGCAGGATGCGGTCGCCGATCAGGTATCCCTTCTGGTAGACCTGCGCCACGGTGCCCGGCGGCTGGTCCGAGTCGACCATGGTCATCGCATGCTGGCGATGCGGGTCGTATTTCTCGCCCTGCGGGTCGATCGCCACGATCTGCGCCTTGTCGAACGCCGCGTCGAGATTCTTCAGCGTCAGCTCGACGCCGTCACGCAGGGTCTCGATCGACGCGCCGGGCGTCGCCAGCGTCTGCTCGAGCGCGTCCTTGACGGTCAGGAGCTCCTGGGCGAACCGCTCGATCGCGTACTTGTGCGCCTTGGCGATGTCGTTCTGCGCGACCTTGCGCACGTTGTCGGTCTCGGCCATCGCGCGCAGCCATGCATCCTTCAGTTGCGCCGCCTCGTCCTCGGCCTGCTTGAGCAGCGTCGCCAGATCGGGTGCGGGGTCGGACGGCCGCCCGCGGGGCTCGCTCGGCGGGACGTCGGAGGGGATCGGGACGCCGGCCTCGGCGTGGTCGGAAACTTGACTGTTGTGGTCGGGATTCTTGCCCATCGCCGCTCCTATGCAAGCAATACAGGTGGGGTTTTAGCGGCGGCTTTCAAGCCGCGAACGCGCCGCGATGCCGCGGCGGCGAGACTTGAGAACTCAGCGCTGCGCGCCCAGCGCCTTGGCGCGCGCCAAGGTCGTTTCGCGCGTCGGCGTGCCGGGCGGCGCGTCGAGCCAGCCTTGCAGGTTGCGCATCGCCAGATCGGCCAGCGCGGCGATCCACGCCGGCCGCTCGTTGAGGCAGGCGATCAGGTGCAGCTCCTGGCCGCCGGCGCTTAAGAAAGCGGCCTTCGCCTCGCGGCCCAGCTCCTCGAGCGTTTCCAGGCAGTCGCTGACGAAGCCCGGGCAGGCGACGTCGACCCGGCGCATGCCGTCCTTCGCGAGGTCGAGCAGCAGCGGCTGGGTGTACGGCTGCAGCCAGCGGGCGCGGCCGAAGCGCGATTGGAACGCGACCGCGTACTGCTCGCTGGCGAGACCCAGCTCGGCCGCGACCAGCCGCGCAGTCTTCCGGCAGTGGCAATGATAGGGGTCGCCCAGGTCGAGGCTCTTGCGCGGCAGACCGTGGAACGACAGCACCAGCTTGTTCGGCCGGCCATGCTTCGTCCAGTCGTCGGCGATACCTTGCGCGACGGCCTTGATGTACGCCTGGTCGTCGTGGTACGGCGCGGCGACGCGAAGCGCCGGAACGTGTCGCATGCGGCGCAACGCCGCGAACACCGCGTCCATCGCCGAGCCGGTGGTGCTGGCCGCGTACTGCGGATACAGCGGCAGCACCAGGACGCGGTCGCAGCCGCCGGCGCCGAGGCTCGCCAGCGCTGCGGCGATCGAAGGGTTGCCGTAGCGCATCCCGAGCTCGATCTGCGCATGGTCCGCCGGCAGCCCGAGCTCCTTGAGCCGCTGCCCCAGGTACCCCTGCAGCAGCGTGCGCTGCTTCTGGCTGTGGGTGAGCAGCGGCGAGCCGTCGCTGCCCCAGATCGCCGCGTAGCGCTGCGCCGATCGCTCGGGACGCAGACGCAGCACCACGCCGTGCAGGACAGGCAGCCACAGCGAGCGCGGAATCTCGACCACCCGCGGATCCGACAGGAACTCGGCGAGGTATGAGCGCACCGCGCCCGGCGTCGGCGCATCCGGCGTGCCGACGTTGATCAGCAGCACGCCGATCCGGCGTGGCTTATCGTGCGCGAATGCCGGCTCGGGCAGGTAGCGCATCGGACCGGGCTTTCCGGCTCGCGTCAGTCTTCGGCGATCTGCTGCGACAGCGCGCTCGACAGGACCTTGGCGGTCAGGTCGACGATCGGCACCACGCGCTCGTACGCCATCCGGGTCGGGCCGATCACGCCGAGCGTGCCGACGACCTCGCCGCCGGCTTCGTACGGCGCGGTCACCACGCTGCACTCGTCGAGCGGCAGCAGGCCCGACTCGCCGCCGATGTAGATCTGCACCCCCTGCGCCGATTGCGACACGTCGAGCAGGTGCAGGAGCGAGGTCTTCTGCTCGAACAGGTCGAACAGCAGTCGCAGGCGCTGCATGTTCGACGCGAAGTCGCCGGCGTTCAACAGGTTGCGCTCGCCGCTGACCAGCAGCGCCTCGTCGCGCGCCAGCACCCCGGCGCCGGCGTCGACCGCCGCCTTCATCAGTCCGGCGATGTCGTCGCCCAGCGCGCGCAGCTCGTCGGCCAGCCGGCTGCGGATCTCGGACAGCGACTTACCGGCGAAATTCTGGTTGAAGAAATTGGTCGCCTCGACGAGCTGCGGCTGGGTGTACGAGCGGTCGGTGTGCAGGATCCGGTTCTGCACGTCGTTCTCGGTGGTGACGATGATCAGCAGCACCCTGCGCTCGGACAGGCGGAGGAATTCGAGATGGCGAAAGGCGGCTTCGCGCCGCTTCGGCGTCATCACCACGCCGGCGAACTGGGTCAGCTCGGAGAGCACCATCGCCGCCGCGCCGACGATCTGCTGCGGATGGTCGGCGTTGAGCTCGCTCTCCAGCCGCCGGATCTCGATCTGCTCGAGCGGCTTCACCACCATCAGCGTGTCGACGAAGAAGCGGTAGCCCTTGGTCGTCGGCACGCGGCCGGCCGAGGTGTGCGGGCTGGCGATGAAGCCCATCTCCTCGAGGTCGGCCATCACGTTGCGGATCGTCGCCGGCGACAACTCGAGCCCCGACTGGCGCGACAGCGCGCGAGAGCCCACCGGCTGGCCGTCGGTGATGTAGCGCTCGATCAGCGTCTTGAGCAGGTGCTGCGAACGGCGATCCACGATGCCGGCTATTGTACCGCCGGGCCTCGTCGCGGGCGCCCGGCCGGTTGGTCGGCCCCGCGCGCCTGTGTTCTAATCGCCGCCATGGCGAGTCAGGAAAAACGCTTCTCGAACATCGCGCTGATCGGGCGCTATGCGAGCCCCGGCATCGCCGAGCCGCTCTCTCGACTGGCGGCGTTCCTGGTCGCGCGCGGGCATCGGGTGATCCTCGACGCCGAGACCGCCGAAGGCACGCCGCTGACCGGCTACCACAGCGCGCCGGCGGCCGAGCTCGGACGCGGCGTCGACCTCGCGATCGCCGTCGGCGGCGATGGCACGATGCTGTCGATCGGTCGCCGGCTGGCGCCGTTCGACGTTCCGCTGATCGGCATCAACCAGGGACGGCTCGGCTTCCTGACCGACATCGCGCTGGCCGACATGGAACGCGCGCTCGCGGCGATGCTCGACGGCCGCTTCGTCGAGGAAACGCGCACGCTGCTCGCTGCGCAACTGCTGCGCGCCGGCGGCGGCGCCGAGGAAACCACGCTCGCATTGAACGAAGTGGTGGTCGGCCGCGGCGCGCTCGGCGGCATGATCGATTGCGCGGTGACCGTCGACGGCCGCTTCGTCTATGCGATGCGCGCCGACGGACTGATCGTCGCCACGCCGACCGGATCGACCGCGTACGCGCTGTCGGCGCAAGGCCCGATCGTCGATCCTGCTGTGCCTGCCCTGCTGCTGGTGCCGGTCGCGCCGCACGCGCTGACCAACCGGCCGATCGCGGTGCGCGACTCGGCGGCAATCGAGATCGAGCTCCTGCGGGGCAAGGACGCCAACGTGCACTGCGACGGCCAGTCGCATTTCGCGCTCTCGGAGGGCGACCGCGTCGTGATCCGCCGCGCCACGCACCGGCTGCGCCTGTTGCACCCCGAGGATCACGATCACTTCGCGATGCTGCGCCAGAAGCTGCACTGGAGCGAGACGCCGGAGCGGCTGCGCCCCTGAGCCGCCGTGCCGCGGGTCGCACGCCCGGCGCGGCGGCGGCGAGGGTTGTCGTCATGCATCGGTCGGAGCGCGGGCGGCGCGCGTTCCGGCGATAATCACGCCATGCTGCGCTTGCTCGCCATCCGCAACTTTGCCGTGGTCGAGGATCTCGAGGTCGAGTTCGAGGCCGG
>DATEFZ010000134.1:0-4374 GCA_035280325.1 Casimicrobiaceae bacterium
ACCGCGCTGCTGCTGGCGCACGACGAGTCGGAACTGGCGCGACTGGATGCCGAGGAGAGCGAAGTGGTGCTGGCCGGCACGGCGGTCGATCCGCTGCGTCTGGTCGAGGACGAATTGTTGTTGTCGTTGCCGCTGTCGCCGCGCCATCGCGATAGCGAGTGCGGCGCAGCCTCGCGCGCGATGCCCACCGGCGCCAAGGATTCACCGTTCGCGCCGCTGGCGGGGCTTAAGCGGCGCGATCCTGGTTGAGCGATATCGAATCTTTTTTCAGGAGTCCAGCAATGGCAGTCCAGCAGAACAAGAAGTCGGCGTCGAAGCGCGGCATGCACCGGGCGCACGATTTCCTCGCCAGCCCGCCGCTCGCGGTCGAGCCGGTCAGCGGCGAGGTGCATCGCCGTCACCACATTAGCCCGAGCGGCTATTACCGCGGCAAGAAAGTCGTCAAGACCAAGGCCGACGAGTAGAGGATCGCGGGCCGGCGATGGCGATGGCAGCCGCGACTGCGCGCCCGGTTACGATCGCCGTCGACACGATGGGGGGCGACCATGGTCCGCCGGTCACCGTCGCCGCCGCGCTCGCCTTCCTGTCGGACACGCCGGAAGCCCGCGTGATCCTTGTCGGGCGCGAAGCGGCGCTGCGCGAAGCGCTCGACCGCGCCCGCCCTCGCTTGGACGACCGGATCGACATTCGCGCTGCCAGCGAAGTCGTCGAAATGCACGAGCCGCCGGCCGAAGCGCTGCGCCACAAGAAGGATTCGTCGATGCGGGTGGCGATCAATCTGGTCAAGGACGGCGCCGCGCAGGCTTGCGTATCGGCCGGCAACACCGGCGCGCTGATGGCGATCTCGCGCTTCGTGCTGAAGACGCTGCCCGGCATCGACCGGCCGGCGATCGCTTCGCAGCTGCCGACCCGGACCGGCGTCATCACCGCCCTCGACCTGGGCGCCAACGTCAACTGCACGCCGGAGCAGCTGCTGCAGTTTGCCGTCATGGGCACCGCGCTAGCGGCCGCCGTCGATGGCGTCGAGCGCCCGACGGTAGGCCTGCTCAACATCGGCGAGGAGGAGATCAAGGGCAACGAGGTCGTCAAGCTGACCGCCGAGCTGCTCAAGGCCTCGGGTCTCAACTATTACGGCAACGTCGAAGGCAGCGACATCTACAAGGGCACCGTCGATGTCATCGTGTGCGACGGTTTCGTCGGCAACGTCGCGCTGAAGACGTCCGAGGGCCTGGCGCTGATGCTGTCCGATTTCCTGCGCGAGGAGTTCACGCGCAACCCGCTGCGCAAGGCGCTGGCGGTGCTGTCGCTGCCGGTGATCAAGGCGTTCAAGCGCCGCGTCGATCCGCGCCGCTACAACGGGGCGACGCTGATCGGACTCAAGGGTGTCGTGGTCAAAAGCCACGGCGCGGCCGACGTGCTCGCATTCCAGCACGCGCTGGCCAAGGCCCACGCCGAGGCGGCGCACGGCGTGCTGGACCGCATCGCCGCGCGCCTGGCGGCAATGCCGGTGCCGGCGACGGCGAGCGGCGGCGGCGCGGCCGGATCGACGATCGATGCCTAGCCGGATCGCCGGCACCGGCGGCTATCTGCCGGCGCAGGTCGTGACCAACGCCGATCTCGCCCGGCGCATCGACACCGATGACGAATGGGTGCGCACCCGCACCGGGATACGGCAGCGGCACATCGCGGCGCCGGACGAGCAGACCAGCGACCTGGCGCTGGCCGCCGCGCGCGCCGCGCTTACGGCGGCGGGTCTCGCGCCCGGGCACATCGATCTGATCGTGGTTGCCACGACCACGCCCGACATGGTCTTCCCGTCGACGGCCTGCATCGTCCAGCACAAGCTGGGCGCCAGGAGCGGGCCTGCGTTCGATGTGCAGGCCGTGTGCAGCGGCTTCGTCTACGCGCTGTCGATCGCCGACCGCATGGTTGCGAGCGGCAGCGCGCGCAACGCGCTGGTCGTCGGCGCCGAGATCTATTCGCGCATTCTCGACTGGAACGATCGCGGCACCTGCGTGCTGTTCGGCGACGGCGCCGGCGCCGTGGTGCTGGTGCCCTCGGCGCGGTCCGGCATCCTGTCGTCGCATCTGCACGCCGACGGCAGCTATCGCGACATCCTGGCCGTGCCGGGGACCGTCGCCAACGGCGCGGTCTGCGGAACGCCGCTCTTGCGCATGGACGGGCACACTGTGTTCAAGTTCGCGGTTAAGGTGCTCGCCGAGACGGCGCAGGAAGCACTGGACGCCAACCGCCTGCCGGCCTCGGCGGTCGACTGGGTGATCCCGCACCAGGCCAACATCCGTATCATGGAAGCGACGATGAAAAAGCTGGGGCTGCCGCTCTCGCGCATGGTGTCGACGGTCGGCGAGCACGCCAACACGTCGGCGGCGTCGATCCCGCTGGCGCTCGACGTCGCGGTGCGCGACGGGCGCATTCGCGCCGGCCAGCGGGTCTTGCTGCTCGGCGTCGGCGGCGGGTTCACCTGGGGCTCGGTGCTCCTCGAGTGGAGCTAGGACCCCGATGAAGCTGGCGATGATGTTCCCCGGTCAAGGCTCGCAGTCGGTCGGGATGATGGCCGGATTCGACGCCGACGCGGCGGTGCACGAGACCTTCGCCGGAGCGAGCCGCGTGCTGGGACAGGACCTGTGGGCGCTGGCGGCCGACGGTCCGGTCGAGGAGATCAACAAGACGGTCAACACGCAGCCCCTGATGCTGACCGCCGATGTTGCGATCTACCGCGCTTGGCGCGCCGCCGGCGGTCCCGAACCTGCGGTGATGGCCGGTCACAGTCTCGGCGAGTACGCGGCGCTGGTCGCTGCGGGCGCGCTGCGCCTCGCCGACGCGCTGCCGCTGGTGCGCTTCCGCGCGCAGGCGATGCAGGAAGCGGTGCCCGAAGGCGAGGGCGCGATGGCGGCCGTCATCGGGCTGGACGACGAGGCGCTTGCCGCGGCGTGTGCCGAGGCCGCGCAAGGGCAGGTGGTCGAGCCGGTGAACTTCAACGCGCCGGCGCAGACGGTGATCGCCGGCCACCGGCAGGCGGTCGAGCGGGCGCTCGCGCTGGCCAAGACGCGCGGCGCCAAGCGCGGCGTGCTGCTGCCGGTCAGCGCGCCGTTCCACAGCTCGCTGCTCAAACCCGCGGCCGAGCGGCTCGCAGCGTACCTGGCTGGAGTCGACGTGCGCCCATCGACTCGGCCGGTGCTGCACAACGTCGATGTCGCTGCCGCGGCCGACGCCGCCGGCGTTCGCGCCGCGCTGGCGCGTCAGGCCGCGACCCCGGTGCGCTGGTCCGATACGCTGCGGACGTTCGCCGCCGCCGGCGTCACCGATATCGTCGAATGCGGCCCGGGCACTGTGCTGAGCGGGTTGGCCAGGCGTACGGTGCCCGAGCTGCGCGTGCATCCGGGCAACGACGGCGACGCGCTCGCCGCGGCGCTATCGGCGGTCACCGGGGGATAGCGATGCGTCTCGACGGCAGCGTGGCGCTGGTGACCGGTGCGAGCCGCGGCATCGGCAAGGCGATTGCGCAGACGCTGATCGGCGAGGGCGCGACCGTGGTCGGCACCGCGACCACCGACGAAGGCGCGGCGGCGATCGGCGCGTATCTGAAGGCTGGCGGCAACGCCGGCGAGGGCCTGCGCCTCGACGTCAACGACGCGACCGGGCCGGAGGCGGTCGTCAGCGCGATCGAGCAGCGCTTCGGCGCGATCGCCATCCTGGTCAACAACGCCGGCATCACCCGCGACAACCTGCTGCTGCGCATGAAGGAAGACGACTGGGACGCGGTCATCAGTACCAACCTGCGCTCGGTGTATCGGCTGTCGAAAGCGGTGCTGCGCGGCATGATGAAGGCCCGCTACGGCCGCATCGTCAATATCGGCTCGGTGATCGGGTCGAGCGGCAACGCCGGACAGACCAACTACGCGGCGGCGAAGGCGGCGCTGATCGGATTCACCAAGTCGCTCGCCCAGGAGGTCGGCAGCCGCAACATCACCGTCAATTGCGTCGCGCCGGGGTTCATCGAGACCGATATGACGCGCGCGTTGCCGGAAGCGCAGCGCGAGAAGCTGCTGGAGCGCGTACCGCTCGGGCGCCTCGGCGCACCCGAGGACGTCGCGCACGCCGTCGCCTTCCTCGCTTCGCGCCAGGCCGGCTACATCACCGGGGCGACGCTGCACGTCAACGGCGGCATGTACATGCAATAGGAAAATCCGGTCCGAAAGCGACGCGGGACACCCGCGTCTCCCTTTGGCCAACCCGGTCGATCTGGTAAAATCGCCCGGCCGAGAAACGTCGAGATCCCGTCAGGGGAGGAAAAGCATGGAAAACGTAGAGCAGCGAGTCAAGAAGATCGTCGCCGAGCAGCTCGGTGTCAAC
>DATEFZ010000135.1:0-10497 GCA_035280325.1 Casimicrobiaceae bacterium
ACGCGGGCGCCGCGCTGGGACTGCGCGACGCCGGCTACTACACGATCGACGCCTTGCGCATCGAGGCGGGACGGCGCGCCTGGGGCGCCGAGCTCGGCCCCGACGAAACGCCGTTCGAAGCTGGGCTCGCCTACGCGGTGAGGCTCGACAAGCCGGCGCCGTTCATCGGCCGCGACGCGCTGATCCGGCAGCAGGCCGAAGGCTTGCGCAAGCGGCTCGTCCGGTTCGCCTTCGACGATCCCGCGGCGTTCCCGTGGGGCGGCGAGCCGATCCAGATGGACGGACGCAACGTCGGCGAGCTTTCGTCGGCCGGTTACAGCCGCAAGCACGGCCGGGCCTTGGCAATGGGCTATGCGCGCAGCGACCGCGTTCTGACCGACGCCGACCTGATCGCTGCGACCTATCGGGTCGATATCGCCGGAGAGACATTCGCGGTCACGCCGCAGCTCTGACCCAAGCCCTCGCGGTCCGATCGCCGGCACCTCTCGCTGGCCGGCGCGAATGCGTTATCCTCAACCCCGCCAGCCGACATCCGATCCATGCCTCCCCGCCCGACCACGTTGCCGCGCCGCGGCCGCATGCCGCACAAGGCGGGCGCGCCGACCGGCCAGGTGCAGAGCCTGACGCGCGGGCTGTCGATCCTCGAGTCGCTGTCGCATGCCGACGGCGGCCTGTCGCTGACCGAGCTCAGCAACCGCGTGCAATTGCCGGTGTCGACCGCGCACCGGCTGCTGGCCACGCTGGAAAAGATGGGCTACGTCTATCAGTCGGGCGACCTCGGGCTCTGGCACGTCGGCCTGCAGGCCTTCACCGTCGGCAGCACGTTCCTGGCCAACCGCGACTTCGTCGCCCGAAGCCACGCCTACATGCGGCGGCTGATGGAGCAGGCCGGCGAGACGGCCAACCTGGCGATACTCGACGGCACCGAAGCGGTGTTCATCGCCCAGGTGCAATGCCACGAGACGATGCGCACGCTGGTGCGGCTGGGCAGCAGGGTGCCGCTGCACGCCTCCGGCGTCGGCAAGACGATCTTCGCCGCGCTGCCCGACGAGCAGATCGACGCCATCCTCAAGGTACGCGGCCTGCCGCGCATCACCGAGAACACCATCGTCGCGCCGGAAACGATGTGGGCGGCGCTGAAGGTTATCCGGCAGCGCGGCTATTCGTTCGACGACGAGGAGCACGCGCGGTCGACGCGTTGCGTCGCGGCCACTGTCTACGACGAGCACGCCGAGCCGCTGGGAGCGATTTCGCTGGCCGGGCCGTCGTCGCGCCTGTCCGACGAGCGTATCCGCCAGTTGGGCCCTCTGGTCGCGCACACCGCCGAGGAGCTGACCCGCACGCTCGGCGGCAAATGGCCGCACCCGTACTGACCGTACTGACCTGCCTCGCGGCGATCAGCCGGCGGCAGCTTCGCGGATCAGCGCCTTCATCTGCCGCACCGCCTCGCGCAAGCCGACGAACACCGCGCGGCTGACGATCGCGTGCCCGATGTGCAGCTCTCTCACCCCGGGCAGCGCCGCGATCGATTGCACGTTGAAGTAGTTGAGCGCGTGGCCGGCGTTGAAGCGCATGCCGAGCGCCCGGACCGCGCTGCCGGCGTCGCCGATCCTGGCCAGCTCGGCGACCACCGCGGCGCTTTGCGGATCGCGGCCCCTGGCGTGGAACGCATGCGCGTACGGTCCGGTGTGGATCTCGCACACCCGCGCGCCGATCCGCGCGGCGGCTTCGACCTGGCGTATGTCGGCGTCGATGAAGACGCTGCTGACGATGCCGGCGTCGGAGAGCCGCGCCACCGCGGTCTTGAGCCGCGCCTCCTGCGCCGCGACGTCGAGCCCGCCTTCGGTGGTGACCTCCTCGCGACCCTCGGGCACCAGCATCGCCATCTCGGGCTTGAGCGCGCAGGCGATCGCCAGCATCTCGTCGGTCGCCGCCATCTCCAGGTTGAGCCTGATCTGCACCAGCGCGCGCAAGCGCCGCACATCCTCGTCCTGGATATGCCGGCGATCCTCGCGCAGATGGACGGTGATGCCGTCGGCGCCTCCCAGGTGCGCCTCGGCGGCGGCCCAGACCGGATCGGGCTCGTAGGTGCGCCGCGCCTGGCGCACGGTCGCGACGTGGTCGATGTTGACGCCGAGCTCGATCATGATGAGCGCTATTCGCTGTTGTCGTCGTCCAGCGCCTGCAGGTCGCGCACCACGCGCCGGCTCGCGATCGCGCGCCGCTCGAGGTAATGGTCGAGCACCTCGCGCATCAGCCGCTTGGCTTCGGCGGCGGCGTCGGCGGCGCCGTAGTCGTGCCGCGCCAGCGCAAGCAGCGTCGCGCCGCGCACCTGCGGATAGCGCTGTCCCGGCTCCGCCGCCCGGCTTCGCGGGCCGCGATCGAACGCGTAATAGTATCGCGCCGCGGGGTCGATCGGCCGGCCCGTGTCGACCTCGTGGGTGAGCGGCAGCGCGTAGCCGAGCGCCGAGAGGAGCCGGACTTCGAACTCGCGCAGCACCGGCGCCTGCGCCACCCCTTGCGCCAGCCGGGACAGCGCGGTTTCGTAGTCGCGGTAGAGCTGCGGATGCGCGTCCTCGCGGGGCAGCAGCTTGAGCAGCAGCTCGTTCAGGTAGAAGCCGCACAAGAGCGCCGATCCCGCGACCAGGGGCAGCCCGCCGCGCCAGTCGGCTGCGATCAGCGTGCGCAGCTCGCCGCCGCCGCCCCACGACAGCGTCAACGGCTGGAACGCCTGCAGGACGCCGCGCAGCTCGGAGCGCGGGCGCTTGGCGCCGCGCGCGACCATAGCCACCCGGCCATGGTTCATCGTCAGCGCTTCGACGATCAGGCTGGTTTCGCGATAGGGATAGGCGTGCAGCACGTAGGCTTCCTGCTGCTCGCGGCGATCGCGCGGCTGTCTCATCGGGTGGCGTCGATCGACTCGGTTGGCTCGATCAATACCCGAGCCGCTCGAGCATGGCCTCGTCGTCGGCCCATCCTGATCGGACCTTGACCCAGACCTCGAGGAAAACCTTGCCGCCGAACAGCCGCTCCATGTCGCGGCGCGCAGCAGCAGCGATCGCTTTCATCGTCGCGCCGCCCTCGCCCAGCAGGATCGCGCGCTGGCTCGCCTTGTCGGCGTAAACGGTGGCGTGGATGCGGCGCAGCGCGCCGTCGTGCTCGAAACGGTCGACCGCGACCGTCGTCGCGTACGGAACTTCCTCGCCCAGCCGGCGGAAAATCTTCTCGCGAACGTACTCGGCGGCAAGAAAGCGCTCGTCGCGGTCGGTCAGGTCGTCGGCGGCGAACAGCGGCTCGGCCACCGGCAGGCGGTGCGCGATCTCGGCAGTCAGGACGTCGAGCTGCGTGCCCTTCTCGGCGCTGACCGGCACCATCGCGGCGAAGGCATGCGCATCGCCCAGCATCGCCAGATACGGCAACAGGCGCGACTTGTCGGCCAGCCGATCGATCTTGTTGACCGCGGCGATCGCCGGAACTCGGGCCGGCAGCAGCGCCAGGACCTCGCGGTCGCCATCGGTGAGCTTGACCGCCTCGAGCACGACGACGATCGCGTCGACGCCGGCGACCGCCTGGCGGACGCAGCGGTTCATCCGCTGGTTCAGCCGCGAACGGTGAACGCCCTGGAATCCGGGCGTGTCGATGAAAACGAGCTGGGCCCCGGGCGCCGAGACGATGCCCAGGATCCGGTGCCGCGTCGTCTGCGGCCGACGCGAGGTGATGCTGACGCGCGCCCCGACCAGCGCGTTGACCAGCGTCGACTTGCCGACGTTGGGCCGCCCGACGACGGCCACGTAGCCGCAGCGAAACGCGGCATCAGCCACGCGTGACCTGCTCGAGCGCTTCGGCGGCCGCCGCCTGCTCGGCGGCGCGGCGGCTCGGGCCCGATCCGCCGGCGGCGATCGCCAGCGAGGGAATCCGGCATACGACGTCGAAGGTCTGCAGGTGAGCTTCGCCGCGGACCGCGGCGACCTCGTAGTCGGGCACCGGCAGCTTCCTGCCCTGCAGCCATTCCTGCAGCCGCGTCTTGGCGTCCTTGGCAGCGCCGGTGGCGTCGATCTTCGCCAGCTCGTCGGCATAGACGCGGACGATCGCGGCATCGGCAGCGACGAAGCCGCCGTCGACGAAGATCGCGCCGAACACCGCTTCCAGCGCGTCGGCCAGAATCGAGGGCCGGCCGGCACCGCCGCTCTTCTGCTCGCCTTCGCCGAGCCGCAGCCTGGCCCCCAGATCGAGCCCGCGCGCCAGCCGGTACAGCGTGTCCTGGTTGACCAGGTTGGCCCGGACGCGGGAGAGCTCGCCCTCGGGCATCGCCGGGAAGCGCCGGTAGAGCGCGACGCCGATCGCGCAGTCGAGCACCGCGTCGCCGACGAACTCGAGACGCTCGTTGTGCTCGGCGGCGAAGCTGCGGTGGGTGAGCGCCTGACGCAGCAGCTCCGGGCGACGGAAGACGTGACCGAGCGACTCGCTCTGCGCTGCCGGCGACATCAACCGCGAGGCGTCACTTGGCGACCGTGGCCTCGAAGTCGAGCACCAGGCTCACGTTGCCGATCATGTGCAGCTTGTTGCTCCAGGTCGCCGTCGCCACCAGCGCATTGTCCTCCTTGACCACGTCGATGTCGGTGCCGCGGACCGAGTCGATGTAGTCGGCGCTGGCTTTCAGGTCGAAGTCGCTGCGGAACTTGGCCAGGTTGAACGGTTCCGGCGCATCCTGCAGCGTCTTGGCCATTACCTTCTTGACGGTGAAGTATTCGATGTACGACGGCAACGTGCGGAAGCCGATCATCACGATCGCCACCACCACCGCGGCGACGAACAGGAAACCGAGCATCGTCAGCCCGCCTTGCGCAGCGCGATGGTTCATCTCCCCTCCTTAACGGATGCTGGTGCCGATCCGGCTGAACGCCAAGCTGCTGATATCGTCCCAGTTGAACCAGATGAAGAATGCCTTGCCGCGTAGGTGGTCGTCCGGAACGAAGCCCCAGTACCTGCTGTCGTCGCTGTTGTCGCGGTTGTCGCCCATCATGAAATAGCTGCCCGGTGGCACCTTGCAGGCGAATCCGCGATCATTGTAATCGCAGTTTTCGTGTCCCGGGAACGACCGCACGCCGTTCAGGTTGACCGGCGGGCCGGCCGGGTTGATGGCGATCGCGTGCTGCTTGTCGCCGATATGCTCGACCCGCCGCTCGGTCGTGACGTAGGTAAGGCCCTCGAGGTAGCTGTAGGTGCCGTCCGGCGTCTGCGGCCAGGGCACGCCGTTGACCGTCAGCACCTTGTCGCGATAGACGACTTCGTCGCCCGGCAGGCCGACCAGGCGCTTGATGAAATCCTGCGACGGATTGACCGGATAGCGAAAGACGATCACGTCGCCGCGCCGCGGCTGCCCGGTGTCGATGATCTTCCTCTCGATGATCGGCAGCCTGATGCCGTAAGCGAACTTGTTGACCAGGATGAAATCGCCGACCTCGAGCGTCGGCCGCATCGACGAGCTCGGAATCTTGAACGGCTCGGCGACAAACGAGCGCAGCAGGAAGACGATCAACAGGACCGGGAAGAAGCTCTTCGAATACTCGACCCACCACGGCTCGGGCGCGCCCGGGGCGCGCTTCCCGGCGAACAACAGCCGATCGGCCAGCGCCATTGCTCCGGTCAGCACGGTCAGCAGGAACAGGATCAGTGCGAAGTTCATCGTGGCATCGCCCCGTTGCGAGTCATTGTTGTCGAGGCGACAGCTTCTCGCCGACCTGGAGTATCGCCAGAAAGGCCTCCTGCGGGATCTCGACGCTGCCCACCGCCTTCATCCGCTTCTTGCCCGCCTTCTGCTTCTCGAGCAGCTTGCGCTTGCGGGTGACGTCGCCGCCGTAGCACTTGGCGAGCACGTTCTTGCGCAGCGCTTTGACGCTCTCGCGAGCGATGATCTGCGCGCCGATCGCCGCCTGGATCGCGACGTCGAACATCTGCCGGGGAATCAGCGAGCGCATCTTGGTGACCACCTCGCGACCGCGGTACCGGGCGTGCGCCCGGTGCACCATGACCGACAGGGCGTCGACCCGCTCGCCGTTGATCAGGATGTCGAGCTTGACGACGTCGGCGGCGCGAAACTCGAGGAATTCGTAGTCGAGCGAGGCATAGCCGCGGGAGCCCGATTTGAGGCGGTCGAAGAAATCCATCACCACTTCGGCCAGCGGCAGCTCGTAGGTCAGGACCACCTGCCGCCCGACGTACTGCATGTTCTTCTGCACGCCGCGCTTGTCGGTGCAAAGCTCGAGCACCGGCCCGACGTAGTCCTGCGGCGTCAGGATGGTGGTGGTGATGATTGGCTCGCGTATCTCCTCGACCCGCGACAGGTCGGGCAGCTTCGACGGGTTCTCGATCTCGAGCAGGCTGCCGTCGCGCAGCAGGACCTGGTAGACGACGGTCGGCGCCGTCGTGATCAGGTCCATGTCGTATTCGCGCTCGAGCCGCTCCTGCACGATGTCCATGTGCAGCAGGCCGAGAAAGCCGCAGCGGAATCCGAAGCCGAGCGCCTGCGACACCTCCGGCTCGTAGTGCAGCGAAGCGTCGTTGAGCCTGAGCTTCTCCAGCGCGTCGCGCAGCGCTTCGTACTGGTTGGCCTCGACCGGATAGAGCCCGGCGAAAACCTGCGGCTTGACGTCCTTGAAGCCCGGCAGCGGCTGCGTTGCCGGGCGCGCCGCCAGCGTCACGGTATCGCCGACCCGCGCCGACTTGAGCTCCTTGATGCCGGCGACGATGTAGCCGACCCCGCCGGCCTCGAGCGAGTCGCGGCCGACCGCCTTCGGGGTGAACACGCCGACCTGCTCGCAGTTGTAGCTGGCGCCGGTCGCCATCAGCAGGATCCTGTCGCGCGGCTTCAGCGTCCCTTGCGCGACGCGCACCAGCATGACGACCCCGACATAATTGTCGAACCACGAATCGATGATCAACGCCTGCAGCGCTGCCGCCGGATCGCCGGTCGGCGGCGGAATGCGGGCGATCACCGCCTCCAGAATGTCGTCGATGCCTTCGCCGGTCTTGGCGCTGGCGAGGATCGCATCCTGCGCCGGGATGCCGATGATGTCCTCGATCTCGGCGATCACCCGCTTCGGCTCGGCCGAAGGCAGGTCGATCTTGTTCAGCACCGGGACCACGGTGACGCCCTGCTCGGTCGCGGTGTAGCAGTTGGCGACCGTCTGCGCCTCGACGCCCTGCGATGCGTCGACCACCAGCAGCGCGCCTTCGCAGGCGGCGAGCGAGCGCGAGACCTCGTAGGCGAAATCGACGTGCCCTGGCGTGTCGATCAGGTTCAAGTCGTAGGTCGAGCCGTCGCGCGCCGGATAACGCAGCGCCGCGGTCTGCGCCTTGATGGTGATGCCGCGTTCGCGCTCGAGATCCATCGTGTCGAGGACCTGGCTTTCCATCTCGCGCTCGGTCAGGCCGCCGCAGCGCTGGATGAAGCGGTCGGCCAGCGTCGACTTGCCGTGGTCGATGTGCGCGATGATCGAGAAGTTGCGGATGTTGTGCATCGCCGGTTCAAAACAAAAGGGCACCGCGAAGTGCCCCTCCTGTGCGCGCGGCCACCGAGGTTGCCCGCAGCAAGGCTGCGGGCCGCCGGCCGGCTGCGGCGCCGGAATCCATTGAATTTTAGCCGATTTCCGCCTTCGGCGCGACTGCGGGCGCGCTTTCGCCGCGGCGGTGGCGGCGAAAACCCTGCGGCCCGCCGGTGCCGGGCTCGAGCGGCCCGACTACTCGCTGCCGCCGTTGACCAGTCGGATCGTCGAGAAGAACTGCTGCTCGCCGCGGCGGAGCTGCAGGGTCACCGAGCTGCCCTTTTCCAGCTTGGCGATCAGCGCGTTGACCTGCTCGACGCTCTTCGCCTCGATCGTCGCGCCGCGGTTGATCACCGCCAGGATCACGTCGCCCGGCTGGATGTCGCCGTGCGCGGTGCCGCGGATGTCCTCGACGACGACGCCGTTCCTGATCTCGAGCTCCTTCTTCTGCTCGTCGGTCAGGTCCGACAGGACCAGCCCCATGCGATTCGGCTTGGCCTTCTCCTTGCTCGGCGCACCGCGCCGATTGCTGCGCGGCGCTTCCTCGTCCTTGAGCTCGGCGACGACGACGCCGATGTCCTTGCTGGCGCCCTTGCGCCAGACCTGCAGCATTATCTTGGTGCCCGGCTTGACCTGGGTGATGATGCGCGGCAGCTCGGACGAGGTATTGACCGGCCGCCCGTCGACCTTGGTGATGATGTCGCCGGTTTCGACGCCCGCCTTGTCGGCCGGGCTGCCTTTCTCGACCGAGTTGACCAGCGCGCCGCCGGCGCGCTGCAGCCCGAAGGCGTCGGCGGTCTCGCGGCTGACCTCCTGGATCTGCACGCCGATCCGGCCGCGGGTGACGCGGCCCTTGTCCTGGATCTGCCTGACCACGTTCATCGCGACGTCGATCGGAATCGCGAACGCAAGGCCCATGTAGCCGCCGGTGCGGCTGAAGATCAGCGAGTTGATGCCGACCACCTCGCCCTTCATGTTGAACAGCGGTCCGCCGGAGTTGCCGGGATTGATCGGCACGTCGGTCTGGATGAAAGGCACCAGGTTCTCGTTCGGCAGCTCGCGCCCCTTGGCGCTGACGATGCCGGCGGTAATGGTGTTTTCCAGGCCGAACGGCTTGCCGATCGCCGCGACCCATTCGCCGACCCTGAGCTTGTCGGGATCGCCGATCGTCACCTTGGGCAGCCCGGCGGCATCGATCTTGAGCAGCGCGACGTCGGTACGGCGGTCGGTGCCGATGACCTTGGCCCTGAATTCGCGCTTGTCGGTCAGCTTGACCGTGACTTCGTTGGCGTCGTCCACGACGTGGGCGTTGGTCAGCACGTAGCCGTCCGAAGCGAGGATGAATCCCGAGCCGGTCGACTGCTGCTCGAATTCGCGCGGACGCGGCTGCTGCCCGCGTGGAACCTGGCCGAAGCGGCGGAAGAAATCGTAGAACGGATCGTCTTCCGACAGGTCGGGCAGCGCCGGGCGCCGCGCCGTCTGGGTGACGTCGATGCTGACCACCGCCGGGCCCTGCTGCTCGTAGAGCTCGGCAAAGTCGGGCAGGCGGCCGGCTTGCGCCAAAGCCCAGCCGGGCGCGAGCGCGAGGGCGCCCGCCAGCACGAGCAAGGCGGACCAGGAACGAGGGTTCATCGCAGTCGTTTTCATCGGATATGCCGGGAAACCCGGGCCGGAGTTTCGATTCTAACGGTTATCGTCAGTGCCGTCGGGCGACCGAGTACGCGATCTGCCGGACCGTCGTACCTGGCGCTTCGCCCAGCACCGTCACCAGGTAATCGTCGAGCTGGCGGCTGTACACGTTGATGCCGCCCTGGTGCGAAGCGCCGACCGGCTGCGGCGTCGGGGGAGTCGGCTCGACGAAGACCGAGATCGCGACCAGGCCGTCCGAGTAGACGATGTGCACGACCTGCGCCGGCTTGCCGCGCAAGGTGCGGTAACCTTCGACCACCTTGCTGAATCCGGGCGGCACGTCGCCGACCGTCCAGCCGGTCTCCTTCGGCACGATGTCCCGGGTCGCCGAGTCGTGCACCTGCCATCCGGCCGGGGCGGTGTCGAACGGCGGCCGGGTTGCGCTGCGGTCGAGCTGGGCGCCGATGTGGATGTCGCTGAACGCGAACTGCTCGACCGGCTCGTTCTTCTCGTCGAGCAGCCGCGCCTTGAGCAGCAAGCCGGTCGCGATATCGGCCCAGAGCTTGTGCCCGTAGCGGGCGCCGTCCCTGGGCTCGAACACGTATGCCTGGGCGTCGAGCCCGGCGATCCGGGTCGCCTCCGCCTTGCGGAACACGTAGTAGCTCGTCAGCGTGGCGAGCTGCTGCGGCAGCAGCGAAGGAAAGGCATTGTGCATGCTGCGCGGCTCGACCCTGACCACCTTGGCGTCGGGATAGTAGCAGCGCACTTCGTCGTCGTTGCGCACGATCTCGCGCGCCGGGCCGTCGAGATTCGACAGCTTCTCCGATTCGCCGCTCGCATCGTGCAGGTGATAGAGCCGCGACGTCTCCATGCGGCCTTCGTGCTGATAGACGATGGTGCCGACGTAGTTCAGCTGCTGCGCCGCCGCGGCCGCGCGTTGCAGCCACTCGGCGGCGTCCTGCGCGAAGGCCGCCGGCGCGAGCAGCAGAGCGGCGAGCGCAAGGCCTGCCCCGCGGTACGAGCGCGGAGGCGATGCGCGGCGATCGTGCAGACCTGGACTATGGGCGCGCATCCGGCTCGCTGGCCGCGACCGCGCGCATGAAGGGGCGCATGCCCTGGATGACGTTGCTCGGCGAGTATTCGCGATGCACCAGCAGGTACTCGTTGTCGACCACCGGCCGGGCATCCGCCGCGCGCACCTCCGAGGCCTGCTTGGCGCTGGCGATCGCCGCCGGCGGCACCGGCATCGTCGTCAGGGCCACCCAGCCGACGACGCTGACCGCGGCTACCGTCGCCGCGATGGCCAGCCCGATGGCGTGCGGCG